>CAYODA010000043.1:0-13271 GCA_964402625.1 uncultured Syntrophomonadaceae bacterium | reverse complement strand
GAAAAGAGAAAAGAGAAAAGAGATATTGAAAAGTTTTCATCCTACAAAAACAAAAAATTTTTTAAAAGCAAAATATGTTGTTGAAATTCTGAGGGGCTGTTATGTAAAAAAACCGGGTCAGGAAAATCCCCGCTGGTAAAGATGCGGGCGAGCGCATTTAGCTCCTCCCACCCGAGTTTAAGAATAAAATTAAAAGGTCCCACTTAAATGTGGGACCTTGGTGGTGGAGAGGACAGGATTCGAACCTGTGAAGGCGTATGCCAGCAGATTTACAGTCTGCCCCCTTTGGCCAACTTGGGTACCTCTCCATGATATTTTCTTTTAAGGTGAGTGCTGCAGGCACTTAACCTGCAGCATCTCCCTGGCACGAGTATATTTTAACGGAGTTTGGACATGGTGTCAAGAACCCTGAAATAATAAAAATATTTTGGCTATACCTGGCTGTAAGCCCATTCCAACCACTGCATGGCTATCTCCAGGTCTTCTTTTTCAACGGTTGCACCGCACCAGAAGCGCAGCCCGGGAGGTGCATCCCGGTAGGAGTTAATGTCGTACGCCACCCCTTCTTCTTCCATGAGGGAAATAATATTTTTCCTCTTTTCCTCCGGTATATTAACTTTTAAACAGACGCTGGTATTGGAGCGTATTGAAGCATCTTCTGCCAGAAATTCAGCCCAGTCGTTCCTGTTAACAAAATCTTCTACTGCTTTCAGGTTGTCTTCACTTCGCCGGATTAAAGCTGAAAGCCCTCCTATGGATTCTGTCCAGCTTAAAGCAGCCAGGTAGTCTTCATTGCTTAACATGGAAGGGGTGTTTATAGTAGAGCCTTCAAATATACCCTGGTTGATTTTGCCCTCCTTTTTTAGCTGGAATATCCTGGGGATAGGCCAGGAAGGTTCATAGTTTTCAAGACGGTGAACAGCACGGGGGGACATTATAAGCATGCCCTGGCCGGCTTCTCCGCCCAGCACTTTTTGCCAGGAGAAGGTGGCTACATCAAGTTTTTCCCAGGGTATTTCCATGGCGAAGACAGCGGAAGTGGCATCGCAGAGGGTGAGTCCACCCCTGTCTTCCGGGATAAAGTCCCCGTTGGGTACTTTTACTCCGCTGGTAGTGCCGTTCCAGGTAAATACCACGTCGCGGTCGAAATCCAGCCCCTTAAGGTCCGGTAAAAAGCCGTAATCTGCCGAAAAATACCTGGCATCTTCCAGCTTAAGCTGTTTATCAATATCGTCTGCCCATGCTTTACCGAAAGCGTCGAAATAGACTACGTCGACCCCTCGTTCACCCAGTAGATTCCACATGGACATCTCAATGGCTCCGGTGTCTGAGGCAGGTACTATTCCTACCAGGTAATCTTCCGGGATACCCAGGATTTCTTTTGTTTTTTGAATGGACAGGTTAAGCTTGGATTTACCAAGCTTGCTGCGGTGGGACCTCCCCAGGGGGGCGTCCTTTAAATCTTCCAGGGAATACCCGGGGTATTTGGCGCAGGGCCCCGAAGAAAAGTTGGGATCTTTAGGTTTTACTGATGGTTTTGCACTCATGTTTTTCCTCCTTCTATTTACTATGGTGTTTTCCAATTAATAGAAAAATATCTCAAAAGTTTTAATTCTCTTTGTCCAGGCCGAATGCTTGATGGAGCACCCTGACGGCCAGTTCACCGTATTTGCTGTCAATTACACAGGAAATACGGATTTCCGAAGTGCTGATCATCTGTATGTTAATGTTTTCATGGGAGAGGGTTTGAAACATTTTGGCGGCAACGCCGGGGTGGTTTTTCATCCCGATTCCCACGGCGGAAACTTTGGCTATGGCATCATTGGATCTTACTTCCCTGGCACCGATTTTTTGGGCTTCTTTTTCTACTATTTCCCTGGCACGTTCCAAATCTCCCGCGGGAACAGTAAAAGTAAAATCAGTATATCCTTCGCTGCTGACATTCTGGATGATCATATCCACGTTAATTGATGCTTCTGCCAGCGGGGAGATAACGCTGTGTGCAATCCCGGGCCTGTCCGGCACCTTTATTACAGTTAGCTTTCCCTCGTTGCGGTCCAGGGTAATACCCGAAACTACGGCACTCTCCATTTCTACATCCTCCTCCTTAACTATCCAGGTCCCCCTGCTACCTCCAAAAGAAGATTTTACTACCAGGGGTACATAAAATTTGCGGGCCAGCTCTACCGAGCGGCTCTGAAGTACCTTGGCTCCCAGCCCGGCAAGTTCCAGGATTTCTTCGTAAGTAATACGTTTCAGGTGTTGGGCCCGGGGGCAAATACTTGGGTCGGTCGTGTAGATCCCGTCTACATCGGTATAAATTTCACAGGCATCAGCTTTTAGGCTTGCGGCAAGGGCTACGGCAGTAGTGTCCGAGCCACCGCGACCCAGGGTGGTTATATCTCCTTCGTAGTTAATTCCCTGGAAACCGGCTACAACAGCGACGTTGCCTTCATCCAGTGCTTTTTTAATTCTTTCTCCTTCCAGGCTGGCAATTCGTGCCCTGGTATGAGCTTCATCGGTATGAAGGGGTAACTGCAGACCCAGAAATGAACGGGCAGGACAACCCAGGTTTTCCAGGGCAGCCGCCATAAGGGCGGCACAGGCCTGTTCCCCTGTAGCTACCAGACAATCTTGTTCCCTGCCCGGGGGATCCTGGTTAAGCTGGTGTATCATTTCAAGCATACGGTCGGTTTCTCCGCCCATGGCTGAAACTACTACTGCGACTGAAGCTCCGCTTTCCCTGGTTTGTTTAATTTTACTTGCCACGGAGCGAATATGCTCCAGGGTAGATAGAGAACTTCCCCCAAACTTTTGTACCACTGTTTTATTCATTGCCAACCTCCCTGTTTTAACTCCAGGAATACCCATCAAGATTACTGTTTTAGTATAAACTATATCTACGGTTATGTGCAAATGGACAAAGTCAGGTGTGAGGCTCCTTAAAAAGTGAATACCTTCACCAGACCCTGGGGAGAAAACCACGATGTTATAATTTTTCATCTCACGGTTTTCTCCACCCTTATGTTTGCAATAACGACAATTCAAGTAAAGGAAGAAAGATGTATCATGATATTTAGAGGGTAATCCGGGGGAGGTTATCAACTAATTTGCAAAGTACTCAACTAAGCCGTTACTTATAGACCGCGCCTGTCCTTCCAGGTAGGAATCCTGTTTTAAAAGGGATTCATCGTGATAATTGCTTAAAAAACCGAGTTCAACCAGTATGGAGGGCATTTGGGGTGCCCGGATAACGTAGAAGCTTCCGTGCTGGATGCCTATATCACGTAGCCCCGAGTAGCTAACCATTTCATCTTGAACCAGCCGGGCAAGTTTTCGGCTGGAAAGTGCAAAATTTCCCCAGCTGTAAAAGTACGTTTCTACACCTGAAATGCCCGGATCAGGATGGTGGTTGGCATGAATACTTATAAAGACATCTGCTCCTGCGCGGTGTGCCAGGTTAACCCTCGGGTAAAAACCGGGATTGTAATCGGAATCTCTGGTAAATACTACCTTTGCTCCCTGTTCTTGAAGGTGTTCTGCCAGTTTGAAAGAAGCCTTTAAAGCTACCTCTTTTTCTTGTACTCCGGTTACGCCAACGGCTCCGGGGTCGTAACCTCCATGGCCAGGGTCTACGGCCACGGTAACACCTTGTAATGGCTGGTCATCTTTTTTGTCCCTCGCAAAGGTTGTGTTATTGTTGCTACTAAAGTAAAAAGAAGATAGAAAAAATAATGCAGTTAGCAGTAAAACAAGAAGGGTATTTTGGGGTTTAAGAATCATAAAGAATACTCCTCTCAATAGTATTATGTTAACTTATTGTAAAGAGGTAATTTCCTATTGGCAAGGGAACAGAAAACGTCTACAAACCTGCTAAATTTTATTTATACCGGTGATATATATAGTTATGTTAACACCATCGAATCATGAGGGCTAAGGCACTAGTGGTAATACATGGGGGAAGTATATAGTAGTTACAGGTGATAGGCGGTAGAGATAAATCAAGTTTGGAGTTTAGAAAGAGGGCAGGCATGCCCGGGAAAGCAAGACATTGACATATTTTAATATCATGATAAAATGGAGCAGGGTGAATGAAGTGAAAAACAAGATTGATGCAACTTATCAGGTTTACCAAAAAGCATCATTGCTGAAAGTGCTTTCTAATCCCGTAAGGTTATGCATTGTAAAGGAATTGATAACCAGGGGGGAGAGTAACGTTTCTACGGTACAGCACTGCCTGGAAACTTCCCAGTCAACTATTTCCCAGCACCTTTCCCGTCTGCGTGATATGGGGATCGTGCATGGAGATAGAAGGGGGGCGGAGGTTTATTACCGGGTGGTTAGTGAAGATGCCACTGTGGTGGTCAAGACCCTGTTTAATATTTAGAATCGGTTGTATTTTCCTTCACTATTTAAAAGAACTTTCCTTTTGTTTTTTTCTCCTTTTGGTAAGCTCCCGAAAAACATAACTTATGATTTTATCCTGCTGTGTTGCAGGAATTCTAACAAATTCAATCCCGTACTTATAATCCCAGGGAGTGCCGTCTACAGCTTCCTCTGCTTCCCTTACTACTCTTCCGTCTACCTGCAGGTTAAACTTTTCTTGCACCGGCAGGGTAAATTTTAATTTTACAATATCCCCTGTGCGCAGCGGCTCCCTGGTGCAAAGCAAAGCTCCTTTGCCGGAGATGTTCAAAATAACACTTTTAATCTTTCTATCGTATTTAACGTTATGACATTTTACATCTATGGAAGTAGGCACCCTGACGAATTCCCGGCGCTGCTGGCGGTAAACTTCCGAGAGTTCTTGTAGTACCAGGGTAGTGTCACCTAACTTGAGAACGGATTCTATTCCTGCTGTAAACAGGTGTGCAGCATCCGTGTCCACATTTAATTCTACCGTAATTTTTCCACTAAGTTCCATGTTTGACGGTTTGTCCAGGGCTACATGTATCTTATTTTCCCTGATAATAGAGATTCTCCCGGTAATAGGAGGGCGATATTCCCCGGTATGAACTTTTACTTTTAAACCGCTTATGATACGTCTATCCAATGGTTTCTCCTCTGTTAAAAAGCTGGTGTGAGCGTTTACGCTCTATTCCTGCTTCTGAATCTGCACGTAGCTGGTGGCTGCATCTTTTTCTTCTGCGAATATCCGCACGGTATAACCTTCCAGGTTATACATTACCACATGCTCTTGAAACTCTTCTTCATCATAGTAATATATGTCCGGTTTTCCCAGTATTTCTTCAATTTCTTTAAAAGTCATGCCTGTGTTAAAATCAAATATTTCTCCCGAAGTGCAATATAGTGCCCTGACATTATCCTCGTAGGGGTCAACGCCTACCATTATATCTTCTTCTTTATAAGTGTAAAGCTCTGAACCACGGAAGTGATCAATGCTCTCGGGTTCCCCGAGGAATTCCGTGAGTTCTTTTTTATCTTTTTGGAAAAGGTCTATTCCATTGTATTTCAAGGTGTTGTTGACCATATAAAAGCCTTCCCGCTGTCTTTCTTCCGGTTCATCTTCTTTATTATTTTTATCATTTCCGTTGTCATCGTCTTTTTCTGCCTCATTTTCTCCATTTTCTTCGGTAATCTTTTCCCGGTCGCCTTCCGGTTCTTTTTGTTCTTCCTGTTCCTGCTGATGAGTCTGTTCTCCTGTTTCCTGGTTGTTGTTGCCGCATCCTGCGGCTACAAAAAAAGTTGTAATAAATACTAGCAGGATAACGGTAATTATGTCATATGCGGAATTATTGTTAGAATACATTGATTTACTACCTCCTGAGGTGATGAATTTGTCCAGAACGGGTATCATTTTCTTATACTATAAATTTCTGCAAAAATGCCAGAAATCCTTCCTGGAAGTTATTTTCTGAGCAGCAGTCATTATAGTTTAGAGGAGGAAAACAAACAACCTTGTAGAAGATTTAGAATAAACAAAAATGTCGAAATATACAGAAAGGAGGTGTAAGTTTGGGAGAGAATGAATTAATAATTGTGGATATTGAGAAGTGCATGGGTTGCAGAACCTGTGAACTGGAGTGTGCTCTCTCTCATTCCTATGGTCGCAGCATTTACCAGGCCATCTGGGAATTTCCACGTCCGGCCAAGAGAATTTTTGTAGAGAGCACTGGAGAAAACGCTTTCCCGTTACAGTGCCGCCATTGTGAAGATCCTCCTTGCGCCGGGGTATGCCCGACAGGGGCGCTTTCCAGGGATGAAGAAAAACAAATGGTCAGTTTGAACCAGGAAAAATGTATTGGTTGCAAATACTGTATTATAGCCTGTCCTTTTGGAGTTATTTTCCTGCACGGCGACGATAAAAAAATATTTAAGTGTGATCTTTGTATGGAAACAGGAGACGATCTTCCTGCCTGTGTTGGCGGTTGTCCTACTGGTGCCATAAGTTTTATCCCGCCGGAAGAGCTAAGTAAAACCAAAAGGAGGGAATTTATGGTAGAGTTTTTGGAAACTCGCGGCTCTGCCACTCAAAATGAACAGTGAGTTTAAAGAAAAGAAAACGCAAATGGAAAATAAAGTGAAAAGTATTATAAGGAAACACGCTCAGCAAGAAGAGATAGATCATATTGCCCTGCTTCAGGAAATCCAGGGAGAGTTTAGCTACGTGCCTCCAGAAGCGCTGCAAATTTGTGCCGAAGAACTGGGGTTTCCCCTAAACAAGCTATACAGTGTGGTAACGTTTTACAGTTGTTTTTCCTTGATACCCCGCGGCAAAAAAGAAATACAGGTGTGCATGGGAACAGCCTGCCACGTAAGAGGGGCTCCCCGGATTTTAAATGAATTATCCCGCAAATTAAACCTGGAACCGGGGGAGACCGGAAAGGACGGGAACTTTACCCTGGAAACCGTCAACTGTTTGGGGGCCTGTGCCATAGGCCCGCTGGTTACCGTTAACGGGCAGTACCGGGGCAATCTTACGGTTAACCAGGTAGAAAATTTGCTGGAGAGAGAGGGTAGAAAAAAGTATGAATAAAATTAAATGGAGCGCTGATCTGGATAAGCTGAGAAACGATATAAAATCCAGGAAGAAACTGTACCGTAAAACTATTTCCGTATGCTGCGGTCCGGGCTGCAGTGCTGTAGGAGCGAATGAGCTTGCCCGGGTTATCCGCAACAAGTTGGAGAAAACCGGTCTGGATAAGGAAGTATCCCTTAAAGAAACCGGCTGCCTGGGATTTTGTGAGCAGGCCCCCGTATTACTGGTTAAACCCGACGGGATTTTTTACTGCAAGGTAGAGCAGGGGGATGTAGATCGCATACTGGATAATACAGTTAAAAACGGAGAAGTAGTGGAAGATCTGCTCTACCTGGAGAAAGAAACCGGGGAAAGAATCTACCTCCAGGAGAACATCCCCTTTTACCGCTATCAGCACAGGATGCTTACGGGAAACAACGCGGAAATAAATCCTTTCAGCCTGGAAGATTACCTGGCAGTCGGGGGATACCGGGGGCTTCAAAAGGCACTGGAGGAAATGAGGCCTGTTGAAGTTCTGGAAGAAGTAAAAGCTGCTGAGCTCCGGGGCAGAGGAGGAGGCGGCTTTCCCACCGGCAGAAAATGGGAAGCAGCCCGGCAGCAGTTGGAGCAGGCCAGGTACGTAATATGCAACGCCGATGAAGGTGACCCGGGGTGTTTTCAGGACCGGACCCTGGTAGAAGGGAACCCACACCTGGTCCTGGAAGGGATGCTTTTGGGGGCGTACGCAGTTGGAGCACGCGAAGGTTACATTTATATCCGGTACGAGTATCCCTTAGCAGTAAAAAGTTTTAACGAAGCCTTGCGGCAGGCCCGGGAGTATGGTCTGCTGGGAGAAAACATCCTGGGGTCGGATTTTTCTTTTGAAGTCAAAGTAAAGCGCGGCGGAGGTGCGTTTGTTTGCGGGGAATCCAGTGCCTTAATAGCTTCTATAGAAGGGGAAACAGGGGAACCCCGCGATAAATACGTCCGTAATACCGAGAGGGGCTTGTGGGGAAAACCCACCGTGCTAAATAACGTAAAAAGCTGGGCAAGCGTGCCCCATATTATTGACAAAGGAGCAGACTGGTTCTCGGGGATTGGTACAGAAAACAGCAAAGGGACCATGATCTTTTCCCTTACCGGTAAAGTCAACCATACCGGCTTGGTAGAGGTACCCATGGGGGCTTCCCTGGAGGACCTGGTTTACCGCGTAGGAGGAGGTGTGTCCGGCGGCAAAAAGCTGAAAGCTGTTCAAACGGGAGGGCCTTCCGGCGGCTGTATACCGGCAGGGATGATGGAGCTCTCCCTGGATTACGAGAGCCTGAAAGAAGTCGGCTCCATGATGGGCTCCGGCGGAATGATAGTCATGGACGAAGAAACGTGCATGGTTGACGTGGCCAGGTATTTTCTTTCTTTTACCCAGGAAGAATCCTGCGGTAAGTGTGTTCCCTGCCGGGAAGGAGGCAGGCAGCTATTGGAGCTATTGAACGGTATCACGCGGGGGGAAGGAAAAGAAAAAGATCTGAGCATGGTACGGGAAATATCCCGCACCATGCAGCATGGGGCCTTTTGCAACCTGGGAAAGCAGGCTCCCAATCCCGTACTGACAACTTTTAATTATTTTATGGAAGAATACCGGGAACATGTGGTGGATAAAAAGTGCCGTGCCGGGGTTTGTCGGGATCTAATAAGCTATTACATAAATGAAGACAACTGTAACGGATGCGGCAGGTGCCTGCAGGAGTGCCCCGCAGGTGCGGTTTACGGGGAAAAGAACCGGCCTCACACCATAGACCTTTCTGTATGTAACCGGTGTGGGATATGCCGTGAAGTATGCCGCCATGATGCGGTGGTTGTGGAATGAAGGAGGGAGAGAGTTGCTGCAGCAATCTTGTTTAAAAATTCGCGTGGACGGCCGGGTAATAGAGGCCCGGCAGGGGGAAAACCTCCTTGAATTATTAAAAGCTAACGGATTTCGCATTCCCACCCTGTGCTACCACCCGGGGCTTCCTTCTTACGGCTCCTGCAGGCTGTGTACCGTACAGGTGCAAGAGGGGAGAAAAGAGAATTTGGTGACTTCCTGCACTTACCCGGTACGGGAAGAGGGAATGGAGGTATTCACCTCCCCGGAGGAAGTGGTGAAACTTAGAAAAATGATAATAAAGCTTCTTTTGGCCAGGGTGCCTTCTGCGGAGGTGCTCGGGGAGCTGGCAGAGGAATACGGCGTAGAACCGGAAGAGAGGATGGTAAAAGGACCCGGAAAAGAGAAAGCCAGTTCTAAGAAAGGTAGACCCGGGAGTGAAGACAATATAGGAGAAGAGGAAAAAGAAAAATGTATTTTATGCGGCCTGTGCGTAAGGGCGTGCAATGAAGCCCTGCGGAAAAATGCCATAAGTTTTACCTTCAGGGGGATAAACCGGGAAGTAGCACCGCCCCTACACCTTCCCCCGGAGGAGTGTACGGGATGTGGGGCATGCAGCCAGGTGTGTCCTACGGGTGCGGTATACACTAGGGTTTCCGGAGATAAGGTAGAAGTCTACCCATGGGGTGCCGAAAAGAGCATGGTGCGCTGCCCTGAATGCGGTAGGGAGCACTTTACCGGCCAACTGGTTCAAGAAGTGGATGCCGTTTTTAGTTCAAATTATCCGGAAAACGATCTGCGCAGATATGTGAATTTGTGCCAGAAGTGTAAGAGGCGTGCATCAGCAAATAAATGGACGGGTGGTAGTCAGAAATTTTAAAAAGAGGTGATTATAAGTGAATCGTAAAGATTCGTGGCGGGATTATTCCCTTTATAGCCTGGACCCGGCGGTGCAGCACATGCTGGAACAATCCCACAAAGAGGGGTTAAATACTATCTGGGACAGGCACCAAAAGCAGGAACCGCGTTGCGGTTTTGGTACACTGGGAGTTTGCTGTAAGATATGTTTACAGGGCCCCTGCCGGATAGATCCATTTGGCGAAGAGGCTACCGAGGGTGCTTGTGGAGCAGATGCCGATGTTATTGTGGCCCGGAATTTGATACGCTCCATTGCCGGTGGAACAGCCGCTCATGCCGGCCATGCCAAGCACCTGTCCCACATTCTGTTAAACTCCAGCCGGGGAAAATACCCGGATTACCCGGTAAAGGACCGGAATAAACTAAAATCCGTGGCGGAAAAACTTGGCCTGGAGGTGGATTCCGGCAAAGAAGAGGATATAGCTCAAGAGGTAGCCCGGCTTGCCTTGCAGGAGTTTTCGGAGAAAGAAGAACCTGGCATATGGGGGGCTACTTCTATCACCGGGGAGAGAGTGGAAAAGCTGTTAGACTCGGGCGTGGTGCCTTCCGGTATAGATAGCGTGATTTCTGAGATCTTACACCGCACCCATTACGGGGTGGATGCGGAAACAGTAAACCTCGTACTGGCCGGGGTGAAATGTGCTATTGCGGATTACACGGGCTGCCACATGGCCACCGACCTTTCTGATGTGCTTTTCGGTACCCCACAACCGGTAAAGACCGAAGCTAACCTGGGGGTAATTAAGGAAGGAGCGGTTAATATTGCCGTGCACGGGCACAACCCGGCTCTTTCCGATATAATTGTGCAGGTTACCGGCGAAATGAAGGAAGAAGCCGAGAAAGCCGGCGCCCCCGGCGGAATAAACCTGGTAGGCATATGCTGTACCGGAAATGAAGTTCTCATGAGGCACGGGATTCCGCCGGCCACCCACTCCGTTTCCCAGGAAATGGCCGTAGTTACAGGAGCCCTCGAAGCAATGGTGATAGATTACCAGTGTGTTATGCCCTCCCTTACCAGTCTATCAGAATGCTACCATACCGAAATAATAACTACCATGCCTATAGATAAAATGAAGGGTGGGCGGCATATGGAAGTGGATGAGTCCAATGCCAAAGAATCCGCCCGCGAAATTATCCGGGTGGCCATTGAGGCTTATAAGAAGCGCAGACCGGAAAAAGTAAACATACCGGCGAACAAAACCGAAGTATATGCGGGTTTTTCCACGGAAGCAATCGTGGGAGCGCTGGGCCAGGTGGATAAAAGTGATCCCTTAAAACCTCTTCTGGACAGTATTTCTGAAGGAAATATACAGGGAGTATGCCTTTTTGCCGGCTGTAACAACGTAAAAGTAACCCAGGACGAAAATTTTGTGACCATGGCCCGGGAGCTGGCACGGAATAACGTGCTGCTCCTGGCCACGGGGTGCGGCGGAGGAGCTTTTGCCCGGCATGGCCTGTTGACGCCGGAGGCCACTCAAGAATATGCCGGCGAAGGATTAAAGGCCGTTTTATCCGCGGTAGGAGAAGCGGCGGGCCTGGGAGGCCCTCTCCCGCTTATTCTTCATATGGGATCCTGTGTAGATAATTCCCGGGCCGTACAGGTAGCTGTTGCCCTGGCTGACAGGCTCGGGGTGGACCTGGATAAACTGCCGGTGGTGGCCAGTGCTCCGGAAGCCATGGCGGAAAAAGCAATTTCTATTGGGACCTGGGCGGTAGCAGCAGGACTGCCCACCCACGTGGGAGTAGTCCCCCCGGTACTGGGCAGCGAAGAAGTTACCGGGCTTTTAACGGAAAAAGCAAGGGAACTGTTTGGTGGCTGCTTTATAGTAGAAACTGACCCACAGCGTGCATCCAACCTGTTATTCCAGGAAATTAAGCAGAGAAGGAAAGGACTGGGGCTAAAATAAACGTACTCTAACAGAGTTTAAAAGGCGGGCATAGCTGCAGTTTATGCCCGCCTTTTAAATGGCAAGCCATGCTTCCGGAAGGCTTGCCATAAACCCTGGAAATAATATATACTTACCTCAAGAAGTTTTTTAAAAATTCTATAGTCAGTAATAATTCTGTCAAAGGAGCAGACAACCGCTTTTTCGCGGTAGTTATTGGTAGTAAGAATATATAAAATACATGGGTATAAACTAAAAATAAAAAAACAGTGGCTTAACGAACCAGGCAGTTGCGGTTATACCAAAAAAGCGAGGTGAGTAACCGTGAAAATTCTTCTGGTGCAGCCCCGCACCGGAAACGGAAAAGGGCTGTCCGACGTATCCACGGTAGAGCCCTTTGGGCTGGAACTGGTTGCCGGGAGCCTCAAGCCGGATCACCAGGTAAAGATACTTGATTTTATAAATGAAGAAATCCTGGCACGCGTGCTGGATGATTTTCAGCCGGAAATGTGCGGTATTAGCTGCTCATTTACCATTGATGTATATCGCACCCGGTTTGTGGCAGAAAAGGTAAAAGAATGGAGCGATAAAGCTGTAGTATTTGTAGGGGGGCACCACGCTTCACTTAATCCCGGTGATTTTTATGACAAAAACATATCTTTTGTGGTTATCGGGGAAGGAGAGGTGACCACACGCCAGGTAGTAGAAAGTATTTCCGAAGGTCGGGAAATTGAGAATATTCCCGGTCTGGCTATAAACAGGGAAGAAGACCAGTTGTTTACCGGCGCACGAAAGTTGATAGGCAACCTGGATGAGTTACCCCGACCGGCCCGGGAGCTTACCAGGGAATACCGCCAGCACTATTTCCTTGGTTTCCGTAAACCGCTGGCTGTACTGGAAACAGCCCGGGGATGTCCGTATCGATGCAACTTTTGCAGCGTGTGGAAATTTTACCGGGGCAGGTGCCGCTCCATGAGTTCCGACAGGGTGGTTGCAGATATGGCAGATATAGATGAAGAATTTGTACTTATCAGTGACGATAATTTCTTCTTTAAGTTTAATCGCGCCATGGAAATAGTAGAAAAGCTTATTGCCGAAGGAATTAAGAAAAATATAACTATCCAGGCCCGGAGCGATTCTATAGTAAACAGCCCGGAAATACTCCCCAGGCTTAAAAAAGCCGGCGTAACCCAGGTGTTCATAGGTTTTGAAAAAATTGATGACAGCGATTTGGATGAAGTAAACAAGCAGAATACCACCGAAAACAACGAAAAAGCCCTGGAACTGCTTGACAAACACGGGATTGGTGTAGTGGCTTCTTTTATTGTAGACCCCCAGTTTAACCGGCAAGATTTCAAAAAGATGGTCCAGTACATCAAAAAGTTTAAAATTCAGCTGCCCACTTTTTCGGTACTTACTCCGCTGCCAGGCACGGAACTCTATGAGAAGTACAAAGAAAAGCTTATAACCAGGAACTGGGAGCTGTTTGATCTTATGCACAGCGTTATTCCCACCAAGCTGCCCCAAAAAGAGTTTTACCGGGAGCTGGCCCGCCTGTACCTGGCTTCTTATTTCCGCTATGACTTTATAGCCAACGGGGTGGGAGAGTTGGGCAAGAACCTGTTAA
>CAYODA010000042.1:0-13412 GCA_964402625.1 uncultured Syntrophomonadaceae bacterium | reverse complement strand
TGGCTGCCGGTGGATCACCGTCCACGGAACCAAAATTTCCGTGCCCGTCCGCCAGCGGGTATCGGGATACAAAATCCTGTGCCAGGCGAACCAGTGCCTCGTAAACGGATAAATCGCCGTGCGGGTGATATTTACCCAACACTTCCCCTACAATCCTGGCGGATTTTCTGTGTGGCTTATCGGGAGTTAAACCCATATCCGACATGGCGTACAAAATCCGCCGGTGCACTGGTTTCAAACCGTCCCTGACATCAGGCAAAGCGCGGCTTACTATAACGCTCATGGCGTAATCTAAAAATGAACTCTTTACTTCATCGTGTAAATTAACCGGTAAAACCTGGTACGCATCCTGGTTTTCTTCTGCCATTCTTACCTCCTCCAAGGGTTATTGAGTTATATACCATTTTTTCCTGCTTATATTATACCTTTGATTAATCATTAATTTCCCTCCCCCACCGGTGAGAGGATCAGGGTGTGGGGATACTACTCAGAATTCGCTTTAAACTTTCGCTTCGTTATTCCCGTTAAATATCAAGGTTTTTAACTTCCAGGGCGTTTACTTCAATAAATTCTCGCCTTGGTTCTACCTTGTCACCCATTAATATACTCAACATCTGGTCAGCCCTGGCTGCATCCACCAGTTCTATTCTCTTTATAATCCTCTTCGAAGGGCACATGGTAGTCTCCCACAACTGGTCCGGGTTCATTTCCCCCAATCCTTTGTAGCGCTGTATACTTAAATTGCGCTCCTGGTTTTCTTCCATGTATTTCTCCATCTCTTCTTCGTTATAAATATATTTCTCTTTCTTTCCTATTTTAACTTTATACAGCGGCGGCTGAGCAATATATACGAATCCTGCATCAATAAGTCCCGGCATGTACCTATAAAAAAACGTCAGCAAAAGAGTTCTTATGTGCGCGCCATCCACATCCGCATCAGTCATGATTATTATTTTTTGATAGCGTGACCTTGAAATATCAAACTCCTCGCCTATTCCGGTACCTATAGCAGTTATCATGGTTCTGATCTCTTCATTGGATAAAATTTTATCCATCCGAGCCTTTTCCACGTTTAAAATTTTACCCCTCAAGGGAAGGATAGCCTGGGTTCTTCTCTCCCTTCCCTGCTTGGCAGATCCCCCCGCGGAATCACCCTCCACAATAAAAAGTTCGCTTTCCGCAGGATCCTTGGATACACAATCAGCCAATTTGCCAGGCAGGGCGGTGATCTCCATGGCATTTTTACGGCGCGTTAACTCCCTTGCCTTGCGGGCGGCTTCTCTGGCCCGTGAAGCCCTTAATGCTTTATCAATAACCTTTCTTGTTATAGCAGGGTCCTGCTCCAGGAATACTTCCAGTTCTTCGTAAAGAACATTATCAACTACACCCCTGACTTCGCTGTTGCCCAGTTTGGTTTTGGTTTGTCCTTCAAATTGAGGTTCGTATATTTTTACACTAATGACACTGGTCAGGCCTTCCCGCACATCTTCCCCGCTTAATTTAGTCTGACTGTCCTTTAATATTCCCATCTTGCGCCCCAGGTCATTAAACAGGCGGGTAAGCGAGCTTTTAAACCCGGCTTCATGGGTTCCACCTTCATGCGTCCTGATATTGTTAGCGTAGGAATAAATCTGTTCGCTGTATCCGGTATTATACTGTAGAGCTATCTCTACCTTACAATCCTCTTTTTCCTTTGCCAGGTAAATAGGTTTTTGAGGAATGACTTCTTTCCCTTCGTTTAAAAATTCTACGAAAGAAACGATTCCTCCGTCATACTTAAATTCTTCTTTGCTGGAAGTCCTTTCATCTATAAACGTTATTTTAATTCCCCGGTTCAAAAAGGCCAGTTCCCTTAATCTTTGAGCAATAAAATGATAATCGTATTCGTTATGTTCAAAAATTGTATCGTCGGCCTGGAACGATATTCTTGTCCCCGAATCAGAAGTTTCACCTTTTTTTTCAATGGAAGTCACCGGTTTTCCTTTTTCATAAAGCTGCCGATAAACTACCCCGTCTCTTCTGACTTCAACTTCCAGCCAGCGGGAAAGCCCGTTTACTACGGAAAGCCCTACCCCGTGCAGACCTCCTGCTACCTTGTAACTTTCCTGGTTAAATTTTCCTCCCGCATGGAGCATGGTAAGCACTACTTCCAGGGCAGGTCGTCCGGCAGTAGGATGTTCTTCCACTGGTATACCCCGCCCGTCATCCTTTACGGTAACGCTATTATCTTCACTGATAGTTAAAGTTATATTTTCACAGTATCCTGCCAGTGCTTCATCTATACTATTATCAATAACTTCAAAAACCAGCTGATGCAGTCCGCGGTCCGAAGTGGATCCAATATACATTCCTGGTCTCTTGCGAACCGCTTCCAAACCTTCTAATACCTGAATTTGTGATGCGTTGTACATTTCTTCCTGCAGGTTGTTTATTTCCGACATTAACCATAACCCCCAAGACTTCTTTTCTTTCGTAGACTTAGTAAATACTGGCTTACTTTATTTTACGTTTTCCCAGCGTAGCCGAGGAAATAGGCGATAAATAAATATTATCCGTAGTAACTATAAAAGATTTATAGTAATCGTAATCCTCTTCTTTGATGTTACCTCCCGGGGAAGCGTATTCCAAAAACTGACGGTTTATTTCTCTATCCTGTTTTTTAAGATTAAAAATACCAATAATATCTTTTATTGGAACTATTTGAGAATCTCCTATATGCAAAAACAAAGCATAACTCTCCTTTCCCGTAAAGGTTTACTAGTAAAGTATACCATATATTGCTCCTTCCTGTATAACTCAACTTAAAAATTGACATTAACAGGATTATGACAAAAATTATTGTTATCTTAAAATTGCTACCGGTATTTTTTAAAAATAATAGATTGAACTTTTTCTCTTATTTCCTTCTGTTCCGGTGGAATGTTTTCCAGTAGACGGTTAATCTCTTTTAAATCCAGTGTGTATTCTTTATCCCCTGTTGCACCCTCCTTTATGTTGTTTTTTTTCGATGTTTTATTATTTTCTATATTATCCTCTATTTTTCCTTGAAAAAAATAGATATCTTTAATAATATTATTTCCCGTATAACCGCATACTTTTCTTATAATTTCTCCTTTAAGCATGGTCAGGTGTTGTAGCCACACAGAATTTTTTACCGCTACCCACAGAACACCCGCTTCTACTTTTACCGCCTGGGAATTTTGAGCTATCTTCACGCCTACGATATCATTCCAGTGTTCTACCGCCAAATGATACTGGTATGTTTTATACAAACCTTTTTGTTTCAATACCTTTTCAATCAAACTACCTGCTTTTTTCATAAACCAAGACCCCGTTTCTTAAATTAAACACGGATAAAGGTAAATTTTCTTTTTTGGGAATTATGCTTTTTTCAAAACCGGTTATAAAACACTGTAGCTGTTTTCTTTCAATAAAATTTATAACAGTTTCCCTTCTCTTTTCATCCAGTTCTGAAAAAACGTCGTCTAAAAGTAGTATGGCTTTTTTATTATTTTCTTCCAATAAACTATAAAGGGATAATTTTATTGAGAGTATTGCAGTGCGCTGCTGTCCCTGGGATGCGTATCTTTTTATATTTCTTTGGTTTATATACAGGGTAAAATCCTCTACCTGTGGCCCGGTTAAAGTATAACCTCTTTTAATTTCTTCATTTTGTAAATTCATTATTTTTCTTTTTAACTTCTCGTTTATTTCTTTTTCTACATCGCTCCGCTCCCTGGAGGTATAATTTAAATCCCTGTCCAGATCCACCGAACTGTTATAATGCAAATTTATATCTTCTTTCCGGGAAGTTAGCTCCTGGTGAGTATTAAAAAAATGTTGCTGCAGTTTATTTAAAAAGACCATCCTCAGGTATATTATCTTCCCGGCATAATAAATAAGGCTGTCATCCCATGTTTCCAGATCTTTAAGGTTAACCGGATATTTTTTTAAAAGGCTATTTCTGTGGTTCAATACCCGATAAAACTGCTGCAAATACTTCCAGTAAAGCGGATATATCCTGGTGATCTCCCTGTTTAAAAATTTCCTTCTTAATACCGGACCTTCCTTGATCATTAAAAGATCTTCCGGATGGAAGATAACTACGGGAAACATGGAGATATATTCTTCTCTGTTTACTTCCCTCCCGTTTACCTTTATTTTTTTTTCAGAGGGAGAAGAATAATAAACACTTAAATTAACAGTCTTATCATTTTCAAAATAAACTTTTCCCTTCACTCTAAAATTACTATCTCCCCACCTGGTCAACTCCCTCTCATTCCGGGTCTTGTATGAATGAGCTCCCAAAAGATAATAAACGGATTCTATAAAATTGGTTTTTCCCTGGGCATTTTCCCCATAAATATAATTTATACAAGGAGCGGGCTGAAAGCAAAGGTGTTGATAGTTGCGGTAATTGCACAGATCTATTTCTATTAAATGCAAGAGCATCCTCCTGTTATTCCATTTTAATGGGCAGCACCAGGTAAAGATAACTATCATCATCTCCCTGTTTCATTATACAGGGAGATTCTTTTCCGCTGAATAAAAGCAATACGTTCTCTTTATCCATTACTTTGAGAACCTCCAGTAAAAATCTCACGTTTAAAAATATCTCCATATCTTCTCCTTGTTTATCTAACAAAGGAAGCTTTTCTTCCATCTCTCCTGAAGCGGATACCGTTTTAACTACCATTTCGTTGCCGCTTACATTTATCTTTCCTGCCTGGGTGTCGTGATCCACTACCAGGGAAGCACGATTTAGAGTATCTTCTAAAACTTCCCTGCCCACCGTACATTCCAATACTCTTTCCCGGGGTATAACTCCTTTAACTTCCGGAAATTTTTCATCAATCAATCTGGAAAAGAAGAAAATACCATTAAAAGAAAAAGCCAGCTGGTTTTCATACGGAAAGACATACACCTGAGAATCATCATCTAATAACTTTACCAGCTCCCGCAGGGCCCTGCCGGGTATTAAAAAATCCGCATCTCCTGCTTTCCATTGCTCTAAAGCCATTTCTTTTATAACCAGTCTGTAAGTATCCGAAGCTATTACACTAAGATTACCTTCTTTTATAGAAAACAGTACGCCATGAAAAACCGGCCTGCTTTCATCTTTAGAGACTGCAAAGATAGTTTTTTTAATTAGATCTTTTAAATCTTTGCCTCTAAACTGCATAAAATTATCAGGAACTTCTTTTTCAATAAAAAAAGGATATTCCTCGGGGGTAATACCGCTTATTTTAAAACTGGCACTTCCCGATCTTACCTCCATTTTTAAGCTTTCCAGGTTAATATCTATCTCTACGTCTTCGCGGGGTAAGTTTCTTATAATATCGATAATCCGTGGAGGTAGCAATAATGATCCTTCCTGGTTCTCCAGTTCCAATCCGCCCTGGTTATTATAAGTGCTCCTCACCCCTATTTCCAGGTTGGTGGTTAAAAATGTTATTTTATCGGGCAGTAAATGTAAAAAAATATTATTCAGTAAAGGCATAGTTGTTTTACCGGGCAGTGCCTTTTCAACTATATCCAGTTGTTTGTTAAGATTTTCCTTTTTATCTTTAATTATCAATTTTTAAAAACCCCTTTTTTTAATTATTAACAGTAATACTCTAATAAGACATTACATATATATAGATCGTAATCATAATAAGAATTGTTGAACCTGTTTATAACTCTAACATAAAGCCGTTAGTGGGCTTTATGTTTATTGACAGGTTTGTGGACAAGAATGTACTTTCTTCCACAATATCTTTTATTAATCCACATGTTAATAAAAAAACAAATGTTTCCACAGGTAAATGTTTATATTATCAATTACTCTGGATAGTGCTGGTAAGGTAATCTATTATATCTTTTATTTCGGGATTTTTGTTTATTTCCTTGACTATCTTTTTATGAGCGTGAATAACGGTAGAGTGGTCTTTTCCTCCAAATTTTTCACCTATTTTAGGCAGGGAGTTTTCTGTTAATTCACGGGCTAAATACATGGCAACCTGGCGGGGGAAAGCCACATTCTTACTCCTCTTTTTAGCCTGGATATCTTCTGCGGAAATTCCAAAATACTGGGCTGTAGTTTTAATAATACCTTCTATAGTTGCATGGTTCTTATTTTCCACAATGACATTTTTTAATGCTTCATTGGTTATTTCCAGACTTATAGGTGCATTATTTAGCGAAGAAAAAGCCATTACCCTTACCAGGGCCCCTTCCAGTTCCCTGATATTGGTTTCTATTTTGGTGGCAATGAAATTGATAACTTCGTTGGGAAGGTTTACCCCTTCTAAAACAGCTTTTTTCTTTAATATGGCTATCCTGGTTTCCAGGTCGGGAGGATGTAGATCAGTGATAAGCCCCCACTCAAACCTGGAACGAAGTCTGTCTTCCAGGGTCGGAATATCTTTGGGAGGGCGATCACTGGAAACTACTATTTGCTTGTTGTTTTCATGGAGTGCGTTAAATGTGTGAAAAAATTCTTCCTGGGTCTGTTCTTTCCCTGCCAAAAATTGTATATCGTCAATTAAAAGTACGTCTATATTACGGTATTTATTACGGAAGTCAACGGTTTTATTGTCTCGTATAGCATTAATAAATTCGTTGGTAAACTTTTCTGTAGAAAGATACAGGACGTTGGTATGGTGATGATTTTTCTGCACAAAATGACCGATGCCGTGCATCAAGTGGGTTTTTCCCAGACCTACCCCTCCGTAGATAAACAGGGGGTTGTAAGCCCTGGCAGGTGCTTCCGAGACAGCCAGGGAAGCCGCATGAGCCAGTTTGTTACATGCCCCTACTACAAAAGATTCAAAAGTGTATTTGGGGTTAAGCGAATGTTCCGGACGGCTTACTTTAACTGCGGAACCGGATTGCCCGGACGGGCTGCTTTGTGTTTTTTCCCTGGAAATATAATTCGCTTCTTTTTGCTGTTGACCGTTTCCTTCACCTGAGGCAGTCAACTGTAGAGAGCTGTCGCCGTGCACGGATGGAGTGGAAACAAAGTTAATGGAATAAGAACAGTTGGATACCTGTTTGACCACATCAAGAAGCAGTTCTTTGTACCTGGTTTCCAGCCAGTCTTTAGTAAAATCGTTGGGTACCTCTACTACGATAGTGTTTTCTTTTAATGCCACGGGCCTGGTGGACTTTAACCAGGTTTCAAAACTGGGCTTGCTGAGCATTTTCTCTGCTTCGCCAAGCGCCTGTTCCCAAAGTTGAGACAATTCGGTGGCCATGTGTGACCCTCCCACAAAATAATGAAATAAGGGCAAAAATAGTTAATTAGACGAGGAGTTATGCACAGACATTACAGGTTATCCACAATTTCTGTGGATAACCTGACTGCAGTGTTTATTGCACGATTATATTAACAGATGAAGTAAGGCTCTGCAATCACCAAAACTGTGGATAAACTCCCCTTAACAAAAACAAAAAAGAGTAAATCTAACGGATTATCAAATTTCGGTAATATTGCAGTTGGAAATTAAATGTGGTATTATCAACATGTTGCTTCCTGCTCCTGTTGCAATAAAGGGGCCATATGCCCAAAGGAGGTGAAAGAAAATATTGAGGAACTATGAAAGCATCTGCATAATTCAACCCGAACTGGAAGAAGAAGAAAGAGATAACTACCTGCAAAGCATTAAAGAAGCCATTGAAACCAACGAAGGAAGTATTTCTGAAATAAAGGATTGGGGTAGACGCAAGTTGGCTTACCCCATAAAGGATCAGCAGGAAGGACACTACTATATTGTTTATTTCTCCGGTAACAGCAATACCACGGAAGAGCTGGAACGTTTCTTTAAGGTTTCCGAAGAAGTACTTCGTTTTATGATTATACGCCTGGATGAAAACAAATAAAGTGTATTTACAGGCGTTAAAAAAAGGGGGACTGACCATTGATTAATCGGGTGGTATTAATAGGCCGCTTGACCAGAGACCCCGAACTTAGATACACTCCCAATGCAGGAGTAGCCGTAGTTAACTTTACCCTTGCAGTTGACAGGCCGTTTACCAATCAGCAGGGGGAAAGAGAAACCGATTT
This sequence comes from uncultured Syntrophomonadaceae bacterium, assembly GCA_964402625.1. GTDB lineage: Bacteria > Bacillota > Dethiobacteria > DTU022 > PWGO01 > PWGO01. Next base: position 5,365 of record CAYODA010000042.1, on the reverse strand, counting down.
TGTCAACATTGTAGTATGGCGTAAACAGGCAGAGAACTGTGCCAACTACCTGCAAAAAGGCAGCCTGGCCGGAGTTGACGGTCGCTTGCAGATAAGGTCTTACGACGATTCCCAGGGGATACGACGTAAGGCGGCAGAGGTAGTTGCGGACAACGTAAGGTTTTTGGATAAGCCCCCGGCAGCCGGCAGCAGCGGAGGCAATGAAGAGATGCCCGGGGAAGAAATGAGTATAAACGAAGATGACATACCATTTTAAATCTATAATTACTATAGCGGCAAAGTAGGAGGGATACATTTGCGCAGAGAAAGAGGACGCAAGCCCAAAAAGAAGGTTTGCAGTTTTTGCCAGGAAAAAATAAAGCATATTGACTACAAACAGTACGACAAGCTTGCCAAGTTTATTACCGAAAGGGGAAAAATACTGCCCCGCAGAATAACTGGAAATTGTGCCAATCACCAGAGGCAGTTGACACGAGCCATCAAGAGAGCCCGTCTTGTGGCCCTTTTACCTTTTACCTCTGATTCTTAAAGATGTGGGCAAATAGCTTGTTAGAAATCAATTTGGTGCTAGATAGAGATAGAAAAGTTTCTTTTTAGCACCTTTTTTCTATCCCGTTATTTGATAAACTTAATAACAACCCTGGCATAATAGAACAGGGTAGATGAGAAGGGGAAGCGAGGGAAAACTCATGAGTTTCTCCAACAAGGAAAGCAGCCTGGCCCAGAGCCTGCACATAGTTGAAAACGTGAGAAACAGGCTTTTGTTAATACTGGCCAGAATGTTTCAAAGCCTGTCGGGAGGCAAAGATGAGCTGGTTAAGGAGGATTTAAGTGAAATAATTCTCAACAGCTATATTTTAGGTAAAAGACTTGGTGTGACTTACCAGGGGATGGATGAAGCTCTCTTGAAGAAAGCCAGGGAATACGTATCCCAAAAAGAAGAAGTTGAAGAATACTTTGGAGATATTACCGACTTTTTAAATTACTATCAAACCCAAAAGAAAAAATGATGGGAGGACGTAGCAGATGAAAGTTATATTGAAAGAAAACGTACCCAACCTGGGTAATAAAGGAGACTTAAAAGAAGTAAACCGGGGTTATGCCCGCAATTACCTTTTTCCCAAGGGATTAGCCGAGGAGGCCACCCCGCAGAAAATTAAGGCCTGGGAAAAGCAGAAAGAGATAATGGAAAAGAAAAAGCAGAAAGAAGAAGAAGAAGCACGCCGCATGGCCCAGGAAATGCAGGGTAGCACGGTGCGCTTTAACCTCAAGGCTGGAGAAGACGGGAAACTTTTTGGCTCGGTTACATCTGCGGATATTGCCGATGGCTTAAAAAAACAGGGATATCAGCTGGACAAACGCAAAATAGAACTGGATGATCCTATTAAACAGGTGGGTAGTTATGAAGTGGAGGTAAAACTGGGTCCCGGGATAGTGTCTACGGTTCATGTTGAAGTAGAAAGGGAATAAAAGCTGCCCGGTAAAGAAATCCAATCAACAACCTAAGGAGTGGGTTGAATTGATAGAAGACAGGATGCCTCCGCAGAATATTGAAGCGGAGCAGTCGGTTTTAGGCTCTATGATAATAGAAAAAGAAGCCATTTTCGCCGCCACTGAAATATTAAAAGATGAAGACTTTTACCGGACAGCCCACCAGAAGATTTTCCAGGCCATGATTCAGCTAACGGAAAAAAACGAACCGGTGGACCTGGTTACTCTATCCGAAGAACTGAGTAACCGCGGTGTGCTGGAAGAAATTGGTGGCAATGTTTACTTAACCACCCTGGCCAATGCGGTGCCTACCGCGGCAAACGTAAAATATTATGCCCACATTGTATGGGAAAAAGCCTTGCTTCGCAGGCTTATTCGGGTTTCCACGGATATAGTAACCCGCGGTTATGAACCGCCCGAAGATGTAATGGAATTCCTGGATGAGGCGGAACAGTTAATATTCCAGGTATCCCGGGAAATGAGCGGCAAGGGGTTTGTACCCCTCAAAGAAGTGCTTATGAGCACCTTTGACCGGATAGAAAAAATCTGTGAAGGGGATAAAGGTGTTACCGGTATGCCAACGGGTTTCCTGGACCTGGATCAGATGCTTTCCGGCCTACAGGAATCAGACCTGGTCATAGTTGCCGCCCGGCCCAGCATGGGTAAAACTACTTTTGCATTAAACATGGCCCAGCATATATCCGTAACCGAAAATAAGCCAGTCGCTTTCTTTAGCCTGGAAATGTCCCGCGAACAGCTGGCCCAGCGTATGTTATGTGCCCAGGCGGATCTGGACGCTCAGAGGATGAGAAGGGGTTTCTTAAGCGAAGAAGAATGGCCCCGCCTGACCCGTGCAGTTGGTCCTTTGAGTGAAGCCCCCCTGTACATTGACGATACTCCTTCTCCCACAGTTATGGAAGTGAGGGCCAAATCGCGGCGTCTGAAAGCGGAAAGGGGTTTGAGCGCGATTTTTATAGACTACCTTCAGCTTATGAACAGCCAGGGAAAAGCAGAAACCAGGCAGCAGGAACTTTCCGATATATCGCGTTCTCTAAAGTCCCTGGCCAAGGAGCTGGACATACCCGTGGTAGCTCTTTCCCAGTTAAGCCGTGCAGTTGAAAAAAGGGATACCAAGAAACCCATCTTGAGCGACCTGATGGAATCAGGGGGAATCGAAGCCAACGCCGACGTGGTCATGTTCATTTACCGGGAAGATTACTATTTCAGGGAATCGGAAAAACAGAATATTGCAGAAATAATTGTTGCCAAGCAGAGGAATGGACCGGTAGGAGAGATAGAGCTTCTTTTCCAGAATAATTTCAACAAGTTTCAAAATATTGCACCAAAACATTTAAGCGAGGAAGCAGCGGAGAGCTAACAGGGATGCGGAAATCTTTTTCCGCCAACTCCCATGAGTTGAAGCAGAGACTAAAAAATGGGAAATACATATAGACAAAAAGTTCATAAGGCCAGGGTTATTTTCAGGTACATGATATAAAGAGGTGTGTTTGTTGCAGGAGAACAAATATGATGTGATTATAGTCGGAGCCGGGCCGGCGGGAATATTTACCGCCCTGGAGTTGTATAAGCAAAAAAAGCCGCGCATCCTGGTACTGGAAAAGGGTTCCGATATTAACAAAAGAAATTGCTACTCTGCCGGGAAACAAGCCTCTTGCCGGCGCTGCAATCCCTGCGACATTATGTCAGGATGGGGCGGGGCCGGTGCTTTTAGCGACGGAAAGCTCACCCTTACTTCCGAATTTGGAGGCCATTTGAGCGAATACCTGGAAGACAGCCGGGTGAAAGAGTTAATCGAGTATGTGGACCAGGTGTATCTGGAAATGGGTGCCACCCCCCAGGTTTACGGCGGGGATAAAGACAAGATCAAGGAGCTGCAGAGGCAGGCCGCTACAGCGGACTTAAGCTTAATCCCTGCTTCCATCCGCCACCTGGGAACCGAAAATTGTTATAAAATACTGTGTAAACTGCGGGAAGAACTTGCGGAAAAGGTGGACATTATCACCGGTGAAAAAGTAAAAGAAGCAGCGGTGGAGAACCAAGAGCTCAAGGGAGTTTATACGGAAAGTGGCAGGTATTACGGGGCGGACTTTGTGGTATACGCACCCGGTAGAAGCGGTTCGGAGTGGATATTTAACGAAGCCCGGCGGCTGGGTTTAAAAGGAATGAATAACCCGGTCGATATAGGGGTACGCGTGGAAATACCTGCGGTTATCATGGAACACATAACTTCCGCCGTTTACGAATCAAAGCTGATTTATTACTCCCCGTCTTTTGACGACCGCGTACGTACCTTCTGCATGAACCCTTACGGTGAAGTAGTGACGGAAAATAACCAGGGGTTAATTACCGTAAACGGTCACAGTTATGCCGACAAGAAAACCGACAATACCAACTTTGCCCTGCTGGTCAGTAAAACGTTTACCGAGCCGTTTAAGGAACCTATTAGCTACGGCAAAAACATTGCCAGCCTGGCCAACATGCTGGGAGACGGTGCCATAGTGCAGAGGCTGGGAGATTTAATGGTGGGGCGCCGCTCCACTGAAGAAAGGATACAGCGTGGCCTGATTGTGCCTACTTTACCTGAAGCAACCCCTGGAGATTTAAGCCTGGTACTGCCTTACCGACACCTGTTATCCATACTGGAAATGATGGAAGCCCTGGACAAACTGGCGCCGGGAGTTAACTCGCGGCATACCCTTTTTTACGGGGTGGAAGTAAAGTTTTACTCGTTCCGCCTGGAATTGACGCCACGGCTGGAAACCGGTTTAGAAAATCTTTTTGCCATAGGGGACGGTGCCGGGGTTACCCGCGGGCTTATCCAGGCCTCGGCCTCGGGTGTGGTGGCTGGAAGGGAAATCGCAGGAAGAATATAGGAGTATAAGAATATTCTGGACGGGTCAATAATATAACATCATAGCAAAAAAGGATTTCCACCTTTTACGTAGAAGCTAAATAATGGATGTATTGCAAATTTGTTTAAAACATTCATGGAGTATACATTTTTAACGAAAGGTGGGTGGACATGGAAAACGGTGAAGCAGAAACCCATCCGGCTGGAAGCACCGTACACAGGTTAGGAAAGCAGGAGGTCCATGAATCAACCAGAAAAAAAGCTGGCTTAAAACTGCATCCAAAACTACCCCTGCTGCTGTACATGGTTTTCTCCCTGGTAATGATAACCTCTGGTTTGTGGTGGGGCCATTACCTTCAATACCAGTTTTACGTGGTGGAAGCAGATGAACAGGAAATAGGGCTGGTTACCGGCCAAGAAGAGGTTAAAGAAATACTCCAGCGGGTTAAGGAAAACCAGGAAGAAGAATACGGGATGGAAGTAGCCCTCCAGGAAGAGTTAAATTTTACCGAGGAGTTTCGCCCCTACGAAAAAGAAGATCTGGAAGCAGTGGAAAGGGGTATAGAAAATCTGACTTTTCAAACCATGGCATACAAAGTAGTAGTAGATGGTGAGCCGCTCTTTAAAATAAAAAACGAAAACAAGTTTGATAATATTTTGGAAAACTTAAAACAAGAGTACGCCTCCCGGGAGAGAGAAGCGCAAGTTAAAATTAAAGAAGAAATAGAACTGGAAAAAACTGCGGCATTACCGGAAGAAGTTCTAACTGCGGAAGCCGCTTACCGCGAAGTACTGGGAGGTAGGGACCGCAAAGAAGTGCACCAGATTTCCCGCGGGGAAACCCTGGAATACATATCCAGGCATTACCAAGTTTCAGGAGATAGAATAAAACAAACCAACCCGAAAATTAGTGAAACCAGTCTGCAAATAGGAGAAGAAGTAGATGTAGTATACGAGGAGCCGCTGTTGACGGTAGAAACGTACGAAAAAGTCACGGAAAAG
>CAYODA010000041.1:0-13530 GCA_964402625.1 uncultured Syntrophomonadaceae bacterium | reverse complement strand
TGCGTAAGTGACAGCTCCCCGGGTAAACTTTGCGGCTTAGGTCCAGCAGGTTTTCCCAAATAATCACCCGGCGTCGCCGCCCGGGCAGTTTCCTTTTAAGATTATTTCTGCCCCGTTACCGGTGGCAGTGCTGGATTACCACTTAGCTCGCACTTTAATCCCCGGGGAACCTCCCTTCAGAGGAACAGCCTAGGAGTTTTCCTCCATAGGGCCTGGCCTACCCCCTAGCCTCTTTTGCAGATGCGGTTTAAGACTGGAGCCCTCCACCGTATCCACTCAAGGCAGGCTACACTGCACACAGCTCGGCACCGCATGCAGGTTCTTCCCAAGCAGTAGCCCCGCCATTACAGCGCCAGGCTACCCACTTGGGTCTCCACGGAGATAGGGTCAACGCCTACATGCCTTTGTAGATCGCCCCATCTCCTTAACTCCCAGCACCGACCCCCGACTGGGCGTCAGCAGCCAGCACCAGGAACTTCATCGATGTGCCCTCAACGGATTTTTAGGCCCGTTTTCAGGAGTAGCGGCCCTAACTAGGATACTGCGTCACTTACGCCTGGTGCTATTTATTATAGCACAACGCGTTACCTATCTCAAGAAAATACCCGGCAGTTCCGGGCCCGAGGCCGGGGACATGCCTGCAGCACACTGCTTAGCCGATACAGGTGCTGCAGAGAAAGCCTCTCTCATGGATTCTTATTCGCTACAGGTAAAAAAATTCCTTTTCGCAACAAAACCCTGTTTCAAAAGGTCGCTTTACCAAGGATAAGAATGTCATAAAAAATTGTGGGGTAAGTTTGATGGCGTCTGAAGCGTTTTTCATATCTCCCGATGTTTATTTAATGTTTGCCTATCGGCTGCGGTAAACCATTTTGTAGGCAAGCTGCTTTAACAGGTAAAAGTTCTCACCCAGTTCATCCAGTTCGGAAACGGCGGTGTTGTACAGTTCATCAGCTTTACGGCGGGCTTTTTTTTCCCCCAGCAACAACGGGTAAGTGGCCTTACCCCTTTCCCGGTCCGTTCCCGTTTTTTTCCCCATATCACCGGCGTTCCCGCTCACGTTCAAAAGATCATCCGCCACCTGGAAGGCCAGCCCGATATACAGGGCAAACCTCTCCAGCCTCTCCAGGGTTTCCCGCTCGGCACCCGCCGCCAGAGCACCCGCCAGCACAGAAGCCCGGATCAGTTCGGCTGTTTTTCTGCGGTGCGTCTCTTCCAGGTAATGAGGGGTTACTTCTCTTCCTTCGGCCTTTACATCCAGGACCTGCCCCCCAATCATGCCGGAGGGACCGGCCGACCGGGAAACTTCCTGGATTATCCTCATACCGGCCTCCGGGTCATCTTGCCCGTATTGAGAGAGCAGTTCAAACGCGTACGTCAGCAGGGCATCTCCCGCCAGTATGGCCATATCTTCTCCAAACACCTTGTGGCAGGTGGGTTTACCGCGCCTCAGGTCGTCGTCATCCATGGCGGGTAAATCATCGTGAACCAGCGAATAAGTGTGTATTAGCTCCAGGGCACAGGCCACCTTGCTGATCTCTTCACCGGGTTTGCCCAGTGTTTCAGAGGCGGCCATGGCCAAAATAGGGCGCAGTCGCTTCCCCTCGGCCATGGCGGAGTAGCGCATGGCCGGATATATACTATCCAGCTCTTCTTGCATTTCCCACCCTTCCCCGGCAATCTCTTCCCATATTTTATCCAGGTAGCTGTCCACAAATTTCTTTTTTTCCTGCAAGTAATCCTCTATCGAAGGAAACTTCATCATTTACCATCAAACCTTCCTTATTTTGTTCCTCTTCGTTTTGTTCCTCTTCTTTTACTTATATCCCTGAAAAATCCCTTTGTGGTATTAAGCCGCTGGCATTACAGGGAGTTAATTCCTCGTGTAACAATCAAGAGCTGTTCTGGCATTAATCCCCGCTGTTTTCTTCATCCGCCGGTTTCGGCTCGCTTCCCTGCTCTTCTTTTACCAGGCCTTCTTCCTTGAGCAGGTATTCCACACGGTACTCCGCCTTTGCAAGTATCTCCCGGCAGTGGCGGGAAAGCTTTATTCCCTCCTGAAAAGAGCTCAGCGATTCTTCCAGTGATAGCTCCCCCTGCTCCAGCTTCTGCACCGTTTTTTCCAGCCTCTCTATGGCTTCCTCAAAACTTAAATTTTCTTCCTGTATCTCATTTTCCCCGCTCATTGCTGCTTTCACCTTCTTTCACTTCAACTTCTTCCACCGAGGCACCGGCCCTGCCATCTCTGAAGTGAATGTTTATTTTCTGCCCAACCTTTATATCTTCAACAGAACCGATAAGGTGTCCTTCTTCATCTTCACAGTAAGTGTATCCCCTCTCCATAATATGGAGAGGACTCAAACTTTCCAGCCTTTCCTCCAGGGATGAGAGGCGGTAACCCCCTTGCTTTAGCCTGTCTTTTACCGCGCGCTCCATTCTGACCCGGAGTTCTTCCAGGCGGCGGCTTTTCGACTCCAGCAGCTGGCGAGGCAGCTGCACAAACCTTCTGCCCCTGGCGTATTCCAGGCGCTGCTTCTCCCGGGAAGTCCGGCTCTCCAGGGCTGCCCGGCATCTTGCCACCGCATCCTGCAGGTAGTGCTGAATTTCTTCGGCTGCCGGCAATACCATTTCCACCGCACCGGTGGGGGTGGAAGCGCGCAGGTCGGCCACAAAATCCGTTATACTAAAATCAGTCTCGTGCCCTACCGCGGAAACCACGGGTGTGGAACAGTCAAATACAGCCCGGGCCAGATCTTCGTCGTTAAAGGCCCACAGCTCTTCCAGGCTTCCCCCGCCCCGGGTTAATATTACCAGGTCCACCTCTTCGTTATTTTCCACGTAGCGCAGCGATTTAATTATATCGGAAGGAGCATAAGTGCCCTGCACCAGGGTTTCCACTACTCTAAAAGTTACGTGGGGAAACCTGCGCTGCGCCGTGGATATGATATCCTGCAAGGCCGCCCCTGAAGGCGAAGTCAAAAGGGCAATCCTCCAGGGGAACCGGGGAATTTTTTTCTTGTAGCGGGTATCAAAAAGCCCTTCTTCCTGCAAGCGTTCCTTTAACTGCTCAAAAGCCAGGTGCAGGGAACCCACCCCGGCGGGTTCCATTTCTTCCACGTAAAGCTGATAAAGGCCTTCTTTTTCATATACAGAAATGTTGCCCCTGATCCATACCTCCATACCATCGGAAGGCAGGAAAGGGCAACTCCTGTTGTACTTCCTGAAATAAACGCACCGCAGGGAGGAGTACTTGTCCTTAATCGTAAAGTACATGTGCCCGGAGCGGTGCCACTTAAAATTGGAAAGCTCGCCCCCCACCCACAGCCGGCGCAGGTGGGGGTCAACCTGTAGCTTTCCTTTTATATAACGGTTTATTTCCGAAACGGTAAAAACGTCTTTCTTTTCGCTCATTTACTCCAATCCATGCTTGAATTTAAAAGACTGCAGGGTGTTGTGCATGAGCATGGTTATGGTCATGGGACCCACCCCGCCGGGAACAGGGGAAATGTATCCCGCTACTTTTTCCGCGCTCTCAAACTCCACGTCACCTTTAAGCTTGTCGTCAATACGGTGGATACCCACATCAATGACCACGGCACCGGGCTTTATCCAGTCGCCCTTGACCATTTCCGGTTTACCTGCGGCCACTACCAGAACATCTGCCTGTTTGCATACGCCCGGGAGGTCCTGGGTCTTGGAATGGGTAATGGTAACGGTAGCGTTGCGCTCCAGCAGCAGGAGGGAGACCGGCTTACCAACAATATTGCTGCGGCCGATTACTACCGCGTTTTTGCCCTTCAAGTCCATGCCCACGTGCTCTATCATCTTTATTACGCCGTGGGGAGTACAGGGGATATAGCTCTTTTCCCCGATCATCATGTTGCCCACGTTAACCGGATGGAAGCCATCCACATCCTTCTCCGGGGCAATGGCATGAATGACCGCCTCGTCTTCAATATGATCCGGCAGGGGTAGTTGCACCAAAACCCCGTGAATATTATCATCGTTATTTAACTTATCCACCAGCTCTAACAGTTCTTTCTGGGAAATGCTTTCCGGCAGGCGGTGCACTTCCGAATGGAAACCCAGGTTTTTACTGGTCTTCTCTTTGTTGTTTACATAAGTCTGGGAGGCGGGATCTTCCCCCACTATAACCACTGCCAGACCGGGAACCTTCCCCGTCTTATTCTTCAGCTCTTCCAGCTCGGAAGAAATGTTTTCCCGGATCTTCTGAGCCACTTCTTTCCCCTTGATAAGCTCGGCCATCTTTATAACCTCCTTAGTTCACTGGTAATGCCAGAATGGTGCAGGCCAGAAATGCCTGCACCATTCTTAAACCTGCACAAACCTGGCGATCTTCCTTTCCAGGTAATAGTCAGGTGTACCATGGTGCCCTTCTTCCGGGCAGGGCCAAAACAGTCCGCCTTCTTCTTGCAACCGATCCCAGCTAATTCCGCCGTACTGGGGCACCACCGAAGCTATTTCCTCCATTACTTCTTTACCGGAAGGATAGCTCAGGGAAACTCCCATGGCCCTGGACAGGTCCTGCATGATATTCAAATCAGTGCGGCTGTCCCCGTATGGGGGAAGAGCCTGCTGATCTTTCTGGACTTTCCTTTCCAGGTTAGTGAAGGTTCCTTCCGTTTCTACAAAACTGGCCCCGGGAAGTATTACGTCGGCATAACGCGCTCCCGGAGTAAGGAACAGCTCTTGAGCCACCAGGAAATCCAGGTTAGAAAGGGCCTTTTTCCTGTCCTCGAACTTGGAGACATCCAGGCCGTCACCCACCAGGTAAAGGCCTTTCAGGTTTCCTTCACGGGCCTCCGAGAGAATACCTTCCATGCCTTTGCCTTCCCAGGAAGGCACGCTCATATTCCAGAACTCTGCAATATCGCGGCGGTCTTCCTCCTGTTCTACGCGGTGGTAACCGGGAAGCAGGTGCGGCACGCCTCCCATATCCAGGGCGCCCTGGACGTTACTCCGCGGCTGCACCAGGATTATTCCGGAGCCTTCCCGTCCTACCTGTCCGCAGCCCAGCATGAAGTTAACCAGGGCCAGGGTATTCTCCCTTGGACTGCTCTTGACAAATCCGCCGCCCACCAGGACAACTGCATTCTCGCTCTGGGCCATCCAGCCTGCCGCGCGGGCCAGGTCGTCTTCTTTAATACCGGTAAGTTCTTTTACCTTGGCGGGATTGTACTCCTTAAGTTCATCCTTCACCAGGGAAAAGCCTTCGGTGTACTTCTCTATAAACTCCTCGTCTGCCAGTCCTTCCTGGATCACGTAGTTCAGCATTCCTTTTAACAGGTCCAGCTCAGAACCTTGACGGGGGCTCAGGTTGAGATGAGCCGCTTCTTCCAGTTCGGTCTCCCGGCGGTTGATATTTATAAGGCGGGCACCCTGATAGCGGATGGCTTCTTTAATGCGCATTCCCGCTACCGGCTGGTTCCGCAAGATCTCCGAACCGATTACCATTATGGTTTCGGCTTTACGCAGGCTATCCAACGTGGTGGTGGAGCCGGAGATACCCAGGCTCTCCTCTAAGGCCAGGACCGCCTCTCCCATGCCGAAGTGCATACCTGTTTCCAGGTTGTTGGTTCCCAGCACGCCCCGGGCAAACTTCTGCAGGACGTAACTTTCCTCGTTGGTGCAGCGTCCGGTACCCAGTACGCCCAGGGCCCTGGGATCTTCATCTCTTACTTTCATGAGCCCTTTCGCAGCGTAATCAATGGCCTCTTCCCAGGTAGCCTCGCGGAATTCACCGGAACCTCTTTCTCCCTGGCGTATCAGGGGGGTGGTTATCCGTTCTTCCCCTTTAATATAGTCGTAGCCGAACTTGCCCTTGGAGCAAATCCAGCCAAAGGAATCGTTTTCTTCATCCGCGTTTATCTTAACCAGGTTATTATCCTTTACCCGTAGGATAACACTACACCCTACCGAGCAGTGGTTGCAAATTCCTTTGATAGGTTGCAGTTCCCACTCGCGGCCCAGGGTGGCCCTCTCTTTCTCCGTAAGCGCACCTACGGGGCAGACTTCCACGCAATTGCCACAGAAAATGCACCCGGCATTCTCCAGTGTTTGTGGCCTGTCGGCAGAACCCGCCACGGGTTTTGCTTCCATACCGCCTTCTTTCAAGTCAAATATGAACTTCTGGGTGATTTCATTACATACCCTGATGCAGCGTCCGCACAGGATGCACTTCTCCGGGTCCCTTACAATATGGGGATTATCGTCGGCAGAAGCAATCTCGTCGGTCAGCACATAGCTCCTGCTTACCTGGCAACCCATCTGGTAAGCCTGTTCCTGGAGCTCACAGCTTCCCGCCTTTTCGCATACCAGGCACTCTTCGGTGGGGTGCGTCTCCAGAAGCATGGAAAGGATTTCCGCACGATTCTCCCTTATTTCCGGTGTATCGGTGGTCACCTCCATACCTTCCTGAACCGGTGTATTACAGGAGGTAACCGGCTTACTGATACCTTCCACTTCTACCAGGCAGATGCGGCAGTATCCCAGAGGCCTTAAGCGCGGATGGTAACAGAGGGTAGGAATGAATATACCCTTCTGCCTGGCCGCCTGGAGAATGGTCGTACCTTCTTCAGCGTAAACCTGTTGTCCATCTATAACCAAACTAACCATCATTTCCTTTTCCTCCCCTTAAAAATAGATGCCGTATCAGGTAACCGCCAGCAGCAGGCGATAGCAGCGTAGACACCGCTCGGCCTCCCGCAGGGCAGCCGGATTGGTCAATCCGCATTCTACTTGATCAAATCCCTTGACTCTCTCTTCCACATCCGCAAGCTCGGTTTGTTCCCTCTTCAGTCCTGCCGGAGCTTCCGGAATTTCCTGAGGATCATAAACACCCAGACCGTCTATAATCTGCTCCATTATATCGTCCTCGTCGGGAGTAACCTTACCTTCACGGAGATATTGATCCATATACTTGGCAGCCTGGTAACCAGCAGCAACTGCTTCAATTACCGTGCTTGGACCTAAAACGGCATCGCCACCGGCAAACACTCCCGGCGTTGATGTTTCCATGGTCACCGGATCCGCTTCTACCCTTCCCCTGTCGGATACCTTTACACCACTGTTTTCGCTTACAAACGAGAATTCGCCTACCTGGCCAATAGCAGGTATAACTGTATCGACTTCTAACTCGAATTCAGAACCTTCTATAGGCTGAGGCCTCCTTCTGCCGCTTTCATCCGGCTCACCCAGCTTCATGCGCACGCATTCCAGTCCCTTGACCTTTCCGTTCTCTTCTACTACCCTGCTCGGGTTGGTCAGCAGGTGGAACTGGACGCCCTCTTCTTCAGCTTCCATGATTTCCGCCTCGTGAGCGGGCATTTCAGCCCGGGAACGCCGGTACAGCAGGTGGACTTCCTTTACTCCTTCCAGGCGAAGTGCCGAGCGGGCGCAGTCCATGGCCACGTTGCCGCCGCCTACTACGGCAACCTTCTCGCCTACATCCAGCTGATTACCCAGGCTCAAGTCCCTCAGGTATTTGACGCCGGGCAGGAAGCCGCTGTAGCCTGCGTCTTCACCTTTAACACCCATGTTGGCGCTTTCGTGCATGCCGGCGCCAATAAAGACCGCCTTGTAATTTTTCTTTAGCTCATCCAGGGTGACATCCTGGCCTACCCGCTGATTACATTTGATTTCTACCCCCATCTTCTTGATGAGGTCTATTTCCCGGTTGAGCACTTCGCGTGGCAGCCGGTAGGAAGGAATTCCCACGGCCAGCATGCCTCCCGGCACCGGTAGGGCTTCGTAAATGGTCACCTGGTACCCCTTTAAGGCCAGCTGATAAGCCGCATTCAAGCCTGCGGGGCCGGCACCTATAACAGCGACTTTATCGCCGTCTTGCCTGGGTGCTTCCAGCTTCTCTTTCTTGGCTTCATTTTCAAAATCATAAACAAATCTTTTAACATTTCGGATGGAAATGGGTTCGTCCAGCTGATTACGTCGACAGTGTTCCTCACAAGGATGGACACAAACCCTTCCCAAAACCCCTGCCAGCATGGTTTTCTCTCTAATGGTTGCCAGCGAATCTTCAAAGTTTGAATCTTTTATACAGCCTACATACTCGGGAATATTCACATGCGCCGGGCAACCGTGCAGGCAAGGAGCGGTCAAAATCGAACGGAAGTTATAATCTTCGTCGGAAACTTTAGGTTTTTCACCCTCTACCCTCTTCTTGAAATTGTCACCGTAATGTTCCAGTGCATCCAAAAGAGGAACCGGTGCTGTCTGTCCCAGCTCGCACAGCGAGGTATCCTTGATTAAGTTACCCCACCTTTTTATGGTCTTCAGGTCTTCTTCCGTTCCTTCTCCCCGATCTATGCGCTCAAGCCTGCGGGCAATCATTCCGGTACCCACCCGGCAGGGAATACACCTGCCACAGGACTCTTCCTGTACCTGATTGAAATAGGCCTTGGTAGCTTTTACCACGTCTACTTCAGGGTCAGTTATAACAAGCCCGTCCCAGCCAATTACGGCTTTAAGCTTTTCATCTTTTATAGATTCAGGAAGGTTAAACTCTCCTACCTCCACTTGTTTGTCCGGGGCTTCCCCACGGTTATCCCTGATTGATCGATGCCAACTACTGAATACTACTTTGCCCATCGTCGTTCCTCTCCCCTAAAACAGTTTACTGTTTCACCCCTTAAAACATCACCTTACTAAAACAGCACTTCTCTACGGTAAACTTCCGCCGATGCTGCCGCCTTTTCACCCCCTTTGAAATGTGTTATCTCACCCGCTAAATTGTCCAAACATTCACATATTAATTAATTTCCTAATTACCTCTAAGAGTATTTCGCCACTCTAAAACAATTTTCCTTTTTTACTAGCCAAGAGAGTAATTTTTTATTAATTTCGAAATTTTTTGCAAGCATACAGGGCTGAACCTACAGCGTTGTCCACGGCGTATTTCGGCTCTACCACCTCTACCGGAAGGTCTACCTGCTCACGGATAAAAGAGGCTATACGCCGGTTGGATGCTACACCGCCTACCAGCAGCACCCCGCCGGCTGCCTCATTCCGCCGGACGGCATTTTGCACGCAGGCAACCAGGGACCTTGCCAGGCAGAGCTCCACCCCACGGGCCAACGCCTGGGGAGAAACTTCACCCTGCTCCAGCAGGCGTTGGGCCTGGGAGGCCGGACCGGAAAAGCTTATCCAGGTGTCATCCACCGATATGGCCAGGAGGGGCTCCCCTTCGGCGGCAGCCACTTCCCGCGACAGCTTTTCCAGTTCAGGGCCGGCGGGAAAAGCCAGTCCCAGTGCCACACCTACCCGGTCCACAAACTGGCCTGCCGCCAGATCCCGGCTGCCCCCCTGAACAGTAACTTCTTCCACTCCGCTTTCCCTTAGATTAACCTGTAGCAGCTCCGTAGTCCCTCCAGAAACGTGTAATACCAGGTAATTACCGGGGGACAGCCCCCGGTCCCAGAAGCCGGCCAGCAAGTGACATTCCTGGTGACTACAGCCCAGCAGGGGGATGCCCAAGGTGGAAGAAAGAAAAGCAGCAAAGGATTCACCCACCCGGAATACAGGCATATAGGAACCCTCCCGGGGGCGGGGCTTTAGCGAAGCCGCCACCGCCTGCAGTTCACCGGCTTGCACCCTGGAAGCAACTTCTTTCCAGAGGAGTGGCAGCTGCCGGAGGTGCTGGAAAACAGCCTCGGACTGGCGAACACCGCGTTCTCCTTTTTTTACATCTACTTTCTTTCTGGCTTCTGCCACCAGCCGCTCGTGTTGGTCCACTACTGCCAGGGAAGTAGTATAAACCGAAGTGTCAAAACCGGCAAAAAGCATCACTTCTCCTCCGCCAGTAAATTACCGGATATATTGTCCAGTATCCCGTTTATAAAAGAGACAGATTCGGGAACGCTGTATTTTTTGGCCAGTTCCAGGGCCTCGTTTATAGAAACCACGTGGGGAATATCATCCCGGTACATGATCTCGTACAGGGCCATACGGAGAAGGCAGCGGTCTACCGACGCCAGCCTCTCCAGCTCCCAGCCCACCAGGTAGGGCTTTATTTTCTCATCCAAAAAATCCTGCTCCCTTATCACTCCTGCAAAAATTTCCGAGGCCAGCTCGGTTTCTTCCGGCGTCAAAAAAAGCCCCTCCAGCGAGTACTGCAGGGCTTTGCCGGGTTTTATCCCGCCAACTTCTACTTGAAACAGTGCTTTAAAGATTGCTTCTCTGGTTAAACGACGACTCAATTCTCCTGCCTCCTGTTCTATCGGCGGGGGTAACGGAAAATTCGTTTGATCTCATCCAGGCCATCCCCTGCATCCAGGTGCCACCCCAAAAAGACTCCTGCGGAGACGCAAATTAAAATAAAAAGCCCCCTCCAAAAGCCAAAAGCAACAAATATTATCCCAACAAACAGCCCGGTCAAACCCCCTGCTATCTTTTTCCAGTTGCGTAGAATTAAATCCATCCAGGTCATATCGTTCATAAGCAGTACACCCTTTCCGTTTTTAACGGCTACTTTTTACGGGGAGCAATTTGCTCGGATGCGATATCTTCCACCATTACTTTTACCTCTGCCACGCTGGTTCCCGTCATGTCTTCTATGTAATCCTTTATATTCTTCTGGAGCTCGCTTACCAGCTGGGGTATTTGCATGTCCGGGATCACTTTTACTTTAACGTACAAAAGCAAACCCTGATCGTTGTAATCGACCCTGGTAACCGTCTCCCGGATTCCTTTAACCTGGCGCGACACCCTCAGAACCATGTTTTCTATAGCTACCAGCGAGATCCTGATTTCCCCGGTTTCGCTGTACTGTACAATAGAACGGGCCTTGCTTTTCTCCTGTGCCTGTTTACCGGCCCCGGAAAAGCTCAGCAGCAGCAGCACTATACCCAGCAGAAAAACTATGATCCCGGCAATAGCCGTATCACGAACCCCTGCCAGGCCTTCCAGGCCTGTCCCGGAAACATTAAATAGTTCCCAGAATACGCCCAGGAGGAATACTCCCGCAGCTGCCAGGATCAGCCCCAGCACTCCCATAATCAGGCGGCTTTTTATATTCATGGCTACCTTGTCTCCTTTCCATCAAATGGCCTGCCGTAATCCGCAATTATTTGACCCGATTCTCTTCTTCCTGGGGTTCTCTTTCTTTCCTGGGGAAATGCACACCCTGAACGTGTACGTTAACTTTCAACACCTTCAAGCCGGTCATGGATTCTACCGCATTCTTGACACTTTCCTGTACATTCCATGCCACATCAGGTATTCTAACCCCGTAGTTGACAATTATGTAAAGGTCCACAATTACTTCTTCTTCGCCAACTTCCACCCTGACTCCTTTAGAAAGATTCTTCCTACCCAGTGCTTCTGCTATTCCCCCGGCTATACCGCCGCTCATTCCAGCAATACCTTCTTTCTCAATAGCAGCCAGTCCGGCAATAGTAGAAACCACTTCGTCCGCTATACGTACAGTCCCGTCTTCCGTCTGCAGTGTTTTTTCGTTTTCGGCCTCAGTCATCTTTCAACCTCCTCCTGTTATCTCGTTTGTCGCTCTCTAGTATATTATACCAGAAGGGCCTCTTCAATTCAATTTATGGGGAGTTTATGCCTCTTCCCGGGTCCTGGACAAATATTTTTACTTCTTCCCTTTCTACCCCTACTGCAGCCGCAACCAGGTCGGATACCTGCACGGCTTCTTCCCGGTCGAGCTCATCCGTTTTAAGTATAACCGTGGCCAACCCCTCGTTGCTGAACAACAGGACTTCTTCATAACCCCGGGCCTTAAGCAAATTTTCTATAATAAGCTCGTTTTCCATTATTTCTACGATCTCCAGCAGCTTTTCTTCAGCCCTCTGCCGGGATTCCGGAGTGGCGTCGGCATCCTGCAGCCGGTCTTCCAGAAGCTCTATCTCCCGGGACCTCATTCTATCGCGGTACATCCTGTATTCCACGAAAAATTCCTCTCCGTCATCCAGCTGCCAGTCTCCTTCACCCTGCATCTCCTCCATCCCTTCCGGGAGCACCTCTTCCAGGTCCGGTATCAGCTCTTCCTCTTCTTCCTGTATTTCCACCTGTGTTCCTTCCTCCGGGCCTTCCTCCTTCTCTACGTTTTCCAACCCTTCAATTACTTCCACGCCATCTTCTTCCCAGGCCACTTCAGGGTCCTGCGGCTCCACCGGGCCGGCTCTACCCTCTCTCATGGGATGCTGCTCCATCTTTTCTTCCAGCCCGGTAATTAAAAAATAAAGCAGCAGCACCAGGACTGCTAAACCTCCTGTCCATAGCCAGGTTTTCTTTGGCAAAAAAACACCCCCGTTTAATCAGTTGACAGGTGATAGTGAGGGGGAGGTCAGGGTGGAGGGGATACTTATTTTTCTCCCACTTTTCACCTCTAACTTCCAATAGGAGTGGCTGCGCATTTTTCTCCCACCGTTCACCATCGCCGACCGTCAACCGTAATCTGCAACTATCAATTCTCCCCTGCTCCGCGTGGAAGCACCGTAACCCGGTGAGCGGGAAGATCCAGCAGGGACTTTACTGCCTCAGTTACCCTGGCCCTTTTCCGGGAATCCTCCACGCCCTCAGCCACCACCAGAGCTCCCCTATAACTCTTTTTTTGTTCCTCCAATACCAGAGCCTTTTCTTCCCCATCGGAACCCCTTAGAATAACGTAGCTTTCCTGAAAGTCTTCTTCCTTTACTTCCCGGGTTCCGCCTTCGGTGTCTTCTTCGGTAGTGGTCCTTACCTGCTCATCCCTCTCCAGGGCCAGCTCCTTCCTGGGGCCGCTCTCCGTAGTAAAGTACACCTTGACATCGCTCACACCTCTGATCTGGCTTAGTACAGCGCTTATCTTATCTACGTATTCTTTTTCACAGCTACCCTCAGGACTCATGGTTTGGGCTTCGTCCGAAGCGTCATCCTGAACGGGAGCATCAGTTGCGTCGTCGTCCCCCAGAGTAAAAAAACTGTTAAAAAGAAGTAAAAATACTCCCGCCCCCAGCAGTATCAGCAGCTTTTTGTTTAACTTCTTGGGAGAACCTCCGTTTTCTTCCAGATAGAAAAATGATCGCAGTTTTTCCCCGAGCATCTCCTTACCACTCCTTCTTTAAACCACTTAATTCCACCGCGCGATACAGCTACAGCGTATGATTTTTTTGCTTTTGGCAATACTTTTCGCTCTCGTTCCGCACTCTAAGGGGAAGAGACATCGCTTACCCTGACTTTTTCCGCTCTTATTCCCAGGCGGGAGGCCACTTCCCGCTGCTGTTCCGGTAGCGGCTCCCACCGGCTTTCTTCAGTCTCCTTTCCTTCTTCTTCTCCTATGCGTACCGGCTCCACTTTCAACCGCTCTATCTCTCCGTTGGTTGTTCTTTCCTCCTCTTCTTCCAGAGGAGTCACCCCGGCCTCCACTTTTCTTATCCGGCCGAACTCCGGGCTGTTAAAATCCTCTTCTATTTCCAGGTGGAGCCGGTGCAGCTGCCACCCTTCTGCTTGCAACCCCTCTTCAATATGTTCTTCCAGGCGGTGCCGGTATTCTTCTAT
>CAYODA010000040.1:0-13558 GCA_964402625.1 uncultured Syntrophomonadaceae bacterium | reverse complement strand
AAACTTTGCAGGAAGGGCAAGAAGTAGAGTTTGAAATAGTAGAAGGAGAAAAAGGTAAACAGGCAGTTAACGTAAGCAGCCTGATGTAAAAAACTTTGTAACTACTCAGGCCAAGTAAAGGTAAATTAAGAGGCATGCTGTGCCTGCGGGGACGGTTCGAGCGTCACCGGAGCGAAGCGGAGGTCCGAAGGGAAGACGATGGAACCGTCCCCCTGGCACAGCAGTGGATGTCTGAGTAGTTACAAAACTTTTAACCGGCAACCCCAAGGGGGTGTGGGGTTTACCAGGATGGTATTTCAGGCAAATAAATTTAAATAATCCGAGGAATTATGTAAAAGCGGTGGAAAAAGGGGAGAGGGTTTATGCTTCCTGAGCCAGCTTGAAAGACATGAAGTCAGCCCATACAAAACCTTTCAAAAAGACCTGTTAACAACACCAACAATGCATGAACCCGATCCCCTTTTCCTATAGTAAAAAGATAACCATACTTTCCGCAAACAAAATTAAATTTTTATTTCTCTTTTTTCGAAGAGGTGGCTTCCTCCATGGGGATCACGTAATAGTAATTCAATAGCACCTTTAGTACTGCCGCCACGGGAATAGAAATGATTATTCCCACCAGTCCTCCCAGCTGAGCTCCGATAAGAATTGCCGCAATTATGGTAAGAGGACTCAAATCCACTGCTTTACCCATAAGCAGTGGAGTTAGCACCATGGATTCAATAAACTGAACCAGAACGTAAATTCCTATCACCAGTAAAAAATGAGGCGTGCCCGGAACCAGGCTCAACAGGACCGCAGGCACCGCTGAAAGGACCGGGCCCACGTAGATTATTACATCCAGGAGGCCCGCCATTACCCCGAGCATAAGGGAAAAAGGCATGCCAGCCAGGTAAAGAAAAGTCCCCACCAGGATGCCTACTACAAAACAGCGGATTATAGTGCCCCTGATGTATCCCCCTACTTTTTCATCCACGGTACCCAGGATATATTTAACATCGCTGCGGTAGACCACGGGAAAAAGCCTGGTTATATATTGACGCACACTGCCCTGTGCTACCAGGAGGTAGAAAACGATAAAGACTATAACAAAAGCAGCCCACAGGCCGGAAATCACATCCTGGGAATAAGCAAACAATCGGTTTACAAAACTGTCAATGTAGCCGGGCAGCCCCCTGATCAGCTCTGTGGCCTGTTGAGTGATTTCAGCCGCAACTTCTTCGGTAAGCTGCAGGTCCCACTCCCGGATCATATCTTCTACCTGGTTCATTAGCCTGACAAAATCGGGCATATAATCCATCAGTATAAAATCAGAAAGGCGTATCAGTTCACCTAACATTCCCGGCAGGATCAGGTAAAACACGGTCCCAAAAAACAGCAAAACCAGGAGAAAAGAGCATATTGCCGCCAGCACCGGAGGCACTTTTCTAACCACCATCATGTTCACCAGCGGCGCTATAAAATAAACTATTATAAAGGCCACCAAAAAGTAAGTTATAACGGGAAGTATTTGTATAATTAACCAGGCTGCAAAAGCCGTGAGTAATGCTGCCAGGCAGAGCTTAAACGAAAATTTGAAGTCCCGGTCCAACGGCTGCACCTCCGCTTGCTTGATTTTGTAGAATAACTCTGGTTCAGGCAATTTGACCTGGTTTTTTAACTGTTAAAAAGCTTATTCGCCTCGTTCTTCCAGGCGTAAAATGATTTTTTATCCCATTGTGCGGGGTACTTGCAGTAATGATAGTATATTTTTGAACTTGAAGCAAGACAGCTGAGAGTTCTTTTTAATAAAGCGGGATGTTTAACCCCCCTGGCAGCAGGTTTTATTTTTTCCAGGAGGAGTTGAAAAGAGAGGCGGGGAAACTTACCGTTAATAACCTGTTCCAGCTCTCCTGCACCGAGAAGACCGCTGTGGAAAAGAAAATTCAATGACGAATGCGCAAGAGACTGCAGCGTTAAACGCAGGAAGGAAATGGCAGCCAGGTGAGCCCCACGGCCCTCCTGTTGGAAAAACTTCCAGTTAAACTCCCAAAGTTTCTCCAGATCCGTCCTGCCGTCATAAGCCGCTTCAAGCAGGACCCGGGATGCCCACCTGCCCGTTTGAAGGGCGGAACCCACACCGCAGCCGGTAGAAGGGATGGACATGGAAGCCGCATCCCCCAGCACCAGAAAGCCCGATACCGTAAAATGAACCAGGGGAGGGCCAACCACGCAGAAACTGCGCCCTCCCCTGATTCTTTCTTTCCCAATAGAGGGGTGGCGGGAGATAAACTCTTCCACGATATTCCGTGGATCCGGGCGACTGCCCCCGCAGCCAACTCCCGCCCCTATATCTATCCTGTGCTCGTTGTGTATGTGACTCCACTGGTAACCCGCTTGATAACCGTAGCGGTAGTGATCAGGCACCGGGTCACCGGATGCCTTTTCCGGTACCCTGGCCCGCACTTCCCGGTGGACCAGGGCAAAATCAGCAGGAGCAAATTCTCCTGCCATGCCGGTATATGGCGGGAGTGACCTTCTTAAAATAGAATGGAAACCGGTAGATTCCACTATTACGTCGGCAGCAATCTCTTTAATCTCCCCCGTTTCCAGCTCCCTTACTTGCACGCCGTAGACTTCCACGCCTTCCGGAGAACTGTTTCCCGTTTCCCGGTATAACAGGCGCAGGGCTTCCCGGCGATAATATATCCCCGCGCCGGCTTTCCGGGCTTGCTGCACCAGCAGCTGCGCCAGCTTACGGCGGTCAGTGGTAATCATTTTAAACTCCAGGTCATAAACAGTACCGTAGTCCGGAGAATACAGCTTTAACCGGGGAATAGCATGGGACTCAAAAACGCCCTTGCTTTTGCCCTCACTGCAGCTGTCATCCTTGACCAGGCTGCCTTTCCACCGGCCTTCCTGCAGATCCGGCATGTCCAAACCTGCGGCCGCCAAGGGTTCTCTTTCCACCGCGTCGGACCAGTCGTGGCCCAGTTCTTCAAACGTACTCCTTTCGTACAGGTCCACGGGGACGCCGCCGCGGGCCAGCTCCCGTGCCAGCAAACATCCGCCCGGTCCCGCACCCAAAACTACCACCCGGTAATTCAAATCAAATACCTCGCTTAATTTTCTTCTCAAGGTATTGCATAAACCTTGCCGGGATCCCTCCTTAAAATAACCGCTCCCTTTAAGGATTCATTTCATAAGCGTCTTTCAAGGAGAGCACATGATCTTCCCAGATTCTCCGGTACCTTTCATTATCTACCACCGGCTTATGCAGCATTTTCATAAAATAATCCATCTGTTCACCGGTAGAACTGGCCTTGTTGTACAGTTTTAAAGCAAATCCGGCAAAATCCCTGACCATAAAATCAAATATCTGGTCAACCAGTTCCTCTTCCAGATTGTATATTTCTGCGTTCTCCAGTACCAGCTGCCCGTAAACCACCAGGGTAAACAGCTCTCCCAGTTGCATCACAAAATCGGTATCCTTGAGCTGTTCTTCATCGGGTGGAGCCGAGGCCAGAAATTCTTTAAAAGAAGCCACCTGCTTCTTGAATACTTCTATATTGGGAGTATTCCACCTGTCATAAACCTGCTTGTAATCGTGGAAAGTAACCTTGCCCAACCCTTTGGCCGGACCCTGGTTGAAAAGAAAAGCATCGTGCTCCCGGCTGTCCTGCCGGGGCAAGGGGGGATACTCTTCCGGTTTAAAGAAGTAGTTAAATATAAATTTACTGATAAGGGCCAGATTGACGTGCACCGTTCCCTCCAGTTTGGGAAGAGCGCGGATATCCCGTGCCGCCATTTCAAAATAAGTATCCTTTTCAAAGCCTTTGGCTGCAATTACATCCCACAGCAGGTCTATTACCTGTTCTCCCTGGGTGGTAACTTTCATCTTAACCGTGGGATTATACAGCAAGTAGCGGCGGTCTGTTTGAGATGCCGCTCGCTGATAGTCGGAAGCCCGCAGGGCAAACAGTTTCATGGCTACCAGGCGGCAGTAAGCGTCGGTCATCATTTGATTCACATGAGGAAAGTCGGTTACGTTCATCCCGTAAAGTTTACGGTTAGCGGCGTGGTTAAGCGCTTCATAAAAGGCGTGGGTGCAAATACCTATGGAGGCCCATCCCAGGTTGTACTTGCCTACGTTAACCGTGTTCAGGGCGGAATCCCAGGCTTCCTGTCCCCGGCTCAGGATATCATCTTCAGTTACCGGATAATTGTGCAGGGCAAAGTCAGCCACGTACGACTGGGAGTTAACCACGTTGTCTTTAAGCTCATAATTCTGGTTGGTGTAATTGGCAGCAAAGAATACGTACTCCCCGGTGTCGGCCATCTTACCAAAAGTAGAGACCATCTCCGCCACGTTACCGTTTCCTATATAGTATTTTTCCCCGTTGGCCAGGTATTTCCCGTCCCCCTGGGGGGTAAGGGTCATTTCCGTGGAATAAATGTCCGCCCCGTGGTCCCTTTCGGAAAGCCCAAAAGCAAACACATTCCCTTCCTTCAGCAACCTGGCTGCTCTCTGTTTGGCTTTCTCATTATCGCTCATCCATACAGGTCCCAGTCCCAGTATGCTAACCTGCCAGGTATACCAGTAGTGCAGACCGTAAAAAGAAAGAATTTCGTTAAAAAAACAGTTCCTGAAAGTATCCCAGCGGCAGTTTTCTTCTCCGTATTCCGGGGGAGTAAGCATTTTGTAAAATATTTCGTTTTCCTTAACCACCTCCAGCAAGTCCGAATACCAAACCCTGTTTCGATCGTCCTCTTTAAGTTTACCTTTCCCCTTTTCCTCAAAAAAACGGATGATTTTCTTCATCAACTCCCTGGTCTCCTGGTCCAGCTGTTCTCCTTCGAAACGATGCGGATTAAGCAAGATCATCAACACAACCCCCGTTTCTGTAAATGTTGTCTAAATATTTGCTTTCCGTATATTCATTCTACATGTGTATTTAAAATCCTTGAAAAATGCTAAAAGATTATAGATACTTTTACCGGTTAAATAATTTGGCTGTTGCACGGAATTATAATAAAAAGAAGGAGAGGATAATCACTTTATAGAATAGAATATTGCATAAAAAGAGCATTATAATATTTTAAAACCCGAAGGGGGCAAACCATGGGTTTTGTTTTGTACGAAGAACCTCAAATGGAAGAACCCGTCCTGATCTGCAGCTGGTCGGGCATAGGAAACATAGGCCTGGTAGCCGTTGACACCCTGCAGGGACAGGTTTCTGCAAAAGAAATGGGAGAAATCGAGCCCTGGTACTTTTTCGATCCGCGCAAAGCTACGGTAAAAGATGGGCACCTGCACGAACTGGAGTTTCCTAAAAGTAAATTTTACTACCAAAATCTCCCCCAAAAGAACGCGGTTTTTTTCGTGGGGGAAGAACAACCCGGGCAGATGGGGAAAATGCACGCCAGCGGGGAAAAAGCGTACCAAATGGCCAGTATGGTTCTGGACGTGGCTGAGAAGATGGGTATAAAAAAAATCTACACCTCGGGAGCCTGCGTAGCTGCAGTGCACCACCAGGTTAAACCCAGGGTAATTGCCGTAGCCAGTTCGGATAAACTTCTCCAGGAAACCAAAACCATACCCAACGTTTACTCCATGGGGGAAGCTACTGAAGAAGGTGGAGAAGGAGTCATTACCGGCCTGAACGGTCTGCTGCTGGCCATGGCTAAAAAAAGAGGACTGGAAGCAGCCTGTTTAATGGGAGAAATACCGGACTGGTTATCCCGGGCGCCCTTTCCTTATCCCCGTGCTTCGCAATCGGTCATGGAAGCTTTTTCCCACCTTTTGGGGGCCAACCTGGATTTTTCGTTTTTTGAGAAAAGAGCGGAAGAGATAGACAAGGTTATAGACAAACTATACGAAAAATTTCCTGACAAGGTAAAGAAACAGTACGACGAAAGGAAAATGGAAAGGCAGGCCGGACCTATCACCAAAGAAGAGGCAGAGTGGATGAAAGCTCATCTGGACGATTTTTTAAAGAACTTACCCCAGAAACAAGGTGACGATGATGATGACGACCAACAAAAACCAAGTTAACGTATTCCGGGAACCGGGAATCTTGCATCCAACTTTACTGGTAGGTTGGGAAACCCAGGATGTAGGGAATGTGGGCAAAGAGGTGATTAATTATATTCAAGAGCAGTGCGGCGGTGAAGAAGTTGCCGAACTGGATCCCATGGGTTTTTTTGCTTTCGAAGGAGCCATCTTTAAAGATAACCTCATTCAAATTCCCCACAGTAAATTCAAGGAGTGTACTGAGGAGAAGCTACTCATGTTCAGCAGTGACGAGCCCATGTACGAAAAATACAGTTTTTTAACCACGGTTCTTGATTTTTGTGTAGAACAGTACGGGGTTGGCAGCCTCTATACCTTCAACGGCAGCCCCACCCCCATGGCCCACACCGAGGAACGAAACATGTTTTTGGTTTTTAACCGGGAAACCCTGCGAGAAGAATTTCCGGAAAACGAATACATTGAACACATTTCCTGGGAAGGTCCTCCGGCCATGAGTACGTACCTGTTGTGGGCGGCATTAAAAAAAGGAATCAGTGGAATAACTGTATGGGTGGAAGTCCCCTTTTACCTCTCTTCGGTAAAAGACCCCCTGGCGGTTAAATGTGTCCTTTCATTCCTGGATGAACACCTCAATCTGGGGATAAACCTGCAGCAACTGGATGAAGAAATCGACCGGCAGGAAGAACTTCTCCTGGAACTCACCGAAGCCAACCCCGAAGTAAGGGAAATGCTCGAGAAACTGGAAAGAGAAGAAGAACTGGAAGAAAACGAGCAGATTTTCCTCAGCAAAGCCGTATATGATTACCTGCAAAAAAACAATTCTTAAGAATTAAGAGACTGTATTAAGGGACGGGATAGCCCTCCCTTAATACAGTCTAGCATTCACTAAAACCGCAAGCTTCACACTTGGCGCACCCCTCCGCGCGAACCAGGGTACCGCCGCCGCAGTCCGGGCAAATGTCTCTTTTTTCTTTTTCCTGGTTAACCTGCGAATAAGACAGCTCCTTTAAGGCTTTACCGATGGCATCGGGCACGCTTAGTACCCGGTTGGGACCAAACCCGACGTACCTTCCACCCCCAATGCCCTCCAGCTGCCTTACAATCTCTTCCAGGCTGATGCCGCAGCGCAGCGCCAGCGACACCAGGCGGGCCACTGCCTCAGTAAACGCCACCACATCGCTGCCTGCCTTGCCAATCTGGGCAAAAAGCTCAAAGGGTCTATCTTCCATGCGGTTCAGGGTCACGAAAAGGTTTCCCATGGCCGTTTCCTTGCGGATAGTCTGCCCGGTCAGGGCATAGGGCCTGCGGGAGGGTTTGAGACTTTCCGGGAGCCCTTCACCTTCTTCTGTTTTCTCATCGGATACACCCTTGTTCAAAACCTGTACCGACTTGGAGCCATCCCGGTAAACAGTAATACCCTTGCATCCCATCCTCCAGGCCATAAAATAAGCTTCCTTAACATCATCCACCCCTGCATCACTGGGAAAGTTAATGGTTTTGCTAACCGCGTTGTCGGTATACTTTTGAAATACGGCCTGGTGCCTGATGTGCCACCTGTAATCTATTTCCAGGGCTGTCTTGAACAGCTCCTGGACTTCGGAAGGTACTTCCGCATCACCCTGCACTGTCCCGCTTTTGGCAATCCGGTTAATCAAGTCCTGGCTGTAAAAACCCTGCTCATGTGCCGTTTCCAAAAAGAGAGGGTTTACCTCCGGAAGGTCCACGCCGTCCAGGACGTTTCTTCTTAAAAAAGCTATGCTGAAATAGGGCTCTATACCACTGCTGGCCCCGGCTACGATAGAAATGGTACCGGTAGGAGCTATGGTGGTACGGGTGGCATTGCGTACCCTGTCTTCCGCTTTACCGGTATCATAAATACTCCCGGAGAAATTAGGGAAAACTCCCCTCTCTTCGGCCAGTTCTACTGATTTCTTTTTAGCTTCCCGGTCTATAAAAGCCATTACTTCTTCTGCTACCTGGAGAGCTTCTTCAGAATCGTAAGGTATCCCCAGGCGAACCAGCATATCGTGCCACCCCATTACCCCCAGTCCTATCTTGCGGTTACCGTTTTTATGCATTTCTTCTATCTGGGGAATTACGTACCTGGTGGCGTCAATCACGTTATCCTCCAGGTGAACCGCGATACGTACTACTTCTTTCAATCGTTCCCACTTAACCTCTCCACCTTCTACCATGGTCCCCAGGTTGATGGAACCCAGGCAACACGCCTCAAAGGGGAGCAAAGGCTGCTCTCCGCAAGGGTTGGTAGCTTCAAACCAGCCCAGGTGAGGGGTAGGATTGTCCCGATTCATCCGGTCAATAAAAATAAGGCCCGGGTCGCCCCCGCTCCAGGCCCTTTCGGTTACCAGGTTGAATATCTCCGGGGCATCAAGCTTTTTGGCTTCACCGCTCTCCGGGTCCATAAAAGTATCCCCGCTGCGAGGGTTCACCAGGCAGTACGAAGAATCTTCTTCTTCTCCGGAAGCACGCTGCATAAAATCATCGCTCACCGCCACAGATATGTTAAAATTACTCACTTCACCTTCTTCGTCTTTGCTGGTTATAAATTCCAGAAGATCGGGGTGATCGTAGTTAAGGACCCCCATATTTGCTCCCCGCCGGGTTCCACCCTGTTTGATTCCCTCGGTAGCCGCATCAAAAATTTTCAGGAAAGGAACCGGTCCACTGGCTACCCCGTTAGTTGATTTTACCATGTCTCCCGAAGGACGCAGGCCCCCGAAGGAAAAGCCGGTACCTCCACCGGTTTTTTGGACCAGCGCCATGTGTTTCAAAGACTCAAAAATTTCTTCTATCCCGTCTTCCACGGGCAAAACAAAACAAGCCGAAAGCTGCTGCAATTCCCTCCCGGCGTTCATCAGGGTAGGGGAGTTGGGCATAAACTCCAGGCTGTCCATAATACTGTAAAATAATTCTTTTACAGCCCCGGCTTCCTCACGAGATTTACCATAATGTGTGACTTCCACCTCGGCCAGATTGGCTGCCACCCGCTGCAGCATCTCTTCAGGCTCTTCTACCGCATTGCCTTTTTCGTCTTTTTTAAGGTAACGTTTTTCCAGGGTGATACGGGCGTTTTCACTTAAATGCATGGTTGATAAACCTCCTGGCTAAAAAATATCGGTCAGCTGCAGTACCAGCTTGTCTTTCCTTTATTCATACTACTACATTTTAAAAATAAAGTATTTTAATTTCAAACTTCTGTAAGCCCTGCTATACGAAATAATTCTACAAAATTCTTGAAATCATATACAGTTTTCCAGGTTATACACTTCATTTATATTTTTGGACATATATTAAAATACTAAAAACCTGCCGCAGGGTATTTCCCCGGGCAGGTTTAGAACACCACGTTAACCTCCGGTTAAGGATTCCCAACCGGTCCAGTTAATCATCAATGCCTCTTCGGCAAACTTTATTTAACCATAAAAAGCGTAATTATTTACCTCAAGGCTTAATGGTAAAGTCCTTGTACTCAGCCTTTTCTTCTAACTCTTCTTCCTGTATATCCTTCACCCGGCCAACCCGGGCATTTGCCAGGATCTCCTTTAACTCTTGAAGCACTTCGGGGGCACCCTGTGCCACACACTGCACCCTGCCGTCGGGTAGATTCCTGACAAAACCTTTAATGCCCAGGCTATCCGCCTGGCTTTTTATATACTGGCGCATGCCTACTCCTTGAACTATACCGGACAGGTAGAAGCAGATCTGTTTTTCATGAGACATACAGCCTACTCTCCTCCAGCTAACCCAGGGGTTATTTCCTGTTCTGCTCCAGGATCTTCTGGAATACTTTTTCATGCACTTCCAGGTCTTTCTGGCTGTAGAGTACAAAACGGATTCTTTTAACCTGGTTCAGCTCAGGTATCTTTTCCATAACCGTCTTATAAGCTACTTCGGAAGCCTCTTCCAGCGGATAGCCAAAGGCACCGGTGGACAGTGCTGGAAAAGCCAGAGAATCAATTTGGTAATCTTCGGCCAGGTTAAGGGCATTGCGATAGCATGCAGCCAGGAGTTCCTCTTCAGGCTTGTCCTTACCGTAAACCGGACCCAGGCAGTGTATCACGTACCGGTTGGGCAAATTATGTGCCCCGGTGACCACTGCCTCTCCTGGTTTAACAGGAGCAAGTGGCCTGCATTCCTCGTCCAGCCCCGGGCCGGCGGCACGATGAAGAGCACCTGCCACCCCACCGCCCGGACGAAGCTGGGCATTTGCCGCGTTTACCACCGCGGCCATATCATCCTGTGCAGCAATGTCTCCCTGCACGCACTCCAGAATTACTCCAGAAATCTTTTCTTCCATCTGCAAGCACCTCCCTGGAGTTTCTGCTTTTTCTTACCGGTCCAGAGTTTACTCTTCGCCGTCTTCCTCTTCATCCCCGGATATACCGGAGCTTATAGCCTCGTTTACCTGCTTCATGAAATTGTTGAAGTCTTCCTGGGCCTTCATGTAGTTCCGCACCGTAAGATTGGACATCATCTTTTCCCTGAGCTGGTTGAAGTTATTGGTCTGCTCTTCGCTGGGCTCTACCCCTGCTTTCTGGGAAAACTCGATGTTGTTTTGTACTTCCTGAACTTCCTGGATAAGCTGCTGTGCTTCCTGGTCTTGCTTCAAGCTTTCTCCTGCTCTTTCCAGTTCCTGATATTCCTGGGTTTCCTTGATCTGGTTTCCCAGTTCCTTGGCTTTTTCAAATAATGACAATATTTATGCCCTCCTGTTTAGTAAAAAAATTTTACGCCCAAAAATTGTTCAGGCGCCTTCCCTAATACACTTCTAACTTACCGGGCAGACTCCTTCATAAAAAATTTCAAACTACAAAAGAGTTAGTAACGCCCGGGAAACTACTTTGTACTTATTCTTTACCGAATCCTACAAAAAAATGAGGCTCAATAAGTGACTCCGTCTATTTCCTCGTCTTCTTCCCCGGTGGTAATGGTGATAAAAATAAGATTGGGAACGCAGGCAATACTTTCATGCTCCCGGGAAATCCAGCCGGTATGCGAACAAATATCCCTGGGACATAACTCTTCAGAAATAGGAAGCATCCGGACCTGACCGTCTTTTACCTCTACCTTGGCTTCGTGTTGATTGTCTTCACCAAAAGGAACCTGGTATATCCTCTCTTCACCAGGGTTCATGGAAATTTCCTTAACCAGCTCGTGTTCCACGTACACTTCGGCGTATTTATTGCCTTCACCGGTGCCAACGTGCACGTTGTAAAATATGCCTCCGGAACCGAGAAAAATAAAGAAGGCAATTACTATAAAATCTCCCCATTTCAAGGGAAAGCGAAACCGCATATTTGATCCCTCGATCTTGTAGTCTACATAAATTATAACACAGATGAAACCCAGCGTTAATTCATGTCTGCTTGATCAGTTATATTAATGCATCTTTAATGCGTTATCGCCCTTGATAACTCCGGTAAAAACAAGGCTATCTGGGGGAAGGCAATCAACAAGGCCAAACACAGGATTATTGCCAGCAGGTAAGGCCATATACCCCTGAATATCTCCATTACATCTATCCCTTCTGCCACCCCGGCTACCACGTATACGTTGGCGCCTACCGGGGGTGTTATCACGCCCATACCCAGGGCCAGCACAATAATTACCCCGAACCACACCAGGTCAAAACCCAGGGCTTCAACCACGGGAGAAAATATGGGGGTAGTCATGAGCACCAGAGCCAGCGCATCAATAAAAAAACCCAGGACCAAATAGACCACCAGTATAAGCACCAGGACCAGCACGGGGGGCAGGGGAGCATCCGAAGCCAGCTGTGCTACCGTAGAAGGCAGGTTGGCTATACTGAGAAATCTACCGTAAACAGCCGCCGCCGCTGTTAAAAATAGAATCATGGCGGAAAGCCTGACGGTGTCGTCCATAGAGTTGACAAATGCGTTCCAGGAAAGTTTCCTCCGAAGAAGGGCAACTACCAGGGTAGCACAAGCCCCTACTGCCCCGGCTTCCGTGGGGGAAAAAATATCTAAAAACAATCCCCCCATTACCGCTACAAAGATAAATATTACTTCCATTCCCCCGGAAAAAAATGATAGCAGCTTCTCGGTTAAAGGCGTCACCTTACCGGGAGGCGCTATGGAAGGATCACGAAGCACTTTAAGGAAAGCCATCAACATGAAAAGCAGCATCAATAACACACCCGGCACTATTCCTGCTAAAAAGAGCTCCCTTATGGATTCCCGGGCCGACACCCCGTAAAGGATAAAAATAACGCTGGGGGGTATCATGACACCCAGGATAGCTGCCGACGCAATAGTGGCCGTGGAAAAAGAACGCTGGTAACCGTAACGATTCATCTCCGGCAAGGCTACAGCACCCATGGTTGCCGCTGTAGCCGTGGTAGAGCCGCAGATAGCCCCGAAAGCAGTACACGCTCCTATAGTAGCCATAGAAAGCCCCCCCGGCATACTGCCCGTCACCTTGTAAGCCACATCGTAAATTTTAGCGCTTATCCCCGAGTGATAGGCTATAAAACCCATCCACACAAAAAGGGGAATAACCAACAGGGAGTATTCGGAAAAATTGCTAAAAACAGTCTGTCCCGCAGTTGAAAGAGCGGCTTCCGCGCCCCGGAGGTAGGTGTATCCGGTAATACCTATTACCAGCATAACAAAAGCCACGGGAAGGCGGAGGAAAAGTAGTATAAACAGAAATAAAATAGAAATAATTGCTATAAGCTCGGAGGGCATTATTTTTCACTTCCTTTTACTGAAACTATTAGTGCGCTCACCAGGTCACGTAGTAGAACCAAAACCAGCACTAAGAATCCCGCCCCTGCCAGGTAAATAAAAGGCGCCATGGGGATCCCCAGGTGACCTGTGCTGTAACCCCTTTCCAGCATCCGGGTACCGTAAATAAAAAGCTGGTAGCTCAAAAGACAGGTAAAAACAACAGCCAGCAGTGAAGTAAAAGAATCTATTACCGCCTGCAGGCGCAAAGGAAAACGCCTTACCAGGACTCCTACCGCAATATGCCCTCTTTTTTGCTGGCAGTAGGCTACCCCCAAGCCCAGAAGAATTACCCCCAGGAGCTCTACCATTTCCACTTTTCCGGGAACGTGCTTCCAGAAATTGCGCAGCACAATATCCCCTACAATTAGCAGCATGATAAGAAATAGAGCCACCTGGGAAAACCGGGATGCTTGCCAGGAAATTATTGAAACCAGCTTGTCCAATGTTTGCATGAATGCAGTTCCTCCTCCTGTATTCTCTTTTACGGCAGTAAAAGCGCCCCCTCCCCCTGACCCCCTCCCCACAGGAGAGAAGGCCAGGGAGCTGTCGAGGCGAAGGTGTAGATAATTTTAAAAATCGTAGTCACCATATTCATCGGAATATTTTTCATCCAGTTCCCGCACCAGATCCATGATCTCCTCGCCGGGAAGACCTTCTTCTTCAGCTTCCTCCATCCATTGATCCTGGATGGGCTCTATTTCTTCCAGCCATCTTTCTTCTTCTTCCGGATCAAGCTCTATGATTTCCATGCCGTATTCTTCTACCCCAACTTCCT
>CAYODA010000039.1:0-13958 GCA_964402625.1 uncultured Syntrophomonadaceae bacterium | reverse complement strand
AACGGGACGCGGCGGCCCGTATCAGCGGTGGCATTCCCGGACGCGCATTTGCTATTATGGAAGATGAGGGGTGGGAAGAAAGAACCACCCGGGTAAAAGAGCTGGGAAGATCTCTTTTGCAAGATGGAGTGGCAGAAGACGAGATCCTGGCAGAAGCCAGGGAGTGGTCGGAACGGGGAGACCTCTTTGAACTGCTGCAGTGGCTGCAAGCTTTCTTCCGGGACGGGCTGGTAGCGATAGCAGGGGGAAGAGATGCCCTGGCGGTTGACCGGGAGCACTTACACTTTTGGGAGCAGAACCTGCTGCCGGAATACCAGGTGCAGGAGTGCCTGAGTGCACTTTTGGAAACGGAGAAAACAATAACCACCAGTAATGCCAATGTTCAACTGGCCCTGGAAAACATGTTTTTGGGGATCAAAGGGAGGATAAACCGATGTATAACGTGGTAAGCGTTAGATTTAAAAAAGCTTGTAAAACCTATTTCTTCGAAGCTGACAGTGACGAATACAGCCGGGGGGAATACGTACTGGTAGAGACTTCCCGCGGTCTGGAAGTAGGGGAAGTAGTGGTGGAAAACAGAGAGGTTACGGACGAAGAAGTAGTCCATCCTTTAAAAAAGATCATCAGGAAAGTTACTCCTGAGGATATACAGCAGATGGAAGAAAACAAGAATCTTGAAAAAGAAGCCTTCGACAAGTGCCTGGAAAGGATTGG
The DNA here is from genome assembly GCA_964402625.1 of uncultured Syntrophomonadaceae bacterium. Taxonomy (GTDB): domain Bacteria; phylum Bacillota; class Dethiobacteria; order DTU022; family PWGO01; genus PWGO01. Next base: position 13,244 of record CAYODA010000039.1, on the reverse strand, counting down.
GGCCCATGGCCTGGATATGAAGCTGGTGGAGGCTGAATATACTTTTGACCGCAGCAAGATTATCTTCTACTTTACGGCAGAAGGAAGGGTTGATTTCCGGGAACTGGTTAAAGACCTGGCTGCCATATTCCGTACCAGGATAGAGCTGCGCCAGATAGGGGTAAGGGACGAAGCTAAAAAAGTGGGAGGTATGGGCCCCTGCGGCCGGACATTCTGCTGTGCCACTTTCCTGGAAGGTTTTGAATCGGTTTCTATTAAAATGGCCAAAAGCCAGAACCTCTCCTTGAACCCTACCAAGATCTCGGGTGTTTGCGGCAGGCTTATGTGCTGCCTGCGCTTTGAAATGGACACTTACGAGGACATATCCGAAGAAGCCCCGGACACAGGTGACACGGTAATAACCCCTGATGGTGAAGGGACGGTTGTTTCCGTGAACGTGGTAAAAAAGATGGTAATGGTGGAGCTGCAGGATTCCACCCGTACCAAGGAGTTTCCTCTGGAAGAAGTAGATTCTATTATTGAGCAGGAGGAGTAATTGGTGGGGAAAAAAGCATCTCCAAAAAAGACTGCTTCGGCTCCTAAAGAAGGGGTGCTTTACATTTGTGGAACTCCTATCGGCAATCTGGGGGACATAACCCTCCGCGCCCTGGAATGCCTGCGGGAAGCGGATATAATAGCCTGTGAAGACACACGCCAGAGCATGAAGCTTTTAAATTACTACGAGATATCACCCGGCAAGATAGTAAGCTATCACCGGCACAGCACGGCGCAGAAGCTGGAAGAGTTGATGGGATATCTAAAGGAAGGCTCCTGGCTTGCCTTGATAACCGATGCGGGCATGCCGGGCATTTCTGACCCGGGAAGTGAAGTGGTGGACCGGGCCCTGGAAGAACATTTCCCGGTAAGGGTGGTTCCCGGGCCATCTTCCATTACTTCTGCCTTGAGTGTTTCCGGCTACAGTGGAAATCGTTTTACGTTTTGGGGATACTTGGCTCGTTCGGGTAAAGTAAGGAGAAAAGAGTTGCAGTCTATTTTGCAGGTGCAGGAGGCAGTAGTAATTTTTGAGACCCCGCACCGCCTGGAAAAAACCCTGGCAGATATGGAGGAGTACCTTCATGACCGTCCTTTGGCATTGATTAAAGAGTTAACCAAACATTATGAGCAGGTTATGCGGGGTTACCCCCGCGAAATGTTGAATTCCCTGGGAAAAAATAAACCCCGGGGAGAGTACGTAATAGTAATCTCACCCCGGGGTTTATATCACAAAAATACTGACAGTTATTCTCCCTCTGATGAGGTTTCCCTTAAGGAAGATCTGCGAAAACTAATGACAGCAGGAATACCTCCCGCGCAAGCGGCAAAATCAGTTTCCTTGCTGAGGGGAGTTAACAGGAAAAAAGTTTATTCCCTTTCACTGGAGCTAAAAGAATAACCAAATATACTGTTAAACAATCTTATTTACTCGGCCATCTTTTCGATGCATTCCCTGCAGATATTCCTGCCCATGTAGAGCTTTACATTGTCAGCGTTACCGCAGAAAATACAGGCAGGCTCATACTTCTTAAGTATAATTTTTTCCCCGTCAACGTAAATTTCCAGCGCGTCTTTTACTTCAATACCCAGCGTTCTTCTCAATTCAATGGGAATAACTACCCTGCCTAATTCGTCAACTTTGCGAACAATACCTGTAGATTTCAAAACCCTTCCTCCTTTTTCAACAGATTTCGACAAAAGCTTTAACGTCATTGTACCAGTTATTCTCATACAAATCAACCATATTTTTGCCAATTAAGTAAGCTTTTCATTGGGAAATTATATATTAGATAGAAAAGAGCCCCTGGTGACAGGCATTAAAAGCAAAATTATGTATAAAAATTTTTTGTAACTATCCCGACCGGAAATTGAAATCCTACACTACCTGAAAGGTGTATTTTGTAGGTTTTTGTTATTAAAATGCATGTGCTTGACTTCAAATACCTGTTTGATATAATTTACTTATTTAATTATACTATGGTAAGAAGCGATTTGAAGGAGGAAAAAGCCTTGTCCCAAAAAACATTTTACATAACCACACCTATTTATTACCCCAGCGACAAGCTGCATATAGGTCATTCGTACACTACTGTTGTGGCTGATGCGATAGCCAGGTTCAAAAAGCTGTACGGCTACGATGTGTGGTTCTTAACCGGCACCGACGAGCACGGGCAGAAAATACAGAGGCAAGCTGAAGCGGCCGGGAAAGAGCCGCAGGAACACGTGGATGGAATAGTCGAGTGGATAAAAGAGCTGTGGGCTGAACTGGATATAGACTACAGTGATTTTATCCGTACCACAGAAGAGAGACACAAGCAGGTAGTGCAAAAAATATTTACCCGCTTTTACGAGCAGGGCGATATCTATAAAAGCGAGTACAAGGGCTGGTACTGCACTCCCTGTGAATCTTTTTGGCTGGAGCGTCAGCTGGAGGACGGCGGATGTCCCGACTGTGGCAGGGCAGTGGAAATGGTAGCCGAAGAGAGTTATTTTTTCCGGATGTCCAGGTATGCTGATAAACTTCGCCAACATATAGACGAGAATCCCGATTTTATTCAGCCCCCTTCCAGGAAAAACGAAATGATTAACAATTTCCTGGAACCCGGGCTGGAAGACCTGTGCGTTTCCAGGACCACATTTGATTGGGGGATCCCGGTGCCCTTTGATCCGGACCACGTCATCTATGTATGGCTGGATGCTTTAAGTAATTATATTACTGCCCTGGGATACCTTACAGATGATGATGCCAGGTTCCAGAAGTACTGGCCGGCCGACGTACACTTGATGGCCAAGGAAATAGTTCGCTTCCATACCATTTACTGGCCCATTTTTTTAATGGCCCTGGGATTGCCCCTTCCTAAAAAAGTATTCGGCCACGGCTGGCTCATGCTGGAAGAAGGTAAAATGTCCAAGTCTAAAGGCAATGTGGTAGATCCCCGTGTCCTGGCGGACCGCTACGGCCCGGATGCCATTCGTTACTATCTTCTAAGGGAGATACCTTTTGGAGCCGACGGCCAGTTTAACCTGGAAGCCCTGGTAAATAGAATAAACGCCGACCTGGCCAACGACCTGGGTAACCTGGTAAGCCGCACTTTAACCATGGCGGAAAGGTACTTCAACGGGGTTATCCCGGAGCCGGGAGAAAACCGGGAAGTGGATAAAGAGCTGCAGGAAACGGCCTTGCAAACCCCACGGGAGATGGAGAAGGCCATGGATGAGCTGCAAATAAGCAGCGCCCTTTCCCACCTGTGGGAGTTAATTCGCTCCTGCAACCGTTATATTGACCAAAATGCTCCCTGGGATTTGGCCAAACAGAAGGATACGCAACGCCTGGGAGCGGTTATATACAATCTCCTGGAAGGCATACGTTTTGTCAGCGTACTTCTCCAGCCCTACCTGACCAGGATGCCCCACAAGATCTGGAAACAACTCAACCTTACCAACCGGCTCGACTTGTGCACAGTTGAGAGCCTGGAGGAGTGGGGCCGGCTTTCCGCTGGATGGAAAGTTCAGAGGGAAGAAGATCTTTATCCGCGCCTGAACTTGAACCGGGAAATAGAGTGGAGCGGGGGAGAAGACGGGGATAAGGAAAAAACCGAAGAAGCCAACCTTATTTCTATTGAAGATTTCGGGAAAGTAGAGATTAAAACGGGAGTGGTCCGGGAAGCAGAGAAGATAGCCGGGGCCGATAAACTGTTAAAGCTGCAGGTAAACGTGGGAGAAGAAAGAGCACGGCAGCTTGTAGCCGGTGTGGCGGAGCACTACTCTCCCGGGGAGTTGAAAGGAAAACAGGTTTTGGTAGTGGCCAATTTAAAACCTACCAAAATAAAAGGAGTTGTTTCAGAAGGCATGCTGCTTGCTGCATCCGATGATTCAGGAAATTTATCGGTTGTCACCACGGACGGGTCAATAGAACCCGGAGGGAGGGTTTCCTGATGGCTGGACTGGTTGACACCCACGCTCACCTGGATTTTCCCGACTATAAAGAAGACTTTTCCGGGGTGCTGCAGCGGGCCCGGGAAAAGCGGGTAAAGGGAATAATAACTATTGGCATTTCGGTGGAATCGTCACAGGAAGCGGCGGCTATTGCCGGGAAACACTCCTGGATATGGTCTTCAGCGGGTATCCACCCGCACGATGTAAAAAAAGTAAGCGACGATTATATACAGAAACTGGAAAATTTATTCCGTTCCCCCCGCATCCTGGCAGTAGGAGAGACGGGGCTGGATTATTTTAAAGACAGGTCTCCGCGGGAGACGCAGCAGGAAGTTTTCCGCGAGCATATCAGGCTGGCCAGGAGAATCAACCGCCCGCTAATAATACACTGTCGCGATGCGTACCGGGATGCTTTAAAAATAATGAAAGAAGAAAAAGCCTCGGAAACCGGTGGTATCATGCACTGTTTTTCAGGGGATACCGAATTTGCCTGGGAAGTTTTGAACATGGGCTTTTATATCTCTTTTGCCGGTCCGGTTACCTACCCCAAATCGGCCAGGCTAAAAGAAGTGGTAAAGATGGTGCCAGAAGAGAGCCTCCTGCTGGAAACGGATGCACCTTTCCTGTCTCCCCAGCAGTACCGGGGCAAGAGAAATGAACCCTCTTTTATTACCCATACCTATTACACAGTAGCGGAAATTAGGGAGGTCTACCTGCAGCAGCTGGAGGAAGCGTGCCTACAAAATGTCTACAACCTTTTTGGTATCGAACCTGCAAAAGTCAGCCCGGAATTTTAGGTGGGGATAAATAGATAAACATGAATTATGAACAACTGATTTCACCCCGTCAATTAAAAGAGCTTTTGTCCCGCTATAACCTGGCCTGGCGCAAGCAGTGGGGGCAGAACTTCTTAATTGACCGCAATATCGTACAGAAGATCTTGGACGAAGTAGAAGCGGCCCCCCGGGACCATATTCTGGAAATTGGTCCCGGGCCGGGTGTTTTAACCCTGCCCATGCTTGAGGCCGGGGCGGAAGTTACAGCTGTGGAAATCGACCGAGGCCTCATGCAGATTTTAAAAGATATGGTGGGGGAAGCACCCGGCTTCCATCCCGTCCAGGCTGATGTGCAGAAGGTGGATTTAGCTCAGCTTTGCAAGTGGCAGGGTGGAGAACCCCGCACCATAAAAGTAGTAGCCAATCTTCCTTACTATATTACCTCTCCGCTAATGTACCGCCTGCTGGACCGGGAGCTTCCCTGGGAAAAAGCTGTCCTTATGATGCAGAAAGAAGTGGCCCATCGCCTTACCGCGCCTCCTTCCACTCCTGAATACGGGGCGCTAAGTGTTTTAGTTGCCACCTGTGCTGTGGTGCAGAACACTTTTCCCGTCAGCCGTAATGTTTTCTATCCCGCCCCCGGCGTGGATTCTACAGTAGTCAGCCTGCTTCCCCGCAGAGAGGGCAACCTGTTAAATGATCCAGGGCTGTTTAAGGAAATAGTAAAGGAGGCTTTTAAACAGAGGCGCAAGACCATAGTAAATACCCTCCCTTCCCTGTTAAGTTGCAATAAAGAAGAATTTAAAAACATGTTGGAGGCTGTTCAAATAAGCCCCGGAAGCAGGGCGGAAGAGCTTTCGGCAGAAGAATTTGCAAAGCTAAGTGAGTTAATTTATAATAAAAGACAAAAGAATTCCACAAGTGCCCCGTGAATCTGACAGGAAGGTTGAGGCGAAAGCTATGGCTTTTTACAGCCCTTCAAAAGGAGAACTCTCATTCGACGCTGCTTTTATGGACATGATCGGTTATATGAACGAAGATGTAGAAGGAAGCTACAAACTAATTATAGGTACGGATTCACACGCTTATTTAAACCAGAATGTTACTTTTGTCACAGCTATAATAATCCACCGCATTGGCAAGGGCGGCCGCTACTATTTTCAAAAACAAAAGCAGCAGTACATGGGCAGCCTTCGGCAGAGGATGTATTTTGAGGCTTCCTTGAGCCTGGAAGTAGCCAGCCGGCTTACCAAAAAACTCTCCAAAAGCGGTTTTGAAAACCTTAACGTGGAAATTCACCTGGATATAGGTGAACAAGGTGATACCAGGGATGTTATAAGGGAGCTGGTAGGTATGGTAATTGGAAGCGGCTACAATGCCCGCATAAAACCCGAGTCTTATGGAGCTTCCAAGGTAGCCGACAAGTACACCCGCTAACCACAATAACTAATATAAAGAAACTGAAAAAAGATTGCGGCCCGGGTGTATATATTGACATCTTACCGGAACAAGGCTCTGGAAAGGAAATTTGACCTTTGTCCCACTAATATGGTATAATAGTCGTTAGTTCCTTATAACTAATAGAGGTGATAGGGCGAGTGGCAAAAGATGTTTTGCTTGAAATCAGGAAGAGCCTGGAGCTGCATGTCGGCGAAAAGATCAGTTTAAAAGCTAATCGCGGTAGAAGAAAAACTTATGAAAAAGAAGGCATACTGGAAAGCACGTATCCTTCAATTTTTGTGGTAAGAGTAGATGAAAACAACTATAACCAAAGAATTTCTTTTAGTTATGCTGATGTGCTTACAGAAACGGTAAAACTTAGTTTCGACCAGGAAAAAGTAGACAGCATGGTTTCCGGGTTAAAGTAATATTTTATATATTTTTAAAAAAAAGAACCTGTAAAGGTTCTTTTTTTTTATGCCTGGGGATATTTTTCGCTAATGAAGTCTTTTAAAAAGGTTAAAATAATAGATGCCACCCTTATTAAAAGGAGTGATGATATGCCCCGTCGTCGTCCCGTAATGTCGGAAGAACTCAAATACGAAATAGCTAAAGATCTGGGAGTAGACGACATTGTAAAGAGAGAAGGATGGGGCAGCGTTCCGTCCAGGAAGTGCGGCAGCATGGTAAGGGCTGCCATTGAAAAGGCGGAAGGAAAAATGGCTCGTGAAAGAGAACAATAAATAAAGGGTGGCTGGATATGCCCGTTTTGGGCATATCCTTTTATTAGTATAAAAAGGAAGAGGATTTTTTAAGTGTCTGTGGAATGAATTTATGATGAGAAATTCTGAGGAGTTAAAAAGGAGGGAAGCGTATGAAAAAAGCTCTGCTGGTAATTGATATGCTGAAAGATTTTGTTGAGGAAGACGGTTCTTTATACGTAGGAAGTTCAGGGAAAAATATTATCCCTGTTATTAAAAAAAGGCTGGAAGAATATCGTTTTAATGAAGAAACTGTCCTTTTTATATGCGACCGACATTTATCAGACGATTTAGAATTTAACATGTTCCCGCCTCACTGTATAGAAGGGGAAAGAGGGGCAGAAATAATAGAAGAGCTGCAACCCCGTCAGGGAGAAAGGATTATTCCTAAAAGAAGATTTAGCGCGTTCTACGGCACCGACCTGGACCTTACTCTTCGAGAAAAAAGTATTGAAAAGATTGAATTAACCGGCGTGTGCACCAACATATGCGTACTGTACACTGCCGCAGATGCTCGCACCCGCGGTTATGAAGTGGAAGTACGAACTGAAGCCGTTGCTGGCCCGGATGAAGAGGCACACCGCTTTGCTTTAGGTGAAATGAAAAACACCCTTGGGGTTAAAATTTTTTAAAACATATTTAGCTGGTATGTTGACCGGCCTGTTAGCCTACTTCAGGCCGTTTTAAACAGGCTAAAAAATAAAAACTCAGCCAGCCAGAGTAAACGTAGGAGGTTATTTCCTTGCGACGGGATATGCTTTCATTGGAAGAAGTAGAAAATTACCGGGCGGACCCGGACAGGCTTTTTAATTCCGCCACTCACCAGGAAATTCTCCAGGGATTAACTTCGGACATTTATTTTATTCGAACGCAAGAAATACTGCGTTCCATGGAGCTCCTGGAGACAGAGGTGGTAGGAGAGATATTTCCCACTAAAGAAGGTGTTTTGGCCGGGGTAGAAGAAGTTATCAATTTCCTCAGAAAGATCAACTGTGGGAACCTTAAAGTCTGGGCGATTCCCGAAGGCGAACGAGTGGAAAAGAAAGAAGTTGTATTTAGAATACAGGGACCTTACGGCAGTTTTGGCCTCTACGAAACTACCATGCTGGGCATGCTGGCCAGCTCTACCGGGTGGGCCACGGCAGCCAGGGAATGTAAAGAAGCTGCGGGAGACAAGAGAGTGATTTGCTTCGGGGCCAGGCATGTTCACCCGTCAGTGGCTCCTGTAATGGAAAGGGCGGCGCTGGTAGGTGGGGTTGACGGATGTAGCTGCATCCTGGGAGCCAAGCTAAAAGGGACCACACCGGTAGGAACGGTGCCCCATGCTGTTTTTCTGGTGGTAGGAGACACGGTGGAAGTGGCCCTTAAATACGACGAAATTATGCCGGGTGATTCCCCCAGGATAATACTGGTGGACACGTTTAAAGATGAAGCTGAAGAGGCACTCCGGGTGGCCGAAGCGCTAAAAGAAAAGCTGGACGGAGTGCGCCTGGATACTCCCAGTGAGCGCGGGGGAGTGACACCGGGACTGGTCCGGGAAGTTAAGGCGAGACTGGAACAGGCAGGTTACCCTGGCGTGCAGGTACTGGTTTCCGGCGGTATAACGGTGGAAAGGATCTCCGACCTTTCCGAAGCGGGAGCCGATGCTTTTGGTGTTGGAAGCTATATTTCCCGGGCTCCGGCAATAGATATGACCATGGACTTAAAAGAAATAAACGGGGAGCCCCGGGCTAAAAGAGGGCGGATTCCGGGAAGGGTATCCAATGAGCGGCTGGTCCGGGTGGAGCTGTAAATATAAAATGTCGCTTTTTTCATTAGAAAGGGAACTTGAAAAAAAATGATAAGATACGCTCCGGCAAAGATAAACCTTGGTTTGAAAATAACCGGGAAGCGTCCTGACGGGTACCATAACCTGGTGACCTTAATGCAGCAGATTGGTCTTAAAGATGTATTATCTTTTAAAATTATATCTCTTCCGGATATACAAGTTCAAACCAGGGGTGCGGACCTTGCCCCGAAGGATAACCTGGTTTACCTTGCGGCTAAAAAACTCAAAGAACTGAAAAATTACCCCGGCGGTGTGGAAATAGAAGTGTTTAAAAGGATTCCCCTGGGAGCGGGTTTGGGAGGTGGAAGCAGCAATGCCGCTTCCACCCTGCTGGGCCTGAATTACCTGTGGGACCTGAAAATGACTAAAGCTTCCCTTTGGAAGCTGGCGGAGGAACTGGGCGCCGATGTTCCTTTTTTCCTTTTAGGGGGGACTTGCCTTGCCGGGAACAAGGGTGAAGTGCTTACCCCTGTTTTTGGTATGCCCTTTTTTGGTGTGGTTTTGGCCCGTCCAGCTGGTCTGGAAGTATCTACTGCCCGGGTTTTCCATAATACCTTTTACAGGGAGCACCCTTTTCCGGACCTGGATTATTCCGATCTGGTAGAAGCAATTAAAAATAATAACCGGGATGCAGTAGTTTCCTGGCTGGAGCGGCAAGAGCTTAACGCCCTGGAAGAGGCAGCTCAACGCCTGCATCCGGAAATAAAAAGTTTAAAAGATGAATTTTTAAAGCTGGGAGTTCGTCCTTTTATGTCAGGCAGCGGACCCACGGTTTTCAGCCTGTTCGAGAGCTGGAAAGAGGCCTGCCAGGTGGCGACTGCCCTGGAGAAGGCAGGATGCCAGGCGTGGGCCAGCTGGACAGAATCTAACTAATCGAAGTTTTGGAGGAGGTAGTGAACTTGATTAACGCGCTGGTTCTGGCGGGTTCTTCAAACCGGGAAGAACTGGAGCAGCAGGAAAACGTGGACAACAAGGCTCTTTTAGAGATAAACGGCGCTCCCATGATTGTACATGTGCTTTCTGTTTTAGAGGAAACGCCTTCTATAAGTGAGATAGCCCTGATAACATCCAGCAGCCAGGTCCGGAATATTGAAGCAGGTGGAAAGAAGCTGGATGAAAAATACCGCATTATAGAAGAGCAGGGTTCCTTGCTGGAGAATCTGGAGGCTGGTCTTCGGCAAATGCCGCAGGAAGAACCGTGCCTGGTAGTAACCTCGGATATTCCTTTAATGCATACCGGAGCAGTAGAAGATTTTATACGGCGCTGTGATACTTTGGAAAAAGATTTTTACTACCCCATAATTTTCAAGGAAGATTGCGAAAAGGCTTACCCGGGAGTCAAAAGAACTTACCTGAAAATAAAGGACGGCTCCTTTACAGGGGGCAACCTAACCCTGGTAAAACCTTCGGGTATCTTAAAAAATATTGACAGGCTGCACCTGGTATTCTCATACCGCAAAAAACCCTGGAAATATGCCAGGCTATTATCGCCTCTTTTAATTTTAAAATTCTTATTTAAAAAGGTCAGCATTAAAGAGCTGGAAGAATATATTGAGCATTTGCTTTCCCTGCAGGCCCGGGCGGTGCCGACCCCTTACGCGGAAATAGGGACCGATGTGGATAAACCAGATGATTTAGAGATGGTCAGGAAGATTCTTGGCTCTTCTACTGTATAGTCAGCCCGGCGCTGCTGGTGCAGCGCCACCACTAGGAAGTCGAAAATGTTTTTTAAGAAAACACAACAACCCGGTACAAGAAAACATAACGTATTTTCTGAGCAGAGAGCGTATTTTCTGAGAAAGGAAAAAGATAAAATGGTATGTTTATGGTTTGTCTTGTTTCAGGACCAGCATTTTCAAGAGCAGGAAAATAGCGGCTGCATTCTGAAAGCTTTTTTGATGAAAAAGTGAAAAAAGTCTCGGGTAGAAGGATTTTTGGACGTTACGTTGAAATTATTTATAAATGGCCCAGTGAATTCAATACCGTGGCCTAATTTTTTGGGGAGGTAGTGAACATCGTGAAGGTTACTGACGTAAGAATCAGAAAAATGAACGAAGAAGGAAGAATGAAAGCAATAGTGTCCATTACCCTTGATGACCAGTTTGTAGTGCATGACGTACGGGTTATTGAGGGAAACACCGGCTTGTTTGTGGCCATGCCCAGCAAGAGAACGCCCAGCGGTGAATTTAAAGACATTGCCCACCCTATTAATTCTGAGGCTCGACAGCACATTGAAAAAGAAGTAATTGACAGCTATTTTGCGGAGAGAGACGAAAGCAAAGAAAGTGTAGAAACATGAAGATTGATTCAGATCTATCGCTGAATATAAAATTAAAAGAGAGACATCTCTCTTTTAATTTTTTTTTAAGTATTAGTATAGTATAATTAACAGGGATGATTAACTAATTGGCCTGGTAGGAGGTAGGTATTTGCATGGAACTTTCGGGAGCAGTGATTCTGGCTGCAGGTAAGGGGAAGCGGATGAAAACGGAAACACCAAAAGTATTGAACCGTATCTGCGGCAAACCTTTGATACGCCACGTATTGGATGGTGTCAGCGGTTTATCTTCCCGTATAATAATTGTAATCGGTTACCAGGGAGAACAAGTTAAAGAAGAAATGGGGGAGAGTTTCAGCTACGTCCTGCAGGAAGAACAAAAAGGAACAGGGCATGCCGTGATGCAGGCCATGCCTTACCTTCCCGAAGAAGGTAAGGTGTTAATAATGTGTGGTGATACTCCCCTTTTTACCCGGGAATCTCTTGGTGATCTGGCGAAGGAAAGTGAAAATGGCGATGCAGCCCTTCTTACAGCGGAAGTTCCCCATCCCCGGGGATACGGCAGGGTGATTCGCGACGAGAACAACCGGGTGGTTTCTATTGTAGAGGAATCCCAGGCTAACGATAAACAGCGCCAGATCAGAGAGATTAATACCGGGACTTACTGTGTTAAAGCAGAACTTTTAAAGAAATATTTGCCCCAGGTAAAACCGGACCCCCACAACGGCGAGTACTACCTTACCGAGATAATTTCTTTACTGGTACGCGATAACTACAACGTGATACCGTGTACCCTGGAGGATTACCGTGAAAGCCTGGGTGTAAACGACCTGAAGCAGCTCTCTGAGGCGGAAGAGGTTATGCGCCGGAGAATAAACCGCGACTTGATGCTCTCTGGGGTCAGGTTAATGGACCCCGCCACTACTTATATTGATGCCGGAGTTCAGGTGGGAAGCGGTACGGTTATCTATCCTCAGACGGTAATAGAAGGAGAATCAATAATAGGAAAGAACTGTACCATAGGACCTTCCGTTTTTTTAAAAAATGTAGCCATGGGAAACGGGGTCAAGGTAAAATATACGGAGGCGGAAGATGCCGGGGCGGATGAGGATAGCGTAATTGGTCCTTTTGCTTACCTGCGCCCGGGGACCAGTCTGGGTGCGGGGGTAAAAGTAGGTGACTTTGTGGAAGTAAAGAATTCCAGCCTGGGAGAAAGTACCAAAGTTCCACACTTGACTTATGTTGGTGATGCAGACGTAGGTCCGGAAGTTAATTTTGGTGCGGGAAGCATTGTGGTAAATTACGATGGAAGAAAAAAACACCGTACCAGGGTGGAGGAGGGTGCATTTATTGGCTGTAACAGCAATTTAATTGCCCCTATTACCATAGGTAAAGGCGCTTATGTTGCCGCCGGTACCACTTTAAACCAGGATGTACCCGAATACGCTCTTGCTATAGGCCGGGCTCCCCAGGAGAACAAACCTGACCTGGCCAAAAGGTTTATTAAGAAGAAAGATTAAGTAGTATAAAATCATCTTAGTTTAATGCGGGGAGGTAAAAAAAGTGTCTGAATTAAACGAGAAAATCAAGATTTTTACAGGTACAGCCAACGAGCCCCTGGCGGAAGAAATAGCCGAATATATGGGTATTCCCCTTGGAAAAGGGGAGGTAGGTCGTTTTAGCGACGGGGAGATCTCCCTTCACATCAAGGAAAGCGTCAGGGGGAAAGACGCTTTTGTCGTCCAGCCTTTGACCCATCCTGTTAATGAAAACATCATGGAGCTGTTAATACTTATTGATGCACTGAAAAGGGCTTCCTCCAGGTCGGTAAATGCAGTTATACCTTATTACGCTTATGCCCGGCAGGACCGTAAAACGCGGGCCCGTGATCCTATTACCGCCAAGCTGCTGGCAGACGTCCTGGTAGCGGCAGGGGCCAGCAGGGTAGTAGCCATGGACCTGCACGCCGGTCAGATTCAGGGGTATTTTAACATTCCTTTTGACCACCTGACCGGGGTTACTATACTGGCTAAATATTTTCAAAACAAGAAAATTGAAAATGGTGTAGTAGTGTCTCCGGACCTGGGAGGTGTGACCCGCGCCCGGGACCTGGCGGATTACCTGGATATGCCCATAGAAGTAATAGATAAAAAGAGAATGGCTCCCAACCAGTCTGAAGTCATGAATATTAT
>CAYODA010000038.1:0-14425 GCA_964402625.1 uncultured Syntrophomonadaceae bacterium | reverse complement strand
GACCGAAAGATGAGCCGATGTTGTGGCCCTCGAACGGTAGCATGAGCCGAGCCAAACACTACACCAGCGACGCTAGAAGCAAACGTATTTTCAGAGTAATATTGGAAAATTCAAAGGAGAGCAAAAGAGACATATAAAACGGATACTTGAAGACTGATGCCTAATGCGGGCCGGGACACTGCCTCCCGGTGAGCCCATCCCACCAGTTAAACGGGCGGAATTTTTTTGCTTCTTCCGGGGCTTTCTCCGTTAGAAGGCGATAACAGGAAGGACAGACCTTTCCGCCTTTAGCGTCTGCCAGGGATTCCGGAACACCTGCCTTGATTAATTGCTGCCGGGGGGTGTCTACCATAATCTCTTCTTCGTCTACCGCCGAATTTGACACTACTATCAGGCCGATCTCTCCCCGGTGCTCGGGAGAATCCACCGTGGTAAAGGAAAGGCCGTGCTCCTGGGCCAGCAGGATATATTCCCGTGCCCGGTAAAGATCAGCCCGCGAGCTTACCACCAGCTTGTCGGCACGGGGGTCGTTTATGCTTTCCATGATCTCGGGGTATACCCCTTCCTCGTGGACCTGCTCCAGGGTTAGAGCCCGGATTACCCTTTCCCGGAATTCACCCAGGAATCTTCTTTTTTCTTCCCGGCGAAGTTGTGGTTTGCCCATGATACCAGCGCTCAGGGCCTTTTCCAGCGGTTTTTTCCGGGCCCACCGCCCCCGTACTTCTTTTTCCAGGGAACCTTCTTTCTTCTTGTTACTGCCGACTTCTTTCTTTTCCCGGCTATCCATACGTACCTCCTGCCGAAGACAGATTATTCCCGGGCGGGTGTTTGCTGCCCCGGTAATTGATCAGTTTTTATCCCGGCTTTTAGCCGATATTTCACCTGGAAATGATTAGCGCAAAAAAGGAGGCGTACCCGCCTCCTTTAATTATATTATATAATTTAATATCTGTTTTATTCATTCCATCCCGCTGCTTCCAGGCGGGTTAAGGCCCTCATCAGTGCCACCCGTGCACGGGTAAAGTTGACTTCTTCTTCCGCTGAAGAAAGCCTTTTTTCCGCCCTTTCCCTGGCCTGCCTGGCCCTTTCCACATCGATCTCCCCGGGAAACTCGGCAATGTCCGCGAGGATGGTCACCTGCTCCGGGAGGATCTCCGCGTAGCCGCCCCCGCTAATAGCAAAGGTCTGGACATCCTTGCCGGATACCGCGCGCATTATCCCTATACCCAGGGGAGTGACCATGGGAGAATGGTCATATAATATTCCCATTTCACCTTCCGAACCGCGCACGGCCACTCTATCCACTTCTTCTTCGTGCAGCAGCCGGCGTTCAGGAGTTACCAGGGTCAGTTTGAATTTTCCTTCCATCTATAATCCTCTCCCCTTGCACCGGCCTTAGCTGGCGCCGGCCAGTTTCTCTCCTTTTTCCACTGCTTCTTCGATGGTTCCTACGAACAGGAAGGCTTCTTCAGGCAGGTTGTCGTGTTTGCCTTCCAGGATTTCTTTAAAGCCGCGTACCGTTTCTTTAACCGGCACAAATTTGCCGGGCATTCCTGTAAACTGTTCCGCCACAAAGAAGGGCTGCGACAGGAACCGCTGTATTTTGCGGGCCCGGGCCACGGTGAGTTTATCTTCTTCGGAAAGCTCATCCATACCCAGGATAGCGATAATGTCCTGCAGGTCACGGTAGCGCTGCAGCACCTGCTGCACTCCCCGGGCGGTGTTATAATGCTCCTGACCCAGAATTTTCGGATTCAGTATCTTGGAATTGGAACCCAGCGGGTCCACCGCCGGATAGATACCCAGCTCGGTAATAGAGCGGTCCAGCACAGTGCTGGCGTCCAGGTGGGCAAACGTAGTTGCCGGAGCCGGGTCCGTGGGGTCGTCGGCGGGGACGTATATGGCCTGGATAGAAGTAATGGAGCCCCGCTTGGTAGTGGTAATCCGCTCCTGCAGTTCACCCATCTCTGTCTGCAAGGTGGGCTGGTAACCCACCGCGGAAGGCATCCGTCCCAGCAGTGCGGAAACTTCCGTTCCCGCCTGGGTGAAACGGAAAATATTGTCAATAAACAACAGCACGTCCTGGCCGTCCACGTCGCGGAAGTACTCCGCAAGAGTCAGCCCGCTCAGACCAACCCGCAGCCTTGCCCCGGGGGGCTCGGTCATCTGCCCGAAGACCATGGCGGTGCTGTCGATAACCCCGGATTCTTTCATTTCCAGCCAGAGGTCGTTTCCTTCACGGGTACGCTCTCCCACGCCGGAAAAAACAGAGTAGCCGCCGTGCTCGTAAGCCACGTTGCGGATGAGCTCCTGGATGAGCACGGTTTTACCAACTCCGGCACCGCCGAAGAGGCCGACCTTACCACCCCGTACGTAGGGGACCAAAAGGTCGAGAACTTTAATTCCCGTCTCCAGAATCTCTGAAGCCGGTACCTGTTCTTCCAGTGAAGGCGGTTTACGGTGTATAGGGTACCTGTCCTCGCCCTGCACCTCTTCTCCTTCATCAATTACTTCCCCCATCACGTTAAACAGACGCCCCAGGGTGGAAGGACCTACGGGCACCGTTATGGGATTTCCGGTGTCCTCGGCCTCCATGCCGCGGACCAGTCCTTCGGTGGAGGACATGGAGACACACCGCACTGTATTGTCTCCCATGTGCTGTTCGACTTCCAGGACCACTCTACCATGGTCTGTCTCAATTCTTATAGCGTTGTATATGGGGGGTATTTCTTCCTCGGGAAATTCTATGTCCACCACGGGACCGATAATCTGCTGCACCTTTCCTACCGTGGCCATTGTAGACGATCACCTCTTTTTTGTTTAAATATGTCTTAAGACTCTTGTCTTAAGGCTTCGGCACTGCTGACTATCTCCAACAGCTCCTGGGTAATGGCTGCCTGGCGGGCCTGGTTGTAGCTGTAAGTCAGCTCGTCGATGACTTCTTCAGCATTTTTGGTAGCTGCGTTCATGGCAGTACGCCGTGCCCCGTGTTCGGAAGTCTTGGCTTCCAGCAGGGCGGAATAGATGGAGCTGTTGATGTAACGGGGAAACAGGCTGTCCAGGACGCTTTCCACGCCGGGCTCGTATTGAAAATACAGTGTTTCCCCGGGGTCAGGCAGCTCTTCCGGGTCGGGGGGAAGCAATGGAAGCAGGCGCTGTATAGTCGGCCTTTGCTGCAGGGCGTTGATAAAATAGTTATAACACAGGTAGAGCTCGTCTATTACCCCGTCTTTAAACATCTGCACGCCCATCTCGCCGACGGATTGGGCGGTCTCCCAGGAGGGAATGTCCTCCAGGTTCAAATACTCGGATACGATGTTATACCCCCTGCGCCGGAGGTAGTCCTTCCCCTTGCGGCCCAGCACCAGGAACTGGTTGTCCGTGGAGGAATCTAGCTCACCGGTTACCCGGCGCATCAGGTTGGTATTGTACCCCCCGCAGAGGCCCCGGTCGGAAGTTATTACCAGGTACCCCGCGCTCTTTACTTCCCTCTCTTCAAAAAACGGGTGCTCCAGTTCCAGCGAATAAGCCATAACCCGTTTTATCACCTGCATAAGATGCTCCCCGTACGGTCGGGAGGCTTCCAGCCAGCCCTGCGCCTTGCGCAGCTTGGCTCCCGCCACCATTTCCATGGCGCGTGTTATCTGTTCTGTGTTCTGCACACTTTTTATTCGACGCTTGATCTCCTTGGTGCTTGACATTGGTTTATATCACCTTCCCCTGTTCCAGGCTGATCAGGCGGATTCCTGTCCCTGTCCGGAAGCGGGAACTCCCCAGTTCTGCTTGAAGGAAGTTATAGCCTCCTTCAGGGCCTCTTCCGTCTCTTCATCCATGGCTCCCGTCTCCCGTATCTGTTTGAGTACCTCCTGGTATTCCGTATCCAGGTGCCGGTGAAAGGCGGTTTCAAACCTGGTTATCTCCTCGGTGGGAACATCGTCCAGATAACCGTTGGTAGCCGCATAAATAATGGCTATCTGGTGCTCCACCGGCATGGGTGCGTTTTCATCCTGCTTGAGTATTTCCACTGTTCTCTCCCCGCGCTGCAGCCGGGCCTGGGTAGTTTTATCCAGCTCGGTACCGAACTGGGCAAAAGCCTGCAGCTCCCGGTACTGGGCCAGGTCCAGGCGGAGGCTTCCCGCCACCTTTTTCATGGCCTTGTTCTGGGCGCTTCCGCCCACCCGGGAAACCGAGATACCGGCGTTAATGGCCGGACGTACCCCGGCAAAGAACAGGTCGGATTCCAGGAAAATCTGTCCGTCGGTAATGGAAATCACGTTGGTGGGAATGTAGGCGGCCACGTCCCCGGCCTGGGTTTCAATAATGGGAAGCGCGGTAAGCGAGCCTCCTCCCCTCTCGTCGGAGAACTTGGCAGCCCTCTCCAGGAGCCTGGAGTGCAAGTAAAAGACGTCTCCCGGGTAGGCTTCCCTGCCGGGGGGGCGCCGCAGCAGCAAGGAAAGCTGCCGGTAGGCGGTGGCGTGCTTGGTAAGGTCGTCGTACACCACCAGCACGTGTTTTCCGTTCATCATGTACTCTTCCCCTATGGCGCACCCGGCATAGGGCGCCATGTACAGCAGCGGGGCCGGTTCGCTGGCCGTGGCGGAAACCACCGTGGTGTATTCCATGGCGCCGTGTTCTTCCAGCGTTTCCACGATCCCGGCCACGGTGGACTGTTTCTGTCCTATGGCCACGTATATACAGCGAACGTCGGAATTTTTCTGGTTCAGGATGGTATCCACGGCAATAGCCGTTTTACCGGTGCTCCGGTCCCCGATAATAAGTTCCCGCTGGCCACGTCCAATGGGTATCATGGAGTCGATGGCTTTGATACCCGTCTGGAGGGGTTCTTTAACCGGCTGCCGGTGGGTAACCCCCGGCGCCAGCGCTTCCACCGGGCGGTGATTGTCTGCATCAATGGGACCTTTTCCGTCCACCGGCTGTCCCAACGAGTTGACTACCCGGCCCAGCATGTTTTCCCCTACCGGAACCTGGGCAATACGCCCGGTTCTTTTAACCAGGTCTCCTTCCTGGATTTTGAGGTAATCCCCCATGATAACCACACCCACGTTGTCCCTTTCCAGGTTGAGAGCCAGTCCAAAGACGCCGTGGGGGAATTCCAGCAGCTCCATGGCCATACAGCTCTCCAGTCCGTAAACGCGGGCAATACCGTCCCCGACGTAGATAACCACGCCGGTATCTACCATTTGTACCTTGTCCTGGTAGCTTTCAATCTGCCTCTTTATAACCTCGCTAATTTCATCGGGTCTTATGCTCATCTTCAACAAACCCCCTTGCCCGTATCATCAACCTCGGGTTCTATTTCGCTCCATACGCCGCTTTGACTAAAAACATGAACAAATCAACATTTAAATTACTTTCCAATATACTTTCCGGTATACTTTTCCGCTAACATCCCGCTGATTAACCGGTAAAAATATTGCCTAAGCCCCTGCAGCAGACTGTGCCAGCCACTCTTCCATTTTCCTGAGCCGGGTTTCCAGGCTTCCATCCAGCATCCGGGAACCCATCTTCAGAATTACTCCTCCCGTCATGGAGGTGTCCAGCTTTTCTTCCAGGAATACTTCCCTGCCGGTGTACTTCTTCATGTTCTCCTTGATTTTGGTTTTCTGCTCTTGGTTTAACTCCCACGGAGTATAAACCTCTACTACCTGGATGTCCCGGTCTTGCTGGTATAACAGCCGGTACTGCCTGATGGTTTCTTCTATATCGGATCCCCGTTCCTTGTCTACCATTAAACTAAAGAAGTGAAGTACTTCTTCAGGAGTGCCTTCCCTGTAATGGAAAAGTTCCTGCAGAATAGTCTTCTTGTCCCTCTTTTTTACCAGGGGATGGCTTAACATGCCCTGAAGCCGGGAATCCTGCTTCAGACTTTCCGCCAGAAAATCCAGCGCGGCAAGAACTTCGTCTTCTTTGTCTCTCTCCCGGGATACCTGGTACAGGGCCCGGGCATAGTTTTGCGCCACCGCTACACGGATCATGATGCTCTACCCACCTCTTCCAGGTAACGTTCGATAAGCTTCTCCTGGGAAGCTTCGTCGATCTCTTTTTCCATAATCCTGCTGGCTATGGCTACGGAAAAACTGGCTATCTCCTGCCGCATTTCGCTGAAGGCCCGGTTCTTCTCCGCTTCTATTTCCTGGCGGGCTTTCTCCAGCATCTCTTCGGCCTTCTGATTGGCTTCCTTTTGTGCTTCCTTGAGGAGCTCGTCCCGCTGGGTATACGCCTTGTCTACGATCTGCCGGGCTTCCTGCCGGGCTTCCTGTATCTTTTGTTCGTATTCCGCATTGAGCTCTTCCTGCCTCTTGCGGTTCTCCTCGGCCATCCGGAGGCCTTCTTCAATCTCCCGGGTCCGGTTGGCCATCATTTCGCTGACGGGATTGTAAAGAAGCCACCTCAGCACGAAGAAAAGTATAATTACGTGAACAGCTATGGCTATTAACTGCCAGTCAAGTGTTATCATTTCGCCTTCCATATAATTTCATCCCTCCCCCTTGTTATTGCCGGGAGATCGCCGGTTCTTTTCCTTCGCTACAACAACTGTTTTTTCTACTACAACAGCGGGTTGGCAAAAAGGAGAAGCAGGGCGATAACCAGGGCGTAAATACCGGTGGTTTCCGCTACGGCGGCACCCAACAGCATGGTCCGTATAACCACACCCTGTGCTTCCGGCTGACGGCCTACTGCTTCAGCACCTTTACCTGCGGCAAAACCCTGCCCGATACCGGCACCAATACCCGCTATCATGGCTGCTCCCGCTCCCAGGGCTGATGCAGCACTAATAAGTTCTTCTCCACTGATCATTCTGTATTCCTCCTCACTTGATAATTTTAATTATAACCTCAATTGACTTTCTCCAACCCTACTGTATAAAAGGGTTGGCAAAAAGCAGTAACAACCCGATAATCAAGGCGTAAATACCCGTGGTCTGGGCTACCGCCTGCCCCAACAACATGGTCCGGACGATAACACTATGCCACTTGGGGCGTGCCGCCACCCCTTCGGAGCCTTTTCCAGCGGCGTAGCCCTGGCCGATCCCCTGGCCGGTAGCTCCTATTATGGCCACTCCCGCTCCCAGAGTGGAAGCAACCAGGATGGTCCATGAGACCGCGTCACCCATTTCCGTCAGGGGGTTGCTGTACAGGATCAACAGTCCCATAACCAGGCTGAAAATACCTGCCGTGGCAGCCATGGCCTGGCCCATCAGCATAACCAGGGTCACACCCCGGACTTCCCGGGGAGCTCTGCCGGCCGCGTTAGCCGCCATTCCGGCAGCAACACCCATACCTATGCCGGGGCCCAGCCCCGCCAGCATGGCAATGCCCGCTCCCAGGCCTGACGCCGCCAGGACTAACTCCCGGGGCTCAAACTGTTCAAACCAGGCCAGCAGTACTTCCAGGTCAAAGGTTTGTAGAAACTCCCAAATCTCTTCCACGCTCTATCACCCTTTTTCTCTAATCTATTGAATGAGGACTACTCCATCTTCAGCACAATAAAAGTCAGCGTCAGCATCACGAAGATGAAGGTCTGTATAAGACCGGCGAATATGTCAAAGTACGCGTGACCTATAAACGGCACTATAACCGGCGCAAAAGAGTAGAGCAGCGCCATGATAATAACACTGCCCAGCATGTTGCCAAACAGACGGAAACTTAAAGAAACCGGGAGGGCGATTTCGCTTATTACGTTGATGGGAAACATGAAGGCCAGGGGTTCAAAATAACTCTTCAAATAGCCCAGCCCTCCCTTGGCCTTAAAACCGTGCCAGTGCACCAGGAAAAAGGTGATAAGGGCCAGGGCAAATGTGACGTTGAGGTCGGCGGTGGGCTGCCGCAGGGCCACCAGGCCGCTCAGGTTGGCACAAACCAGGAAAAGCGCCAGGGTCATGGTATAAGGGGCGAAACCACGCCGGCCTTCTCCCATGGTGTTGTCCACCAGCCACTGCGACCCCTGCACTATCAATTCCGCAACCAGCTGGAGCCTGCCGGGCACCCTTGTCAGGTTCATCCGGACCAACACGGCTATTATAATAAGAAATGCCATGATTACCCAGGTGTTGACCATGGTGTTGGTAATCTCTATTCCTCCCAGCTCAAATACAGGTACAATGCCAAAATCCATATCCATAGAATCATACCCCTTTACTCTTGATTACTTTTTACAACCGCCCTTAAATCATTAATGCTAAACGTGTGAAAAAACAGGATCACTATCCGGGGCAGCAGAAGACCCAAAGCCGCCCCCAGGAAATACCATTCCGAGCGCTGCAACATTATTGCCAGGGTTAAAAAATACAGGATGTATCTTACCAGGTAATTTAAAAATACCTGGAGTTTAGCCCGTCGCCCGGTATTGTTAAAAGCCTGGACCAGGGTTTTACCGTGCGCCCAGAAACAGAGAACCGATACCGCGCCCCCCAGGGCCAGGCCGGTAGCCAGGTCCATCCGACCCAGGGCCAGGAAAAGCACCAGCAGGGGAGCCGCTACCAGGCCAGCCTGAGCCGCAAATTTTTTCTTAAATGTCAATACTTCTTCCATAATTGCCACCTTCAGTCCATTGCATTAAATAGCAACCGGTACGCCAGGGTAAAGCCCGCGCCCAGTCCCAGGAATATGCTGGTAATCAGAAAAAAAATCTCTGCACCGAAAAAGCCGGCCAGCCACTGCCCCAGCCAGATCATCAACACCAGGGGAACAGCAATAGAAAGCCCGATTTGCATTAACAAAGAAAGGGCCTTTAAAACGCCGGTGATATCTTTTGAGTTCAACAAATCCCCTTCTTTTATGTTAGTCAAATAACGATAATACCATAACAACTTCAAGCAAGTTACAACTTTCTCAAGGTATATTTCTACGCCCCTTTTTGATCTCCTGCAAACCTTTATTCTTTTCCATTATTACGTTTTTTCTATAATTTCCGCCAATTTTCAATAATCTAATATTTCTTGTTTCTTATCTTTTAAGCATATTACTGCAAAAGCCGCTATTATTGTAATCCAACCTTCCAGCTGGTGTCCATGGGGGAAAACCCGGAGTTTTATGGCTGATGTTTCGGCTGCCCGGTGGAAGTAAAGTACAATGCGAACATAGGAGAGGTGACCTGCAGGACTGCAGAAAATAGTTTTTCCCGGGCCATCTACTGCCTTAACCGTTTCCGGTCAGGTGAGTTTTTTCCACCGGGCATCCTTTTTCGTCCAGGTAAACCACCCGCTCTATCATGGCATTTATTATCATGCGGCGGCATATAAGGCAGGGTTCCCCGGATGTATAAGAGCCGTCGGCGTTAACCCCGGCTATATATATGGTTGCTCCTTTCATTTTTTCGGGATTGCCGTTTATTATGGCATTCTGCTCGGCGTGAACTCCCGCACACAACTCGTACCTCTGGCCCTTGGGGACATTCATCTCTTCCCGGACGCACCTGCCGGTGTCAATGCAGTTTTCCTCCCCGCGGGCCGCACCGTTATAGCCGGTGCTGACAATAATGCGGTCCCGCACCAGCACCGCGCCGTAAATCCTCCTCAGGCAAGTAGAGCGCTTGGCTATAACCAGGGCAATTTCAAGAAAGTATTCGTCCCAGCCCGGCCTTACCCGCTGGACAAACATGGGCATCACTCCATTTTTTATTCTGTTTCAAACAGCCGGTCTCCGGCATCTCCCAGTCCCGGGATGATAAATCCTTTGGCATCCAGCTGAGGATCTTCCGATGCCAGGTACACCTCAACTTCCGGGTGGCTGTGCACAAATGCGTTCAGGCCTTCCCGGGAAGCTATCAGGGATAAAAGTTTTATAGAAGAAGGAGAGCTCTGCTTCAATACGTTTACCGCTTCCGCCGCGGTTCCTCCGGTGGCCAGCATGGGGTCCAGGAGTATACACTCCCGGTGCTGCAGGCTGGAAGGAAACTTACGGTAATACTCCACCGGCTGCAGCTTCATGTCGTCGCGGTAGATCCCAATATGTCCCACCTTGGCACTGGGTATAAGGCGCATGGCGCCGGGAAGCATCCCCAGTCCCGCTCTTAAAATGGCAATAAACGCTATCTTTTTCCCGGAAATAATCTTTCCCTTTCCCCGGCTTACCGGGGTTTCTATTTCTACTTCCACCAGGGGCAGGGACCGGGTTACTTCGTACAGCATCAGCGTCGTTATCTCTTCTACCAGAGAGCGAAATTCCTTGGGTGCGGTTTTTTTCTGCCTTAAGTAGGTAAGCTTGTGCTGTACCAGAGGGTGTTCCACCACAAACACGTTTTGCCTCATTTTAATCCTTCTCCCCCAAATTGTTTTTAATCCTGCCGCTTACAGCCACATGATACCTCTGGAAATCCCCATAATCCAGGGGCTTTATTCTTCTCCCCCTTCTGCCGGTGAAGGGGGAGACATGTACTTCTCTTCAATCAATCCCATTTTTCCCACCCTGCGGAGGTGGCGGCCTCCTTCAAAAGGAGTGGCTAAAAACGCTTCCAGAATTTCCTGGGCCAGCCCCGGACCTACGGCCCGCGATCCCAGGGTAAGTATATTGGCGTCATTGTGTTTGCGGGTCATCCGGGCCGTAAAAGGCTCACTACAGCCGGCAGCCCGTATGCCGGACACCTTGTTGGCGGAGATAGCCATCCCTACACCGGTGCCACAGACCAGCACTCCCCGTTCAAATTCTCCCCGGGCTACGCTTTCCGCCACAACCAGGGCAATTTCGGGATAATCCAGGGGATTCTCGTCAAATACGCCAAAATCGTAGCACTCTACCTCCAGTTGTGCGTCCTCTTTTAAGTATTTTTTGAGGTCTTCCTTTAACTGAAAACCGGCATGATCCGAACCAAATGCTATTTTCATTGGCCTTCTCCCCTGTCGTTAAATTTTTCAGGAAAGTAATCCTGTAGTCTTTCCACAAGATTCTGCACGTGTTTATCTATTTCCTTTAAAGTTTCCCGGTATTTTTTTAAGTCTTCCCCAAAAGGGTCTGCCACATCGAGATTCCCGCCAGATTCACCGGAAATTTCTTTTAACAGCTTTACCTTATGGCTCACCCCGGGGTGTTCAGACTCCAGGGCCCTTTTGTGGCGGAGGGTCATAACAATGACCGCCCTTGCTTCTTCCAGAAGCTCCGGTGTTACCTGGCGGGAGCGGTGTTCTTCCAGCTCTATTCCTTCTTCCTGCTTTAGCGCCTGCCGCGTTTCCGGGGTAGCATCCATTCCCTCCATGGCTGAAATGCCAGCTGATTTTATTTCCAGAGGGAGTTTACCGTACTTGTTTTTGGCGTGATACTTCAGCAGGGCTTCAGCCATCACGCTCCGGCAGGTGTTGCCCGTGCATACAAAGAGTATTTCTCCCATGGCCGCTCCCTCCTTTCGGTTTGTTTAGAACGAGGCGGTAGTAATTAATTGCAAAAGGGTTTTGTATCGCCGGAATTCACCGCTCACACTGGATTACTTCCCGGGCGGCTTTCTTCATCCGGTTCATGAGGGCCAACCCCACTCCTGTTTCGGGATAACCCTCAACCAGGATCACGTCTACTCCCTGTTGGTCCATCTGCCGCAGGGCCGAGTAGAACAGGAAAGCAGCCCTTTCCGGGTCCTCCCTGGGACCCAGGCACTCTACCACTGCCTCCTCATTCCGAAGGGGATTTTCCCCGGTACAAAGCAGACCTACGCGGTAATTTCTTGCTTTCCAGAAGCGGAAGTGCCTCGTCATTTCCGCTTCCACCTTCTCCGGCTCTCCCGAAAAAAGAAAGAGGAGAGCCCGGGGAGCGTAGTGGCGGTACTTGAGGCCCGGCGAAACCGGGGCATCTTTCTCCTCCCCACTTTTTCCCGTTACCACGCTTTCTCCCAGGCAGTCTTCCAGCTGCTCCACGGTTACCCCGCCCGGGCGCAGTAAAACCGGGGCTTCCCCGGAGAGATCCAGGACGGTGGATTCTACACCTATGTCGCACTCCCCGCCGTCTACTATTGCCTCTATTTTCCCGGCCAGGTCCTGCCATACGTGCCCGGCCCGGGTAGGACTGGGAGATCCGGACCGGTTGGCGCTGGGTGCCGCTACCGGGACCCCGGCTTCACGCAGGAGTTCCCCGGCCACCGGGTGCGAGGGGACCCTCACGGCCACCGTCCCGAGCCCGCAGCTTACCCGGGCGGGGAGCGAAGGGCTACGCTCAAGTACCAGGGTCAGGGGCCCCGGCCAGAATTTCTCGGCCAGCAAATAAGCCCTGGCGGGGATTTTCTGCGCGACTTTTGCCATGTCACTCACTTCAGCCAGGTGCACTATGAGGGGGTTGTCCTGGGGTCTTCCCTTTACCTCAAAAATTCTCTCCAGGGCTTTTTCCCGGAAGGTGCTGGCTCCCAGCCCGTAAACGGTTTCGGTAGGGAAAGCCACCAGCCCCCCCGACTGAAGAGTGCGGGCGGCCTTCTGCAGGGAGGCCCGGTCCCTGCCTTCTCTCCGGTAATCTATATAAACGGTTTCCATAACCTCACTCTCTCTTGTTGCTTTTTTCAAAAAAACAATATAAACCCTTTATGATACCATTGACAAAACAGGTTGGCTTTAGTCAACACGGGTAAACATAGTGGTCAGCACCGTTTACGATTCTTTCTTTGAGTCCGAAGCCTCTACCACAATTTCCGCAATATTGGTGGCGTGATCGGCAATTCTTTCAAAATTGCTGATGATATCCAGGTAGAAGACCCCGGAGTGAGGGTGGCACCTCTTGGTGTTGATCCGGGTTATGTGGTTATGGCGCAGCTCTTTCTCCATATCATCTACGTATTTGTCGTCGTCTATAACTTCCCTGGCCATCACCTTGTCTTCGTTTTCAAAGGCCTTGATGGCCCTTTCCAGCATGCTGTCTACTTTCTGATACAGGGAATTGAGTTCCTGCAGGGCATCGTCGGTAAAGGGCAGTTTATCCTCAATCTTTAGCTCGGCCAGGTGAAGGATATTTTGGGCGTGGTCCCCGATGCGCTCCAGGTCGTTGGCGGCGTTAAACATGCGGGATACGGTGTTGGACTGGTGGCGGGCCAGGGAGTGCTGGGAGAGTTCCGAGAGGTAAACGGTTATCTCTTCTTCCAAACCGTCTACCATGTCTTCCATCTGGTTGACATGGGTGATCTTCCTGCCTTCGTTGGTTAAAAAGGTGTTGGTGGCTTCTTCTACCATCTCCCGGGCAATATTGGCCATCCGGACCAGTTCCTGGCGGGCCCCGCTTATAGCTGCTGCGGGAGTCTTTAATATGAGGCGGTCCAGGTAGCGTGCACCGGGTTTATAGCTAACCTCTTCACCGGGGACTACCTTTTCCACCAGGGCAATAAAATATTTAAAGAAGGGAAACACAATTATGGTGTTCATTACGTTAAATATGGTATGAGCGTTGGCCACCTGGCGGGGAACTTCCGCCCCTTCTCCCGAAACTGAGAATACCAGGCTGGAAAAAGGCGAGAGGACAAATAAAATGAGGATTACACCAATTACGTTAAATATTACATGGGCTGCAGCCACTCTCTTGGCCGAGAGGTTGGTTCCCAGGCTGGCTATAAGCGCGGTAATGCAAGTTCCCAGGTTGGTTCCTACTATCAGGGGAAGGGCAGATTCAAAAGATATCAAGCCTTCTACCCCGGAGAGGGCTATGATAACGCCCGTGGCAGCACTACTGCTCTGCAGGAGAGCAGTAAATATTGCCCCGCCCAGGATCCCCAGCAGCGGGTAGTCGCTAAAAGAAACAAGCATATGTTTAAAGAAGGCTACTTCGGTAAGGGGTTCCATACTGCCGGACATTACGGTCATACCCAGGATGAGGAGGCCGAAGCCCAGCAGGGCTTGTCCCAGGTACTTGTACAGTCGCCTGCGGCCAAAAAAATTCACCAGGGCGCCTATACCTACGGCAGGAAGGGCAATTACTCCTATCTCAAAGGAGATAACCTGGGCGGTGACGGTGGTACCTATGTTGGCTCCCATGACGGTACCCGCCGCCTGGAAGAGATTCACTATACCGGAGTTGGCAAAGCCGACGATCATAACCGTGGCGGTAGAACTGCTCTGCAGGAGTACCGTAACCACGGCGCCCGTAATAACTGACAGCCAGGGCCGGGAAGTCAGGGCCTCCAGGATACGCCTTAGCCTGTCTCCTGCCGCCTTCTGCATACCCGAAGCCATCATCTGCATACCAAACAGGAAAAGACCCAGCCCGCCTACAAACTCTGCAATCATGCCCAAGTACATACGTCATCATCCAGGAGCTTGAAAAAAGTGGCGTCTCTAACTAAATAATTGAAATCTTAACCTTCAAAAATGGCTAGAAAAAAGAATGAAACAAATCAATAAAAAGTAATGAAGCATTTTTCTCAGCTCCGCCCAAGAGTTGTAACCCTTGTTTATTATAATCTATTGACGGTTCATTTTCAATTGCTTTATTGCCTTATAGTAATTACC
>CAYODA010000037.1:0-14447 GCA_964402625.1 uncultured Syntrophomonadaceae bacterium | reverse complement strand
AGTAGTTACTAAAAATATAGTGATTGTTTAGTGAAGGAGGGAAGAAGAAAAAATTTAAAAGGGAAAAATAGAACAAGGGATTGACAGAGAAACCTCCAGGGATTAGTATAAAAACAAAGTCTATCGACTTGGTAGGCTAAGTGTAGGCTTATAGAAGTTTCCTGTAAGTGTGGCTCTTTAAGATATAATAAAGGAAGCCCTGTAGCTTAAGCACAGGTTAAAGGATATAAGTGTTGCTCGTTGTAAAGCAGGGTGTTTAAAAACGTTAAGGTCCAAGAAATCAACCAGTATTAAAGATGCAAGATGCAGAGCGTGAAGTTAATGTGCTTAAAATTTTCAAGGAGGTAGATGGCTTTGAGTGAAAAACTAATTTACCTGGATAACGCGGCTACTACACCTCCAAGGGAGGAAGTTGTCCAGGAAATGTTACCTTTCTTAAGAGAGGCGTATGGGAACCCCTCCAGTATTTACAAGCTTGGCCGGGAAGCCCGCAGTGCCGTAGAAAAAGCCAGGGAAAAAGTTGCATTTGCCCTGGGGGGCGGTAGTGAAGAGATATATTTTACTTCCGGTGGAACGGAGTCCAACAATATTGCCATCCGTGGAACGGTAAAAAATTTTGCCGGGAAAGCCCACCTGATTACCTCTTCGGTAGAGCATCATGCCGTAATGGACGTTTGCAAAGAACTGGAGAGGGAAGGACACGAAGTAACTTATTTACCCGTAGACGTCTATGGTAGAGTGTCCCCCGGGGATGTGGAAAGGGAAATCAAGGAAAACACGGCGTTAATTTCTGTAATGACAGCCAATAACGAAGTGGGGACCGTTCAACCGGTGGAGGAAATCGGCGAGATAGCGCTTTCCCGGAGCGTTCCCTTTCATACTGATGCCGTTCAAGCAGCAGGTAATATACCGCTGGAAGTTAACCGCTTGAACGTGGACCTGCTTTCCCTTTCAGCGCACAAGTTTAACGGACCTAAAGGGGTGGGCGCCCTGTACGTGCGTAAAGGGGTGAAAATATCTCCCCTTTACCGGGGTGGAGCCCAGGAGAAGCAGCTGCGCCCCGGGACGGAAAATGTGGCCGGGATTGTAGGGTTGGGAAAGGCCCTGGAACTGGCTGTGCAGGAGCTCCCGGAAAAAGCAAAAGAGATTGCAAGGCTAAGGGATAGGCTCGTGGAAGGGCTCCTGGCACAGGAAGAAGTATTTTTAAACGGCCATCCCCGTGAGCGACTGCCTGGTAATGTAAACGTCAGTATAAAGTATATTGAAGGAGAATCGCTTTTATTGAGTCTGGACATGGAAGGGGTAGCCGCATCCAGTGGTTCAGCCTGTACTTCCGGTTCCCTGGAGCCTTCCCACGTGTTGACTTCCATGGGATTGGACCACGAACTGGCGCACGGTTCCGTGAGATTTTCCCTGGGTCGGGAAAACACCGAGGATGACATCACGCGTGTGTTGGAAATAGTTCCGCGGGTAGTTGAGAGATTGAGGCAGATGTCTTCTGTTTACAAAAAGTAAAGAAAACACGCGATTTGCATTATTATACTAAACAAACAAAGGTATACCGGCAGCACTGCTGCTGATGTACTGTTTGGTTCTGGCTGGAAAGGAGGAAAAACCGGTGTACAGCGAAAAAGTAATGGACCATTTTTCTAGCCCGCGTAATGTAGGGGAGCTGGATGCTCCCAGCGGGGTAGGTGAAGTAGGAAACATGAAGTGCGGGGATATAATGAGGATCTCTATAAAAGTAAATGATGAGGAGGAAATTGAAGATATCAAGTTCAAAACTTTCGGCTGCGCTGCCGCTATAGCCACTTCTTCTGTGCTTACGGATATAGTAAAGGGTAAACCATTAAAAGAAGCAGAAAAAATTACCCGCCAGGATGTGGCTGAAGAACTGGAAGGCCTTCCGCCGGTTAAGATGCACTGTTCCAACCTGGCCGTGGATGCGCTTAACCGTGCTATTCAGGATTATCAGAACGGTGATGGCGGCAAAGGTGAATAACAGCTGTTTGTATACGGAGTCATAACAAGGTTTCCACCCGGCATATAACCTAGTATGAGCTGAACAAGCCAGAACACAAAATTGCCGGGAGGAAACCTTTTTATGTCTGGAACAGGTATGTCTGGAACAGGGTGGACGAGTTTTAATACGCGCAAGAGAAAGCAATCCCGCAGGACCGGTAAAAAAGTAGTGAAAATGGTACTTATTTTGTTGTTTGCGGTCCTGGTGTATAAAGTCGTAGTATGGATGGCTGCCCTGATGGCGCCCCAGGAAGATGTTTCCAGTCAGGGAGTTTCTTTTACTCGTAACGATCCCGTTGAAACCGCCACGGAGCTTTGTTTAAGTTTTTTAGGCAGGGAAATGCCGGGAATTTCTCCTGCCATGCCTCCCGAGTTTACTTTTACCCATATGGCACAAAAAGCAGCCGGATCCTTGCTGGGGGTGGATTGGAGCGAGCCCCTTACTTTTCTGGCTGTAGATGTGGCCGGTCTACCACAAAGCCCCGTTTCTACTGGGTTGTCCCCTGATAGAGAGATAACTACTTCCGGGGAAGAGAACTGGACCCATGAAGAATCCGGGGAGGGCGAATCTTATTCCTCCGTAGAAGGTGAATTACCTGAAAAAAATGATGGAGAAGATAGCCAGCGCGAAGAATTGGAGTACGAAGACCTTGACGGCGATGACCCGGAGGAAAAATTAACGGAGGAGTTTAGTGAAGGTATGGAAATATTTATTTATCATTCACATATAACCGAAACCTTTGTTCCTGATGCCGGGGAGCCTTTTACAGAAAATATGGACGTAAACATGGCTCACCTGGGAGCCATGCTTGCCCGGGAGCTGGAAGAAGAGTACGGTATTACGGTCAGGCATCACAAGGAGATTTTTGACATCCCCAGGAGATATGCCTACCGGGAGGCGCGCCCCGTGATTAGAAATATTATTGAAGAAAACCCCGAGATAGGGTTGGTGGTGGACCTGCATCGCGATGGGATAGCCCGCCAGGTCACCACGGCGGAAATAAACGGCAGGGCTAAAGGTAAGGTGCTCTTTGTAATCGGTTCCAACCACGAGGAGTGGTACTACAACCACTCCGTCGCCCGGATCATGGAGCAGGAACTGGAAGAGTACGAGCCGGCCCTTTCCCGGGGCATACGGGAGAAGCCCTACGTTTATAACCAGGACCTGCATCCCTGTTCGGTACTGGTGGAAGTAGGGGGCCATGAAAACTCCCTGGAAGAAGCAGAGAGAACTATCCCGTTTTTGGCTGAAATCCTGGCCCGGACTTACCGGAGCTTGATGGAGGGAGAATAAAAGATAAAGTTATATAACAGCTTCTAAAAAAGCCGGGCTTTTCCGGTTTTTTAATGTATTTTCAGAGCGTGTTTCTAAAAGCGGGTATACCACCAGCAGGTTAAGGTAAATATTTTAATAGTAAGATATTTAAAGACAGGGTGGTATCATGCGCTTTATGTTAATGCTTGTTTCAATTATGATGGTATTCCTGGGATTTTACGCAGGGCTGCGCCTGGTAGAAGAGAAAACAGCGGGCCTTATGGGGCGAGAAGTGCCCTTGGAGGCCATAGAACTGGGTTCTGTTGAAAATGAGTTTTATGTTACTTTTGCCGGCGAAAGGTTTACCATTTGCCGTGATTCTATTGAAGACAGGATTAATGAATGGCACGATTTTGTAAAAGAAATGTTTAATTAAATTCCCCTTAACCCTTTTACGCGGAAAGTATTTCAATTTGAATCTGTTTTATCCTCGCCAATTCTTTTTTTATATCCCGGGAAGCCCCGGACGACGGGGCGTTTATTCCCCCGGGTGCACTTCTTGACAAAGCAGGGGAGAGATGTTATTTTTAATTAGAAAGTTTTAGCACTCTAAAACAAAGAGTGCTAAACAGAAGAGTGGAGGGTGGGAGGTGTCATGACACAGGAGTTAAGCGGTAGAAAGAAAAAACTTCTGGAACTAATAGTAAAAGAGTATGTGTTTACTGCAGAGCCGGTTGGTTCACGCACCATAGCACGGCGCCATCCCATGGGGTTGAGCTCGGCGACTATACGCAATGAAATGGCGGACCTGGAAGAGATGGGGTACCTGGAGCAGCCCCATACTTCAGCGGGGAGAAGGCCGTCCGAAAAAGGGTACCGCTATTATGTAGACAAACTTTTACATGGCTCCACAATTGCGGAAGAAGAAGAAAAGACAATACAGGCCAGCTTTGCCAAAATGAACGAAGTAGAACATATAATACAGGTGGCATCAAAAGTTCTGTCCCAGATAACCAGTTATACGTCTCTTATACTTGGCCCCCAGTTTAAAAAAAGCGCTTTCAACCAGCTGCGTATTCTCCCCCTGGATGAAAACAAAGGCCTGGTAGTAATGCTTACTAACATGGGCTTTGTTAAAAACAAGGTTATAGAGCTGCCCAGGTCTCTTTCCGGGGTGGAGCTGCAGCAGGTAGTACAGTATCTGAACAAGAAACTTTACGGGCTGACTATTGACCAGGTAACCGACTCGCTTATAAAAGAACTAAAAAGGGATTTGTTCAACAGGATCGAGCTGCTGGAACAGGCCTTTTTGCTGTTGGAAGAAAGCCTTAACGAGGAAGAAAGGTCCCGCGTTTTTCTGGGGGGTACCACCAATATACTCAATCAGCCGGAATTTAAAGACGTGGACAAAATCAGGCAATTTCTTTCTCTTTTCGAGCAGGAGGAACTGTTGTCGCAACTCCTTGAGGGAGAAGAAGATAGTAGAAGCGGCGACGTGGTGGTTAAAATTGGCAGAGAAAACCCCCTGGAAGAGATTCACGAGTGTGCACTGGTTACCGCTTCCTACATGATTGGTTACCGCACTATAGGAAAGGTAGGGGTTTTAGGTCCTACCCGTATGGATTATGATAGGGTTTTGGCTGTGGTAAGAGCCATTACCGAAAACCTCAACCGGGTTCTGGAAAAATAAGCGGTAATAAAAGGTTGCACTTGAAGCTGACATTTGATAGGGTCGGTAGAGTTGCCCGGGATGGATTGCCGTTGGCTTTTATAGTTTTGTACTTTTTGCTCCCAACTGTGGTCATGAAGAGTCATAAAGCGGTGCCTGTAAATGAGGTAGAAGTGGGAAAGGCAGGTGGAAAAAAATGGGTGAAAAAGAAGGCCAGGAAGCAAGAAAAGCTCCGGAGGAAAGGGAGGAAGAAAAAGTAGCTGAAGCTGAAAAAAATACGGGTAAGGAAGAAAACCGGGCAGGAGGAAGTGTGGAAGATAACCAGGTGAGCACAGAGGGAGAAGAAGGAGAGAAAGATAATCAAAAGGAAGAGAAAGTAAATAAAATGGAACAGTTACAGGAACAGCTGGAGTATCTGAAAAAAGAAAAAGAAGAAACCACCGAGATGCTGCAGAGGGTAAAAGCCGATTTTGACAACTACCGTAAAAGAACCCGCAAGGAAAAAGAGGAAGCGGGAGTTAACGCGGTATTTGAGTTTGTGCAGAAGATACTTCCGGTGGTGGATAATATAGAAAGAGCTCTGGAAAACGCCCGCAAGGAAGAAGTTGGCTCTTCTTTTGTGGAAGGGCTGGAAATGATTAAAAAGCAACTGCTTCAGGTAATGGAGCAGGAAGGCATTACCCCGGTGGAACCGGAAGGGGAAGAATTTGATCCTTCTCTCCATGAAGCGGTAATGAAAACAGAAGAAGGAGAGGGTGAGCCCAATACGGTAGTGGAGGTTTTTCAAAAGGGCTATACCATGCAAGGGCGGGTTTTGCGCCCCGCCATGGTAAGAGTACTTGTAGGTAACGAAGCCTCTGAAGCCGATGATAACGATAAAAACAGTAAAAACGAGAACAAGGAAGAAGGAACCGGGGATGAAAGGCCCGGAGGAGAAGAGTAGTAAAGGCTATTGAGCAAAAGATTATTTATAAATTTTCCCGCCAACCAAGCTGAAAAAACAGTAAGCTTGCTTAATATATGCCAAGTAAAAACAAGGAGGGTTAAGAAATGGGAAAAGTATTAGGTATCGACCTGGGAACTACTAACTCGGCATGCGCCGTAATGATGGGAGATGAAGCGGAGATAATAGCCAACGCTGAAGGAAACCGGGTTACACCTTCGGTGGTGGCTTTTAGTAAAGAAGGGGAAAGACTAACAGGCCAGGTAGCCAAAAGGCAGGCCATCACCAATCCGGACAGGACCATAGAGTCTATTAAAAGGAAAATGGGCACCGACCACAAGGTTACCATTGATGACAAGAGTTACACTCCCCAGGAAATATCGGCCATGACACTGCAAAAGATAAAGGCTGATGCGGAAGATTACCTGGGAGAAACGGTAACACAGGCGGTTATAACCGTTCCCGCCTACTTTACCGACAGTCAGAGGCAGGCTACCAAGGATGCGGGAAGAATAGCCGGCCTGGAAGTGCTGAGGATTATTAACGAACCTACTGCAGCCGCTCTTGCCTATGGCCTGGATAAAGGCGAAGACCAGAAAATCCTGGTTTTTGACCTGGGTGGAGGAACCTTTGACGTCTCCATCCTGGAGCTGGGTGAAGGTGTGTTTGAAGTGAAAGCTACCAGCGGTAATAACCGCCTGGGCGGTGACGATTTTGACAACCGCCTGGTGGATCATATTGCTGATGAGTTTAAGAAAGAGCAGGGCATAGATTTGAAACAGGACCGTATGGCCCTGCAGCGCCTGAAAGAAGCGGCGGAAAAAGCCAAGGTGGAACTCTCCAGCGTTCCTTCCACCAACGTTAACCTGCCTTTTATCACAGCTACGCAGGAGGGTCCCAAGCATCTGGATGTGGATATAACCAGGGCCAAGTTTGAAGAACTGACCTCCGACCTGGTGGAAAAGACCATGGGGCCGACCCGCCAGGCGCTGTCCGATGCCGGTTTAAAGGCAGAAGAGATTGATAAGATAATCCTGGTAGGCGGCTCTACCAGAATACCGGCGGTACAGGAAGGCATTCGCAAGATACTGGGTAAAGATCCTCACAAGGGGGTTAACCCCGACGACGTAGTGGCCCGGGGCGCTGCTATCCAGGGAGGCGTACTCTCCGGAGAAGTCAAAGATGTGCTTCTTCTGGATGTTACCCCGCTTTCCCTGGGCATTGAGACGCTAGGGGGAGTATTTACCAAGCTTATTGAAAGAAACACTACCATACCTACTTCCGCCAAGCAGGTCTTTTCTACAGCGGCGGATAACCAGACCAGCGTGGAAATCCACGTGCTGCAGGGTGAACGGCCCATGGCCAAAGACAACAAGACCCTGGGACGTTTTATGCTTGACGGTATTCCCCCGGCGCCGCGGGGCGTGCCGCAGATCGAAGTCAGCTTTGATATAGACGCCAACGGTATCGTTAACGTCTCGGCCAAGGACCTGGGTACCGGTAAAGAACAGAAGATAACCATAACCGCCTCCAGCGGCTTAAACGAAGAAGACATTGAACAGATGGTAGAAGAAGCAGAGAAGTTTGCCGAAGAAGACCGTAAACAGAAAGAGCTGGCTGAAGCCAGGAACGAAGCCGATTCTCTCATCTATTCCACCGAGAAGACGCTGAAGGACCTGGGTGAAAGTGTAGATGAATCCCGGGCGGAAGAAATCCGAAATGCCATTGAAGAGCTTCGCCAGGCTACCCAGGGAGAAGATATAGAAGAGATCAACAGCAAGAAGGAGACGCTTACCAGCTATCTCCATGAACTTTCTTCCCAGCTGTACGAACAGCAGCAGGCCCAGGCCGGTGCCGACGCCGGAGCAGAAGGCGAGTCGGGTGATGCAGGAAGTACCGGCGAAACAGCCGGAGCCGGCGGTGACGAGAATGTAGTGGATGCAGACTACGATATAAAAGATGAAGATAAAGGGTAATAAATACTTGAACGTGGTTAGAGAACATCAATAAGCCTAGGGTGTGATTTGAATGGCCAAGAAAGATTATTACGAGATCCTGGGGGTAAACCGGGATGCCAGCCAGGAAGAGATAAAAAAAGCATATCGTAAGCTGGCCCGTGAATATCATCCGGATGTTAACACTGGAGATGAGGATGCTGCAGAGAAATTTAAGGAAGTAAAAGAAGCTTACGACGTATTAAGTGACCCCCAGAAGAGGCAGCGGTATGACCAGTTCGGTCATACGGAAGAAGGCTTTGCCGGATTCGGCCAGCAGGGACAGGGTGGCTTTAGCGGTGGATTTGGCTTTGAAGATTTCGAAGATATATTCGAAAGCTTCTTTGGCGGCCTGGGCGGCTTTGGCCGCCGCCGGAGAGGCCCGGAGCGTGGCAGGCACCTGCAGGTAGAAATGGAAGTCACCCTGGAGGAAGCCTATCGAGGCAAAGACGCGGAAGTTCGCATACCTCGCACGGAAACGTGTGAAGACTGCGGGGGTACCGGCGGACGCGCCGGATCCGGCAGCCAGGTGTGCTCTGCGTGCCAGGGAACGGGTCAGCAGAAGTCCGTGCGCAATACCGCCTATGGCAGGTTTGTAAATGTGCAGACCTGTCAGGCCTGCCGGGGCGCCGGAAGGGTTATAGAAGACCCCTGTCCGGAATGCCGCGGAGAAGGCAGGGTAGTCCGGGAAAGGGTGGTAAGTGTAAAAATACCACCCGGTGTGGATAACGGTACGCGCCTCCGCGTAAGCGGTGAAGGTGAATCCGGTGTCCGGGGAGGTCCGCCGGGCGACCTCTATGTTATCATCCGGGTAAAACCTCACCGCACCTTTACCCGGGAAGGGGACGACCTGGTGTACCAGCTTAACGTGAGTTTTGCCAAGGCAACCCTGGGGGTGGAAATGAGCGTCCCCACCCTGGACGGGGAAGCCAATTTGCGTATACCCCCCGGGACTCAACCCGACGCCCAGTTTCGTGTTAAAGGTAAAGGTATGCCCCGGTTGCAGGGAATGGGCCGGGGTGATCTCCGGGTAAAAGTTAACGTAGAAGTACCTCGCAAGTTAAGCGCGGAGCAGAAAAAAGCGCTGGCCGAATTCGCCCGTCAGTGCGGGGAAGAGGTACAGCTGGATGACAAAGGATTTATAAGTAAAGTAAAAGGAGCATTTGGCGGGGGCAAATAGTCCCCGCTTCTTTTTTTTTAGGAGCTCCGGGAGTTAGCTAAAAGGTTTTCCAGTTATATTTTCAACTGTTAATTAATCAGGCCGGGGGGGGGAGGTGCCGTGACGCTTCCACGCTTTTTTATTTGTGACCTGGAACTTGAAACCAATAAAGAGTACACCCTTTCTCCATCTGACAGCCATCACGCAGTAAAAGTCTTGCGTTTGCAGGAAGGAGATGAAGTGGACGTATCTGATGGTAAGGGAAGAGGGTTTGCCGCCAGGGTAATCGCTACGGACACTTCTGCGAGCCGGGTGCAAGTAACAGCTCCCCTCCGGGAGAGCAGGGAAAGTCCCCTGCACGTGACGCTGGTCCAGGGCCTGCTTAAAGGAGATAATATGGACCTGGTGGTGCGTCAAGCAGTGGAACTGGGGGCCCACCGCATAATCCCCCTGGTTACCGCACGCAGTGTTCCCCGCCTGCAGAGGCAGCGTACTCTCAAAAAAAGGGAAAGGTGGCTTAATGTTGCCCGGGCAGCCGCCGGCCAGTGCGGCAGGGATATTCTCCCGGACGTAGAAATCCCCGTCGATTGGTCGGATGTGGAAGGGGTGCTTGAAAGTGAAGAAACAGCACTAAACCTGTTTTTCTGGGAAGGTGAAAAGAGCCAGGTGCTGCATGGACCGGAGAGCGGAATCACCCGGATAGCAGTGTTTGTAGGGCCGGAAGGTGGTTTTAACCGGGAAGAAGCCGGGGAGTTAAAAAGCAAGGGAGTGCAGGTGGCGGGTATGGGACCACGGATTTTAAGAGCGGAAACTGCGGCAACAGCTGCCCTGACCCTGGTTCAGTTAATTTACGGAGACCTGGGAGGTTTACAGGAATGAAAAAGGCGGCTTTTTTTACCCTGGGCTGTAAAGTAAACTATTACGAGACAGAAGGCCTGAAATACCTGTTTGAACAGGAAGGCTACCGTCTTACTGATTTTAACGATTATGCCGACGTGTACGTGATCAACACCTGTACCGTTACCCGGCAGAGTGATAGAAAATCCCGACAGATGATTCGCCGGGCCCGTCGCCGCTCCCCGGAAGCAGTGATTGCCGTAATCGGCTGTTACGCCCAGGTGTACACCGAGGACCTGGAGAGAATGCCTGAAATAGACATTCTCCTGGGAACACAGCACCGCTACCGCCTACTCGGACTGGTGGAAGAGGTTA
Source organism: uncultured Syntrophomonadaceae bacterium (assembly GCA_964402625.1). Classification (GTDB taxonomy): domain Bacteria; phylum Bacillota; class Dethiobacteria; order DTU022; family PWGO01; genus PWGO01. The sequence continues at coordinate 4,193 of CAYODA010000037.1, read as the reverse complement.
AAAAGAGCGGTCCCCGCCTGGAAGTAGAAGATTTCCCCTATCAACCGGGATTTGAAGATCTCCCCTTTTATGAAGGCCAGCAGCGAAAAAGGGCTTTCCTGAAGATCCAGGAAGGGTGTGAGCAGTACTGCAGTTACTGCATAGTTCCCCTGGCCCGTGGCCCTTCCCGCAGCAAGCAGCCGGAAAAAGTTATGGAAGAAGTTCACCGCATGGCAGAGCAGGGCTTTAAAGAGATGGTTATTACTGGGGTTCATCTGGGCCTGTACGGCCGCGATCTTCCGGGTTCTTCCCTGGGGCAAATCATCCGTCGTATAGAGGAAGTCCCGGGAATCCAGCGGATTCGACTCAGCTCCCTGGAACCCCTGGATTTTACCCGGGAACTGGTAGAGGCTATCTCCTCTTCCAGAAAAATCTGCCATCACCTGCACATACCTCTACAGAGCGGGGATGACGAAGTACTAAAATGGATGAACCGACCTTATAACACGGCGGAGTACGCCTTTCTTATAGGCACCTTGCGTGATTTAATCCCCGAGTTGGCAGTGAGTACGGATATCATCGTTGGTTTTCCCGGTGAAACGGAAGAACACCACCGGAGGTCGTTAAAATTTGTGCGTAAGATGAATTTCAGCAGAATGCACGTTTTCAGGTATTCCCCCCGGCCCGGAACGGCTGCCTCCCGTTTTAGCGGACAGGTCGCCCCTTCCGGGCAGGAGAAGCGCAGCAAGGAAATGGAAGAAGCTGCCAGGAAGATGGCGGCAAAATACCGGCGGAGATTTCTGGGTACCTGTCAGGATATACTGGTGGAGAAAGTCCTGGAAAGTGGAGAAATAGAAGGACTAACCCGGCACTATCTCCGGGTTAAAGCGCTTGCCGGTAGTGATGCCTCGCAGTTACCCGGCAGCCTGGTCAGGGTGGAACTGCTGGAAGATATAGAAAGCCAGGAAGCGTTGAAAGGCCGGATATGCCCTTCTATACTTTAAAAAATCATTTGCCGGGGAGCATAAAGGGTACCTTACCTTTTCAAGGTATCCTTTTTTTGCAGGCACTTCTGGGGAAATTTTACTTGAGGTGAAGTTAAAAGTTGATCATATCTGCTCTTTTCCCTTCATACCAATTAATTAAGAAAATACCTCGGGAAGGGATGGAGCAGTATGAACAGGTTTTTGGTAGTGGAAGCAAGAAGGCTTCTCCCACTGGCTTTTTTACTGGCTTTGCTGATTAGTTTGTCCGTGTACGATAATTTTTTCCGCCTGGAACCGGTAGACACTCCCCCGCCTGTCGATGAAGATTTTCTTTACGTTACTGCTACTCGCGGAGAAATAGATGCTCCTTCTGACTTTAAGATAGCCCATACCCGGGAACAGTGGGAAGAGCTTCAACACCATCCCGACCTGGATTTGCCCGAATATCCTTTCAACCAGAATTATGAAATAGCTCTTTGTGCAGTTAACAGCCAGGTGGAAGACGTAGAAATACGGCCCGGGGGGGGAGAAGTAACTGAAGTTCTGGTGGAGGTGGCTTCCAGTCCCAGGTATTACCACCTGGTCATGTTAAACCGTGATGAACTGGATACCAGGAAAGTGCATTGGATATTCATGGATGAAGAAGAAAGTATGGTTTACGAAGAGGAGATAGAGCAGGATACGGAAGAGCCGGAGCCTGAAGCCCTGGAAGAGACGGAGTAAATGCAAAAATCTTCCAGGTTAATTTAAAAGGTAACAGGAAAGCCGCCCGGTAAATTGCAGTGGTTAAAGCAAGGAGATTAGCTCCTGCAGTTCTTCAAGGCTGCCTCGCCAGTCGTAGTGGCAGTTTTCCAGTTCTTCGGTGTTTACCAGGGTTTCGTCAACCAGGTATGTAAACATGCCGGTTTTGCACGCAACCAGGTCTTCCAATACATCGTTTCCTGCCATAAGGCAGGAAGAAGGGGAGCGGTTAATTTTCTGCAATATTTCCGTGTAAAATTCCGGGTGCGGCTTGCAGAAATGCATGTTTTCCAGGGTGGTTACCAGCAGAAAGGGGAACTCATCAATACCCGCCCACCGCATGCGTTCCTTTATGGCTGCTGCAGGAAAGATAGGGTTGGTGGCTATTACTACCTCCAGCCCTTTTTTTTGTGCCGTTTCCAGCAGAGAAGGTGCGTGGGGATGCGGAGAAGCCATGCTTTTAAGCCGCGGGTATTCAGTGGAATAAAACTCATCCAGCAGGGGCATGACTTTTTTGGGAGACAGATCCAGGCTCTGCAGAAATACCCGGAAAAATATTTCTTCGTTGGATTCTCCGGGGTCTTTACTGCTAATTACCGTGCGGGTAGCCGACAGGAGCTTTTTTCTGAATTTTTCCGGAGGAGCTAAATGGGCAAAAAAAGAAGCCAGTCTGTCCACGTAGACGGGAATAAAATTTTCCATGTCTACTTTCAGCAGGGTGCCGTCCAGGTCCAGCAGTAAAGTAGTAATATCTTTTTTATTCATAGTGTTTCTCCTTTCCTGTCTCCCACTTGAAGAAAAAGTTTCGGCCCTGATTTCCGCTGTTTAAAGGGGTTTAGTCTTCTTCAGAGGGTTCTTTATCTTCTTCTCCGCCTATTTCTTTTTCCACTACTTCGCCAATAATACGCTGTACATCGCGCATCATAATGGACAGGCGGTATTCTTTTTCCAGGTAATCTTTAACCGTCTGGTTCATGTTTACAATCTCCGACAGCCGGTTAAACTTCTCTTCTTCTTCGGGGGGTACTTCCTGGTTCTGCATCTTTTTATTCTGGATCTGCATTTGCATATCCCGGAAATCCTGCAGCATTTTGCGGGCGGTTTCATCGCTGTTGAGCTTTTCCAGGGCTTCCCGGTATTGCCGCAGCTCGGAAGATTGGCGTATGGCCCTGGCCAGTGCGTGAGCGTGGTCGTAAACATTCATGCTATACAACCTCCTTTTGGCAGCAAGGTTTATTGTGGTGGAAATAATAATCCAGGAAACGTGCCAGCTGAGATGCCCCTTCTTCCAGGCAGGTGGCGTCAATAGTTTCTTCAAAGAATTGCTTGCCGGGACGGGCGTCCTCGTAATAGTGATCATAGTATTCTTTGCACAGGTAAAGGGCTGCTTCAAAATAGTCTTCACGCTTTATGCATTCCAGCAGGTATTCTGTTTTTTCCTTACCCAGCTTCCTGGAAAGAAGCTTTATGGCCCGGTAGAACTGCTCTTTTTCCTCGCCGCTTAACGGGTTAGAGGTATATTCCAGGGCGATCCTTCCGGCACGAACTTCCAGGGGAGCGGTAACCAGCAGGTGAATTCCCTCCTGCATGGCCTGGCGGAGGAAATCGGGCAGAAACAGGTTTCCTATACGCCGTCCTTCCCCTTCTACCAGGATAAAAGGGGATTTTTGCATATTTTCCAGCTGCCACCACAGCATGGCTTCAAAATCTTTCTGGGAGCGTTCCCGTTTTATCCCGATCTTGCCGAATACCGATCCCCGGTGGCAGGCCAGGCCTTCTAAATCCAGGACCGGCTGGTATCGTGACGCCATTACGTTGAGAAGCAGGGTTTTGCCGGTACCGGTAAGGCCATGCAGGACTACCAGGCGGGGCCGGATGTGGTAGTTTTGCAGGGTACGGTTGATGAACCTTCTAAAACTGCGGTACCCTCCCTGCAGCCTCAAGCAATTAATTCCGGCCATTTTAAGGTTCTCATAAACGGCCTCGCTGCGCAGTCCACCCCTCCAGCAATACAGCAAAGGCAGCTTATCTCTGGAAACGGAAAGAATGTCCCCGGCCAGCTCAGGCAGCTTGCGTGAACCTATCTCCAGTCCCCTCATCCTGGCGGGGAAACTGCCCTGGTTATGGTAAATTACTCCCAGCTCCTCCCTCTCCCGGTCGTTAAAGAGGGGTATATTAAAAGAACCGGGTATGGAGGCCTGGCGATGTTCTCCGGGGGAACGCAGGTCTATATAACAAAGATCTTGCCGCTGCACTATATCTTCTACAGGAATTTCCATGCTTAATATCAAACCTTTCTCTTCTTTGAAGCTATCTTGAGTAACGGTTGAAGTTAGCCTTATGTTTAATTATAAGTATTATATTTCCACTGTGCAAGTTTTAATGCCAAACCAGGTAAGTTGTAAGTAAAATGCCCGGGCGAAAATAATTTAGGTTAATGGACAAAGTAAATGCAACTTTGTCAGAGTAAATGCACCCAAGTTGCAT
>CAYODA010000036.1:0-15029 GCA_964402625.1 uncultured Syntrophomonadaceae bacterium | reverse complement strand
CTCCTATTAAAACTATGGCCAACTGCAGCGGCAATTTACGGGAAGCCTGGCTCATGCCAAAAACAAACAAAAAGAGAACCATGCTAAGGCCCAGGACAATCCCACCGGCAAAACCTCCCCCGGGTGAAAGATGCCCGTGCAGAATAACGTAAAAGGCATAAACCTGAATAAACAAAAGCACGTATTTAAAAGAAGCACGAACAATAAAATTTTCCATGCCACATCACTCTTTTCAGAATTCTTGATATTTTTTTCACGAGTGCTTTTAAATTAAACTTCTCTGTTTTGACGGCAGTTCCCTTTTTTAAAGAAGAAATCCGTAATATTAAAATAAGTCTTAAGTTCGCAAATGATGTGTGATTCAGTAATTTTGATAATTGTTGCACAATCGGGCAACACAGCTTCTAATTATCTGAATTGCCAATCCGGAGGACCCCTGCATGGTGGAAACTGCTGCTTTAAAAAAGGAGACTACCCTGGAAAAGGCAGCCTCCCTTAATTTGTTTTTTATCATTGTATTATCTTTTGGCTTAGCTGTTCTTTACGGTACTATCCGCCCGGGCAAAATCCTCCTGTATATCCTGGCCGGGCTCTTTATCCAGCAGGCTTACCATCACAATTGCCGCTGAAGATAACAGAAAGCCCGGAACTATTTCATACAGTTCCAAACCGGTATAGGGCCAGATAATAACTGTGAGCCCGCCTGCAAGCATGCCCAACAGTGCACCGTTTTTGGTCATCCGGGGCCAGAAGAGAGAAAAGAGCACACATGGACCAAAGGTAGCCCCGAAACCGGCCCAGGCGTACTCCACCAGCTCCAGCACGTGGCCTTCCTCCCAGGCCAGGTAAAGGGCAATGGAGGCAATAACCAGCACTGAAAGACGTCCCACCCACACCAGCTCTTTTTCACTGGCGTTTCGCTTGAAAAAGGTATGGTAAAAGTCTTCCGTCAGGGCACTGGAGGAAACCAGTAGCTGGGAGTCGATGGTACTCATTATGGCCGCCATGACCGCCGCCAGAAGTATGCCCGCCACCCAGGGATTAAAAACCAGCTGGATCAGCTCCAAAAAGACGTGCTCCGTATCCACCAGGGTATTGCCGGGGCCAAAAACGGCAATACCTACAAACCCTACGATAAAAGCACCGTATAAAACCAGGACCACCCACACCACTGAAATGAGGCGGGAAGTTTTTACATCCTTCAAAGAGCGGATGGCCATGAAGCGGGCCAGGATATGGGGCTGACCAAAGTAGCCCAAACCCCAGGCCAGGGCAGAAATTATCCCTACCGCGCCAATAGGGCCCGCCGATTCCCAGGGCGCCCCTCCGGCAGCATCATAAGCCACACCTGCAGATATATCCAGCAGATCGGGGTTGGCATACCTGATGGCGTCAAAGAGAGCACCAATTCCCCCCACGTAATGAACGGTAAGTACCGGGGTGACGATAAGGGCAATAAACATGAGAGTTCCCTGGAAAAAGTCACTCCAGCTTACCGCGATAAAGTCTCCTATAGTAAATTAAATAAATGTATAAAAAATTCGATAGATCCAAAATTCCCGGCCATAGTCCCCTGCACTCATGTAGGGCAAATTGACAGTCCAAGAAACAAAAGTTAGAATTAAAAAAGTCCTGGGGTAGAAAAACCGGAGCGCCTGCACTAAAAAGTAAGGAGATGTTTAATTGAAACCGTTTCCTTCTAGCTTAAGAGAATTAATGAATACTTTAACCTGCCTGGGTCAGCTGTTTTTTTTATTCTTTAAAATAGGTGCATTCACCTTTGGCGGGGGTTACGTAATGCTCCCTATTATTGAAAGAGAGATAGTGGAAAAAAGAGAGTGGATAGAAAGAGATAAATTTCTGGACATCCTGGCACTTGCCCAATCTGTTCCCGGCGCTTTAGCGGTAAACACTTCCTTCCAGGTAGGCTACCGCCTTTACGGAATTAAAGGTGCACTTACCGCTGTGCTGGGAGCCGCCCTGCCCTCCTTTATTATTATTCTCCTTATAGCGCTTTATTTTTTCGAATACCGTAATCACCCGTTAGCGGAATATGCCTTTATGGGGATACTTCCCGCGGTTGCAGCTTTAATAACGGCAGCCACCTGGAGGATGGGTGAAAAAACCCTGGGTGACTGGAAAGGTCTGGTAATATGTGGATTCCTGTTGTTTCCGGGCTACTTCCTGGACTGGAATCCTTTTTTCCTCCTTTTGGCCGGGGCTCTAGGAGGAATATTCATGTACCACCGGGAAGAAGCCGAAGCTGGGAGTGATGAATAATGCTTTTGCTCTGGGAAATATACTACTCTTTTTTTAAGATAGGCCTGATAAGTTTTGGGGGAGGTTACGCCATGCTTCCCCTGATGCGCCAGGAATTTATCGGGGGGGATTGGTTAAGTTTATGCGAGTTTCTGGACATATTGGCCGTGGCAGAAATGACACCCGGTCCTGTTTCCATCAATATGTCTACCTTTGTAGGCTTCCAAATGGCAGGGTGCCTCGGAGCGGCTATTGCTACCATTGGGGTACTGTCTCCTTCAGTGTTGCTTTTGCTGCTTATTTTTTTCCTGTCAAAGTGGTTTACCGGTAGCACCTGGACCAGGGCAGCCATGCGTGGGATTCGCCCTGCGGTTATAGCCCTGATAGCCCTGGCTGCAATCTTTATTGGCGAGCAGGTATTAAATGAAATTACAGCTCTGTTTATATTTCTGGTCTGTTTGGCCTTGTCCCTTAAAACTTGTTTAAATCCCATTTTTATAGTTCTTATTGCTGCTTCTTTTTCTATTTTTATTAATATTTTATAAGACTATTAATCCCCCGGTGAAGTATTGACATCACCCGCTATATTCAGTACTATAAAATAACCAAACCAATTATATAGTCATACTTGTATTCCTGGTAACCATTACACTACTTATTAATTGTCAAACAATATTTCCCATGCTAATCAAACTTTCCACAAATTTAAAGCTTTAAAAAGTAAACACCTGAAAAAGGAGCCGGGAAAATGGCAACAGATACTTATAGAAATCAGTTCGCATACCTTAAAGAACAGGCCGATGCTAAAAGGCGCCACCTGCAAGCCAAAACAATGGTATACATAGGCACCGCCACCTGCGGCCAGGCTGCCGGGGCCGGCAAAGTAAAAGAAGTTTTTACACAAGAAATAAGCAGGTTAAGCCTTGAAGTAGAAGTTAAAGAAGTTGGCTGCCTGGGTTACTGCTTTGCAGAGCCCCTGGTAATTATTAATAAGCCCGGTTTCCCCTCCATAGCTTACGGCAAAGTTGATGAAGTAGTGGCGGAAAAACTGGTTAGGGAATTCATATTAAAAAACAACCTCTGCCACGAGCACACCCTGGCCTCCCTGGAAACCAGCAAGGAACTGGTCTCTCTTTCCGAACTACCCCGGGGCGCCCATGAGGAAAAAGTGCTTTTACAACACTGCGGCCTGCTGGACCCCCTGGATATTGATGACTACATATCCAGGGACGGCTATGCAGCATTAGCCAAAGCCTTGACCTTTACCCCTGAAGAAATAATTGAAGAAATTAAAAGCTCCGGTCTGAGGGGCCGTGGAGGTGCCGGCTTCCCTACAGCTAAAAAAATGGAGGCTTGCCGGGAAACCAGTTCCGACTGTCGATACGTTATATGCAACGGCGATGAAGGTGACCCGGGGGCTTTTATGGACCGCAGCCTCATGGAATCCAACCCCCACCAGGTTATTGAGGGGATGGTTATTAGTGCCTATGCAACAGGTGCGGAAAAAGGGTTTTTATACATTAGATCCGAATACCCCTTGGCCATAAAGCGCATGAATGCCGCCCTGCAGCAAGCCCGGGAAAAAGGTTTGCTGGGCGATTCCATACTGGGTTCGGGATTTTCTTTTGAACTAGAAATATTCACCGGGGCAGGTGCATTTGTAACCGGGGAAGCCACCGCCCTTACGCAGTCCATTGAAGGAAAAGCGGGTTTACCCCAAACACGTCCTCCCAGTCTTGCCGAATCCGGTCTCTGGGGAAGGCCCACTCTTCTTAACAATGTTAAAACTTTTGCCTTTATTCCCCATATTTTAATACGGGGGGCAAGCTGGTTTAAATCTATCGGCACCCCTGAAACCCCGGGCACCGCTGTTTTTGCACTTGTAGGCAAGGTCAACCACACCGGCCTGGTAGAGGTTCCCACGGGAACTTCACTGCGCACCTTGATTTATGATACAGGCGGGGGCATCCCCTGGGGCAAAAGATTTAAAGGCGTTCAGATTGGCGGTCCTTCCGGAGGGTGCCTTCCCTCATCTTGCCTGGATATTCCCATAGATTTTGAATCTCTGGATGAAGCCGGTGCCATAATGGGTTCAGGCGGAGTGGTGGTACTGGATGAAGAAGACTGCATGGTAGCCATAGCACGCTACTTTTTGGAATTTATCCAGCTTGAATCCTGCGGTAAATGTACCTTTTGCAGGGTGGGAACCAAACACATGCTCCAGATCCTTGATCGAATAACGCAAGGAGAAGGAACCCTGGAGGATTTAAACACGCTGGAAACACTTGCAGAAGACATCAAACTCGGGTCCATGTGCAATCTGGGCAGCACAGCACCCAACCCCGTGCTTACTACTTTGCACTATTTCAGGGATGAATACCTGGCTCACGTCGAAGAAGGACGCTGTCCTGCCGGAACGTGCAGGGAGCTGGTCTCTTATTATATTGACCCTCGAAAATGCAATAAACCTTGTATGGGATGCATCAGCACATGCTCCCTGCAGCGCCCCTACTGCCCGCTTATTTCCCGGGAACTCTGCAGTGCCTGCGTGGAGAGATGCCCCAGCCAGGCTATAATCTCCCGTCCTGACCACACAAAAGAAATTATACAAAATAAATGCATTAAATGTGATGAATGCCGCAAAGCGTGTCCGGGAGATTTCGATGCTGTGGCTAAAGTCTCCCCGCCGCTATAATCAGCAACTAACCCAACCCCGTGGGACGGGCTCCAGACAATAACAGACCAATATATTTATCAATTTAAGCCTTCTTTTATAGAACTACAAGGTCTCCAGGATAAATGCATGTCCGGGCCCCCCACTGGCACAAAGCGAAGCACAACCGTATTTCTTGCCCATTCGTTTAAGCTCATTGATCATGGTGACAATCAGACGGGCTCCGGTAGCACCTACCGGGTGTCCCAGGCTGATACCGGAGCCTACACGGTTAATCTTGTCCAGGGGCAAATCAAGCTCGCGGTTGCAACCAATTACCTGTGCAGCAAAAGCCTCATTAAGTTCAAAGCAATCGATATCTTCCAGTTTCATGTTGGCAAAATTCAAGGCGTTTTTTACGGCGGCAACCACTCCCATGCCCATGATGCTTGGTTCCACGGAACCGGGCGCAGAAGCAACCACCCTGGCGACTGGTTTAATGCCCATCTCCCTGGCCTTTTCACCTGACATCATGATCAGGCAGGAACCACCGTCGTTAAGGCCGGAAGCATTGCCTGCCGTTACAAGGCCATCTTTTTTAAAGACCGGCCTGAGTTTGGACAGGGAATCCATACTGGTATCCGCACGGGGATGTTCATCGGTATCGAACTGAAATGAGCCTTTCTTGCTCTTGACTTCCACCGGGATTATTTCGTCTTCAAACCAGCCGTTTTCAATTGCTTTACAGGCTCTTTGATGGCTCATGAGTGCCCATTCATCCTGTTCTTCTCTTGAAATACCGTATTTCTCAGCAATGTTTTCTGCCGTAACACCCATATGATACCCCAGCAAAGCATCTACCAGGCCGCCAATCATTAGGCTGTCTTGTACTCTTTCCCCGTCGTTGAGGCGATACCCCTTGCGTGCACCAAACAATAAGTATGGGGCGGTGCTCATGCTCTCCACACCTACAACCGCACCAACCTCAATTTTCCCCAGCATAATTTCCTGGGCAAGCAACTCGGCGCTGCGCATGGAAGAAGCACACTGCTGATGGCAGGTAAAAGCAAAGGAGGAACTGGGAAGTCCCGCGCCCAGGGAGATGTGACGCGCAGTATTGCCTGGTGAGCCTGCCTGGTTAACGTGGCCGGCTATTACCTCCTGGACTTCCTCTTTTTCTATCCCGACCTTATCAAGCGCACCGTTAAGAACTGTGACACCCAAATCTACAGCGTTCAAACTTGATAAAGACCCCATAAAATCTCCAATAGCTGTTCTGGCACCGCTGACAATAACAACTTCTTTCATTAATTTCTCCCCTCTTATGCTTATATTTGAGCTTTTTAGATAAGCATTACTCTTAAATTAATATCCTCTTATAATTTAATCTATTATTGCCCTTTGAACTCACTTACCTAAAAACTCAGAAATACCTGTGTAACTCCATTTAACCAGTGATTTGGTTAATTTTAAGACGAAATAAAACAAAAATCAAGAAAAAAGCCACAGATAGGAATTTTCTTTTAACTGGAAAAAGTATAACAATATTTTTTTTAAAATGTCAATAAATATATGGCTTATTAAATAAATAAAACCGTTCAGAGAGGGCCCGGGTAAAAGTTTACCGGGCCCTCTCTGAACGATGCACTGAGTTCCCCAGAACTACCTTCCACCTTTAAAACCGTTTCCACCACGGAAAGCTTCTCCGTCTTCACGTTTTTCTTCTCTGCACTCTTCCCGGTGTTCCCTCAGCTCGAGCCTCAACTCGCAGGACCTGGATTCGCCTTCAGGACATTCGCCCCTTTTAAAAGAGGTTTTTTCTTCAATGGCTGCCCGGTAATTTTCAGCTTCTTCTTCATCAAGCACTTCTTCTTCAGCCAGGAGCTTAATTCTATCCAGTTTGCGCTGGATTTTTTCTTCCGCACCTTCTGCAAATTCCCCGTCCATTTCAAGGGAATACTGCCGGGTTTCTACCACCGGCCCTTCTTCTCCCCCAACGGCACCGGGAACCCACACCAGGACAGCCAGAGCCAACAATGCCACGCCAATAAAAGCAGGCATTTTTGCACCTTTAACCATTTTACACCACCTCCTTTCTTCTTGACTGATTCTAATTTATCAGGTAGTTGTGAAGATCCCGTGAAGATTATTATTTTCCGTTAAAAAATCAGGCTTGCACGAAATACTTCGCACAAGCCCCGTAAAAATAACCACAAAACCCTGAGATGCGGTATAAGATATAAATAGAATTAAGATTTTCAAAAAAAGCAAATCCGATAAACTAAAGTTATTCTTCCTTACAAACAGGGAAAAACAACTTAAAAGTACTGCCTTCTTCCGTAGAAATCGCTTCAACCTCTCCTCCCATGGCCCGGGTCCATTCTTTTACCAGGGAGAGACCCAACCCGCTACCCCCCGTCTCCCTGCTGCGTGAATCGTCGGTGCGGTAAAACCTTTCAAATATAAAGGGAAGTTTATCCTCCGGTATTCCCTCTCCATCATCCAATATAGAAACTACCGCCCACCTGTTGCCATCTGTTTGACTTGCTTCCCCCTGGACGTCCATTACGATAGAACCACCTTTAGGAGTGTAGCGGAGGGCGTTCTGCAGAAGGTTTTTCAAGGCATCTTTTACCCATCCGGGATCCACCATTACCGGCAGTCTTTCTTCCGGCGGACAAAACTTAAAATTAAGGTAATGTGCTTCTACCAGGAATTTAAAACCCTCACTTAACCTGTAGCCCAACTCTCCCAGGTCAGTTAACTCCAAGGCAGGAGTTTTTTCGCTGCTATCAGCCAGGGATAAACTATGGATCTCTTCCGCGAGTTTTTCCAGGCGGCTTATTTCCTCCATCACATACTCAAGCTGCTGCTGATCAGGCGGAAGGATTCCGTCCTGGAAAGCTTCCAGGTAGCCCCTGGCTGAAGCCACCGGGTTCCGAAGTTCGTGGGATATATCCTGGGTAAGCTTCTTTTTTAAATAAGTGGTCCTTTCCAGGTATTCGGCCATAGAATTAAAGCTATCAGACAGTTCTTTTATCTCCTTTGGCCCTCTGCAGGGAGCTCTTTGGTAAAGATTTCCTTTTTTGAGTTCGCCGGCGGCTTTTTTCAGATCATGGACTGGTTTAGAAATAGACAATGAAATTACCGCACTTACCACGGCCGAGAGAATTAAGGAAATCAGTCCACCCCATAGAATGCTTTCTGCTACCCGTGAGGCAAAAGCAAGCTCCAAAGGAGTGAAGTAGCCGGTTTCAACCATCCGGTCTTCGGGTATAACAGTTACTTTACCCCCGGGCAGCCCGTCTACTTCCAGGGGGTAAGTGCTTTCGCCCAGGTGCAGCGGCACAGTAGTTTCTTCCTCCTGCACCCCCCGCCTCCTCTGGCTGCTGTCTGTGTCATGGATGACCTCGCTGGAACCGTCCTCAATAATTATTCTCACTTTCTGCGCCCGGGCTAGCTGGTTTACCGCGGCAAACGATCTTCCGCTGCTGGCCTGGTTGTTTAAAATTTCGTTTACCCCAACTACCAGGTTTTCCCTCTCTTCTTCTTCTACCATAGATATAAATTCCCTGAAGCCCGCTTCGATGTTGCTGGTAATATAAGTGCCCGAAATTAAAAGCACACCAGCGCTTAAAATCCAGAAAGCAAGAAACAGGCGAAAAAACAGGCTATTAAACATCTTCCGGCATTCCTTTAGAACTCCCGGGTGATCCCCACTGGTAACCGGTGCCGTATACAGTTTTTATATAAGAGGGATTGCCGGGATCCGGTTCTATCTTTCGCCGCAGGTTTTTGATGTGGACGTCTACCGTGCGGGGATCACCTTCCCAAAGGTTGCCATATACGTTGTCAGCAAGGTTGTCCCGGGAAAAGATTTTGCGCGGATAAAGCACCAGTAGTTTTAAAATGTGGTATTCCGTAGGGGTAAGGTATACTTCCTTATTTCTCAGGTATACCCGGTGAGACAAGGTGTCTATGGTAAAAGGTCCCTGTTGAAAAATTTCCTGCTGTATCCGCCCGGAATTCTGTTCAATTCTCCGTAAAACGGTTTTCACCCTTGCAGTCACTTCCCTAGGGCTAACCGGCTTCACCAGGTAATCGTCGGCACCTATACCCAACCCTTGAAGCTTCTCATCCTCGCTGCCCCTGGCGGTTAGCATAATTATTGGCACCAGGCTTTCTTTTCTAACTGCGCGGGCAATTTCTTCACCGGGCATGCCCGGGAGCATCAGGTCAAGTAGCAGCAGGCGAGGCCGGGTTTTCCTGAAAAGCTCAAGCCCCTCTGCCCCGTTACTACAACCAAGTACTTTAAACCCTTCCTTTTCCAGGTAAGCTTGAAGGACCTTGATCCACCCGGCTTCATCTTCAACTATTAATATATCAATACCCGGTTCATCAATTCTGGCCGGCTGCATACCTGCTAACTCCTCTCGTTATTAAAAATCTAAAAATATGCCGTTTATTCTAACTCTCCAAGCGTATACGCAACTTGATTTAATAATAACATACCCGGTTCTATTTTTGTTGCCCTTATTGATCTGTCCAAAATAATAGTTTTGACTTTTTTTAACAGAAAAATATGAAGAGCACGTGAAGATAGCTAAAAACTTCCACTTGAATCACACCTGTTACCACACTTACGCCGCTGTTTCCTCTTACTTAAAATTAAAATCAGGTTTTGCAATGTTTTTTCATTTACGGTAAGCTGTTAAGAGATTATTCTTGTCACACAACTTGGCAAAATTTTAATGCATTATTCCGTAATCCATACTTTTTATTAATGGAGGTAGCAAAAAATGAAGGATGCACCATTATATGAAGTAAGAAAAATTCGGGATTTGCGCGAGATGCTGCAGCAAAGTGTGGATCTGTATGCAAATAATACAGCGTTCATGGTGAAGGAAAAAAAAGGAGCCCCTTACTCAAATGTTAACATGCAAGAATTTTCCGATGACGTCAATGCTCTGGGAACAGCACTTCTCCGTCATGTCAGTATGGGCAGTCGCGTAGCAATCCTTGCCGAGACAAGATACGAGTGGTATGTCTCCTATCTCGGCGTAACAAACGGAACTGGAATTGTAGTTCCACTGGACAAGGAGTTGCCGGACCAGGAAATTGCCAACCTGCTGAACAGGGCGGAAGCCGATGTATTGATTTACTCTGCATCCAAACAAAATACAGTGGATGAAATTATTAATGACATACCCGGCGTGGAAAAGCTAATATGCATGGACCCTTTGGAAAACCGGGACGACATTCTTTTTTTGGGAGACCTGCTCACGGAAGGCCGCCATCTGCTTGAAGGCGGAGATCGCACCTTTCTAGATGCGCCAATCGACCCGGAAGCCATGACTATTTTGCTTTTTACCAGCGGAACCACGGCCCGGTCCAAAGCCGTGATGCTCTCGCAAAAAAATATATGTGCCAACCTGGAAAGTATGTGCTCCATGCTTTACATAGGTCCTGATGACGTATTTTTGTCTGTTTTGCCACTGCACCACACCTATGAGTGCACCTGCGGCTTCTTATGCCCCATCTACCGCGGTGCTACCATTGCGGTATGCGAAGGCCTGCGCTATATATTGCCTAATATCCAGGAAAGCAAACCTACCATTATTTTGGTAGTACCACTAATGCTGGAAATGTTTCACCGGAATATTATGAAAAAAGCCACGGCTACTAAAAAAATGGCCCGAAAATTTGATTTGGGGCGGAAACTTTCAAAATTCCTTTTACCACTTGGTATAGACCTCCGACGAAAAATATTTGCCCCCGTGCACGAGAATTTTGGCGGTAACCTGCGGATGATTATTTCCGGGGGAGCGGCTGCAGACCCGAAAATAATGAGTGATATGCAGGATATGGGTATTGCTTGTCTGCAGGGTTACGGGTTAACAGAATGCGCACCGATCCTTGCCCTTAATCGCGATGTTGAGTTCAATAATTATGCCGCCGGCTTACCACTCCCGGGTGTCGAAGTAAAAGTAATTAATCAAGACGAAAATGGCATCGGTGAATTTATTGCCCGCGGTCCCAATATTATGCTCGGTTACTATAAGGACCCGGAGGCTACAGCCAACGCCATAGATGAAGAAGGTTACTATCATACCGGGGATCTCGGCTATATTGATGAAAACGGATTTTGCATCATAACCGGCCGCAAAAAGAACGTGATTGTCTCCAAGAACGGCAAGAACATCTTTCCGGAAGAGATCGAAGCACTGCTATTAAATTCTCCTTATGTGTCAGAATGCCTGGTCTCGGGTGAAGACAGCCAGCGTGAAGATATCATTCTTGCCGCCACCATTTATCCGGATATGGAAGCCGTTCAAGAACAACTTGGAGAAAACCCGGAAAAAGAAGAGATTCAGACATTACTAGAAGAAGAAGTTCAAAAGGTCAACCAGCAACTGGTCTCGTACAAACATATACGCCGGGTGGTCTATCGTGATACCGAGTTTGAAAAAACGACGTCAAAAAAGATCCGCCGGTAGTAGTAAAACAACGTATTAATTTTGGAGTAAAAAAGGCGTTCCTAAATGAAAGATACCAGTTATAATGCAAAAAAAGATAAAGAAAAAGTAGTCTTCCTGTGCACGGGGAATTCCTGCCGCAGCCAAATGGCAGAAGGCTTTCTCCGTTACCTGGGAGGAGATAAATTCGAGGTGTACAGTGCAGGCCTTTCGCCTGCCGGGATGAACCCCCGGGCGGTTGAAGTAATGTGGGAAGCAGGCATAGATATCTCCCACCAGACCTCAGACACCCTGAGCCGGGAACTAATTAGAGATGCCAACCTGGTAGTTACCCTTTGTGGGGATGCCAGGGACAACTGCCCCTTATCAGGGCAAAATGTAAAACACCTGCACTGGCCCATAAGCGACCCCGCCCGGGCAGAAGGCACCCCGGAAGAAATAACGCAAAAATTCCGGGAAGTAAGAGACAAGATACACCAAAGAATAGTAAAAGAGCTATTAAAATAATTTTATTGGCGGGATCCCACATATTTCACTTTACTCAACTCGCGCAAGATACTTCACCTCAGGCAAAAATAGGTATTATTGCATTTAGATTGTTATTCTCAGCATAAATAGTGCAGTGATAATACCCCGCGCATTAGAGAAAAAGCACCTCTACCAGGTAGGCAGCACCCCCCGCCAACAAACAGAAGGGAAAGAGCAAGCCCAGCCGGAAAGCCGAGAAGCGGAAACCCAGAGTAGCCCCTTCGTAAGGAAGCAGGCTCAGGTTCAAGAAAACGTAGCCGGTAGTAAGGGCCACCGTGGTCCCCACTCCTGCTCCGGCATTATAGATAGAGGAAATAATAGGAAATGAAGCGTACGGACCCATGGCCAGAATCCCGCCGCCCACGGAACCCAGGAGTACTCCTCTAAGTCCAGCTTCCCGGGCTAACCACTGTTCTATAAACTCCTCCGGGATAAGAACTTCCAGCATTCCCGCCAGGATAAAAGCTACCAGAAGGATAGGCAGGATACCTTTTAGCTGGACTGCCCCGTTTTTAACTCCTTCCCGGGCCTGACCCCGTTCTCCGTATTTGTAGTTAACCAAAAATAGTATTACGCCTGTACAGAGCAATACAGCAGTCGGGATCAGCATTATTTCTCCTCCTTTTCAAAGAATTCAAAGGTGGACCCCCGGAAAAAAAAGCGGGAGAGAAGCCCCAGTAGGATAGGTAGAGGAAGGGTTATCAGATTCCTTAATAAAGCAATGCCCGGGTTGATCAGGCTTATTTCCAGGGGCAGGCGCGCTACATCGTAAACTTGCTTGCCCACTATAAATGAAAAAAATAAGTGAAACGGTATTCCTTTTTCTTTGAAGTTATAGATAAAAGGATAATATACGTAAGGTCCTCCCGGCAAAAGTCCTCCGGCGATACAACTTAAAACCACTCCCTTTATTCCCGAAATTTTTTGCAGCAACCGGTTAATGCTTTCGGTGGAAAGAAGAGCTCTAAGCTGGCCGGTCAAGAAAAATGCCGCCAGGATGATTGGTAGAGCCCGCAGCAGGGTGTTAAGGGAAGCTAAAAAGCCTTCTTCCACCTGGTCAAAACCACCTGCCAGAAAATTAAGGATTATAACCAGCAAGGCAGCAGCCGATAAAATTATAGCGGTTTTTTGCATATTTACAGGCCTCCTAGTTAAGATAATTGTAAATATAACTACGGGAACTCAAGCCAAAATTGCCCGGTAGAGTAAGCTAAGCCCCAAAAAGTCCATGTCCAGGCCAGGGTGCCAAAAAGATATAGCCATGGTGCAGGGTGTCCGGTTCGTCTATGCATACATTTGCTTCATCAACCTGTTTGTTTTCTTTAGTTATACTTCTTTTTATTTCTGCTCGTAACTACTAAAAACCTCTCCGCTACGGGAAAACAAGGTTTATATTTATTATGGTATATTCTATAACAGCAAATAGCTGACTAAAAAACCAAATTACGCTATAAGCACCACTCCAGTTATTGGTTGACACCTCAACAATTTTTTTCGTAAAATAATGTAGGTTAAATTGAGAAGATAATAAAATAAAAAGGAGATTTTGCCATGACCAATTCCTCTTCGGAATATAGTGGCAACAACCCCGAAAGAGCGGATCGAATACATGCTAAATAATGTAGGACTTAAGCTACCTGTTAATGGGGTTCCAGATAGAGCATTTCGGGGTTATTCCCCTGGTTTTCCCCATGGCTATAATGATTTCTTTTTTGTTTTCGCTACTGGGCACTATTATCGCTTCCCAGGTAAATGATATGGAAGCTTTCCCTACAGTTATGAACCTGCTGGTGCTGCCCATGTTCTTTCTTTCGGGGGCTCTCTTCCCTATTTCTAATTTACCGCCAGCTGTTGTTACCATAACCAGGTTCAACCCCATGACTTACGGGGTTAATCTCCTCCAGGACATCTTGAATCTAAACCTGTCGCCCTCTAATATTCTGGACCTGGTGGTGCTGGCCGTACTTATAGCTATACTGCTTTTGATAGGGACCAACAAATTTAATAAGATAGAAACATAAAAGTTCAAGTTT
The DNA here is from genome assembly GCA_964402625.1 of uncultured Syntrophomonadaceae bacterium. GTDB lineage: Bacteria > Bacillota > Dethiobacteria > DTU022 > PWGO01 > PWGO01. The sequence continues at coordinate 1,080 of CAYODA010000036.1, read as the reverse complement.
AACAAAAATGTTATCTCCATGTAATAATACTGAAACTTTAGGGCTTTATAATAATAATTAAGTTGACCCCCTCTTTAAATATATAGGTGTAGCTGGCACATCAAAATGTGCCAGCTTTTTTATTAACCCCTAATAGCTTTCCTTCCTTAAAATATTTAGTTAAGGCTCAATCATTGATCAACTCCCAAAACATTATTTAACATGCTAAGATAAAAGGTTTGACCATCCTCTTTTCAGGTAAATTCCAAAATAAAGACAGATTATTTCATCCCCATTTCACCATAACGACTATTAGTCCAGTCAAGAAGTTCCATAATAAGAAAATTCGCTTCTGTTTATTGATAGCTCTACGCTGTATTAAGTCCCTTACTTAAATTTTATTGACCAGCCTGGTCGAAGATGCTATACTAAGTATGCTCGACCGATATGGTCGAAATTGTTGCCATTGTAAAACTGCAATTCGAATCGAAACTTTAAAATCCACTAAAAAGGGAGATGCCATGACTGAAAAATTCGCCAGCCTGGAACCGGATAAACAGGAACGTATCATTAACGCTGCTCTACAAGAATTTGCAGAACAGGGATATCAGCAAGCTTCTACCAACCGCATCGTAGAAAAGGCCGGTATAGGCAAGGGGATGCTCTTTTACTACTTCAAGAGCAAAAAGGAACTGTTCCACTATCTCCTCGAATTCGGGACCCAATTTATCACGGAAGAGTTCTTAAACCAGATCGAAACCGAAGAGACGGACTTCATAGAGAGATACCGGAAAACAGCCCAGTGCAAACTAAAAGCCTACACCAAGAATCCCCACGTGTTCAATTTCCTGGCCTCTACTTTTATAAACCAAAGTGAAGAGCTATCCCCGGAATGGGGAAAAAAGCTTGTCCAGATTAAAGAGTGGGGCTACTTCAGGCTCTTTAATAACCTGGATACTTCCCTTTTCCGAAAAGATATCGAGCCTCAAAAGGCTATCAAGCTGATCCAGTGGACCATGGATGGCTACGAAAAAGAGCTGATAGCTCGCTTTCAAGGTGAGAACTTCACTTCTCTGGAGTTGGAACCCTACTGGGAAGAAT
>CAYODA010000035.1:0-15045 GCA_964402625.1 uncultured Syntrophomonadaceae bacterium | reverse complement strand
ATCAAGCTATCCCTGGCGGTTCCGGGCTATCATTCGGTGTACAATTCCATGGTTGCTCTTACGGCAGGGATGCTGTGCGGGGTTCCTGCGGAGACAATAAAAAATGCCCTCCAGGGTTTCCGGGGAGTGGAAAGGCGCTTCGAGTTAATTTTTGAGGATGACTTTAAGATCCTGGACGACCACTTTGCCAACAGCGGAAACATCAATATGACCCTGGGGACGCTTCAGCTGATGGATTCCCGAAAAATCAAAGTGGTTTATGCCATCAGAGGGTCCCGCGGTGTTACCGTGAACCGGGAAAACGCGGAAGCTATTGCCAGCTGGGCCCCACGTATTGGGCTGGACGAGATAGTGGTTACTTTAAGCCGCTCTCACGTTACCGAAAAAGACAGGGTAACGGAAGAAGAAGTGGAGGCCTTCCAGGAGGTGATGTCCCGGGCCGGCATTAAAGTGCGCCTGTTTGAAGAGTTGCCCGATGCTATCTTTAGCGCGCTTTCCGCTGTGCAACCGGGAGATGTAATCATACTTGCCGGGGCCCAGGGCATGGATTACGGGGCCGGTATTGCCCTGGGACTGATCAGGCAGTGGAGGCCGGAAATAGATCATAAGAGGCTTTTTGAGCCGCTGGAAAACAGGGTGGCGGGGATAACGTAAATAAATTTTTGTAGAATGGCTTGCTATAATAATAAAACTTTTTTATGGTTAAGTTAACTGTAGATTTTAGGGGGCGCGTTTAAATGAATGACACCGTTATTGGGATAATCGGGGGAATGGGACCGGAAGCCACAGCAGATTTTTATTTAAAGATTATCCAGGCCACCCGGGCCCAAAAAGACCAGGATCATTTCCGGGTTATTATCGACGGCAATGCCAAAATTCCGGACCGCACGGAAGCCATTTTAGGATTGGGAGAAAGCCCCCTGGAGCATCTCCTGGATTCGGCCAGGAAGCTGGATGCGGCAAAAGTTGATGTGGCATGCATACCCTGTATAACCGCCCATTATTTTATTGACCGGGTGCAGGAAGAAGTTTCCTACCCTGTTTTAAACGTTATTGAAGAAGTGTGCCGCCGGATAGAAGAAGAGTATGCCGGGACCCAAAAAATTGGGGTTTTGGCTACTACCGGTGTGTTGAAATCACAGCTGCTGGAGAGATATTTTGACAAATCCAGCCTGATGTACCCGGCCTCTACTACCCAGGAAGGTAAAGTTATGCGCGCGGTTTACGGTGAGAAAGGAATAAAAAGTGGAAACAAGGCAGGAGAACCTCTGCAGCTTCTTATAGAGGCCGGTAATGAGTTAATTGAAAGCGGTGCGGAACTTTTAATTTCGGGCTGCACCGAGATAGGGATGGTGTTAAAACCCGGTATGGTAGAATGCCCACTGCTCGATCCCATGGAGATAATGGCTGAAGCTGTAGTCAAGGAGCCCCTGGAAGTTAGGGATAACTTAAGGTAGCACAGCACAAAGACGGGAGGTGGTAAAACATGCTGGCTGAAATAAGCCTGGTGCCGGTAGGATCCGGCGAAGACCTGGGAGATGCGGTAGCCGAAGTGTTGGACATTATTGACCAAAGCGGGGTGGATTATGTGCTTACCCCCATGGGTACGGTTCTGGAGGGAGAGTGGGACCAGATAATGGGTCTCGTTAAAAAGTGCCATGATAAAATGCGCCAATCGCACCGCCGGGTTTTAACCAACATAAAAATTGACGACAGGGAAGGGGCAAAACAAAGGCTTACCGGCAAAGTCCGGGAAGTGGAAGAAAAAACTGGCAGACAGCTGAACAAACTTCCCGGCCAGGATAAGTAATTACAGCAGCCGCCTTAAAGTATGCTGCTGCGAGCCTGCTGTGGCATTGCCGCTACTTGTGCCGCGGGCTCCGGTTTACTGTTTTGGCAGCTTCAATGACCGTGCTTAAAATGTCCAGGTAATTTTGTAGTTCCAGCAGGTCGGCTCGGGCGTAGGAATCGCCTTTATCCGTAACCACATAACGGGTGGGAAGCTTGTTTAAGGCCAGGGCTGCTATGTCCAGCTTACATCTTTCGCAGTCGCAGTAGTTATGTCTTTTAAGGGCTTCCTCTATAGCTTGAAAGACGGCGTCTTCCATCAGGTTTCGTAGTTTCAATAATCGTTACTCCTTTCCCCCGGTAAAAATATAAGGCTGCCTGGACAGCGTACTTGGCAAATTCAGTAACGAGGCTACTACATAAACTTCGACATTATGCGTAAATATCCTGCACCTTTTTAATAGCCAGGCGGTAGAATATTTAAAATTTCAATAAACGCTTTACCGGCGAGGAGTACTGGTGTATTTTAGATAAAAGAACTTGGATGATGCTGATTTTTATGGCTCAGTAAAATGTAACTGCCGGAATTTATACGGAGTGAGTTAAGGAGGGGAAAAGTGAACAAGCAATATTGGCTGCGCTCGCTGCCCGGAGTAGATCAGATTTTAAACGAAACCAGTGTGCAGCAGGAATTAAGAGAACATCCCCGTAAACTGGTACTGGCGGGAATAAGGGAAGTTCTGCAGGAATACCGCGAACGTATACTGGGGTGCCAGACGGAAGAAGAGATAAACAAGCTGGATCTGTCGCGGGAGGCTGTAGTAAAAGAGGCGCTGCAGCGCGTGAAGCGCTCCCGTTCCTCGAGCCTGCGCCCGGTTATAAATGCCACCGGTACAGTTATACATACCAACCTGGGCAGGGCGCCACTTTCTTCTACCGCCCGGGAAGCCCTGCTGGGGGTAACCTCTTCTTACAGCAACCTGGAACTCTCCCTGGAAAGGGGAGAACGTGATACCAGGCAGGCCCACGTGGAGAAGCTCCTGTGTGAATTAACCGGTGCTGAAGCCTCCCTGGTAGTGAACAACAATGCCGCGGCAGTCTTTCTGGTGCTGCAAACCCTGGCCAGGGGACGGGAAGTGATTGTTTCAAGGGGAGAGCTGGTGGAGATCGGGGGTTCATTCCGCATGCCCGATGTAATGAGCTCCAGCGGGGCTTACATGGTGGAAGTAGGCACTACCAATAAATGCTACATTTCCGATTATGAAAGTGCTATAACTGAACATACCGCGGCCCTGTTAAAAGTCCATACCAGCAATTACCGTATCATGGGTTTTACTGAGGAAGCGGGCCGGGAGGAACTGGTTGCACTGGGGAAAAAAGCAGGTATCCCTGTGGTTGAAGATGTGGGAAGCGGGGTGCTGGTAAACCTTGAAGATTACGGTTTGCCCGAAGAGCCGCGCGTGCAGGACTGCCTGCAGGAAGGCGTATCGGTAGTTACTTTTAGCGGGGACAAGCTGCTGGGGGGTCCCCAGGCTGGAATAATACTGGGAACCAGGGAGATGGTGGAAAGATTTAAACACAATCAGCTGGCCCGGGTGCTGCGGGTGGATAAATTTACTCTGGCCGCGCTGGAAGCTACCCTCCGCCTTTACTGGGACGAAGAGAGGGCGGTCCGGGAGATTCCCGTTTTGAAAGCACTTACCCGGGAGGAAGCCGAACTGGAAGAGCAGGCACAGGGTTTAAAGCGCCTGGTAGAAAACAGCGTAAGCCGGGGAGAAGTGGAGTGCAGGAAAGGAGAGTCTACGGTAGGAGGAGGGGCCCTGCCGCTGGCCGGGCTTGCCACCTGGGTGGTGACTTATCTTCCGGAAAATGTTTCACCTTTAGCCCTGGCCAGGAGGCTTCGCCTGGGCGAGCCTCCCGTGGTTCCCAGGGTGCACAAGGACCGGCTCCTTTTTGATGTGCGCACCCTGGCCGAAGGCGAAGAAAAGCTGGTGGCCGGGGCGTTGGCCTGTGCCCTGGAGGAAGAAGACAAAGAGAATAATATAAAAGAAAAGGAACAGGGGGATGAACGTTGAGTTCCCTTATTATAGGTACCGCCGGACATGTGGACCACGGTAAAACCATGCTAATAAAAGCCCTGACAGGTAAGGATACCGACCGGCTGGAAGAAGAGAAGAAGCGGGGTGTTTCCATAGACCTGGGTTTTGCTTCTTTCCTGCTACCCGACGGGAAAGAAGCAGGTATTATTGATGTACCGGGGCATGAAAGGTTTATACACAACATGCTGGCGGGAGCCGGTAGCATAGACCTGATGGTCCTGGTAATAGATGTAAATGAAGGCATCATGCCGCAGACCCGGGAGCACATGAGTATACTTGACCTGCTGGGGACGAAAAAAGGCATTATAGCGCTAACCAAGGTGGACACTGCAGAAGAAGAGTGGTGCGAAATAGTAGAAGAAGAAGTTCGGAAGGAACTGAAAGGGACTTTTCTGGAAGAGGCCCCTTGTATATGGTTTTCCGCCTATACCGGCCAGGGATTACCGGAGTTAAAAGAGCACCTGTATCGCCTGAGCCTGGAGGTGCCACCCAAGGATACCGGGGCTCCCTTGAGAATACCCGTGGACCGCTGTTTTACCGTGGCCGGTTTCGGGACGGTAATAACCGGCACCCTGCTGCAGGGTTCTGTTTCGGTGTCGGAAACCGTAGAAGTCTTACCCCCCGGTATTTCCGCACGGGTGAGAAATATCCAGGTCTTTAGCAGGGATGTAGAACGTGCGGAAGCGGGCCAGCGGGTGGCCTTAAACCTCTCCGGGCTGGAAAAAGAAAAGGTAGAGCGGGGTAGCGTGGTTTGTGCCCCCGGTTTTTTAAGGATGACTTCCCTGATGGATGTTTCCCTGGAGCTTTTGCCTGGAAGTTCACGCAAGATCCGTCATATGACGCCGGTTCACTTCTACCTGGGAACAGCCCGGGTAGTTGCGCGGGTGGCACTGCTGGACCGGGAAGAACTAAAACCGGGGGAAAGGGCACCGGTGCAGGTTAGAAGTGATGAGGAACTGGTAACAGAGCGCAGCGACCGTTTTATTATTCGCTCTTATTCTCCCATGACTACTATCGGCGGCGGTATAATCCTGGACCCGTTTCCACCTCACCGCTACAGGCGCTATCGCCGGGATATAATCCAAAAACTGCAGGAATTTGAGCAGGAAATAATTTCCGGGAAGGGTAAAAATTTTGTCTGGGAAAAGATAGAGCAACTGCAGCTTCCCACCTTAAGCGAACTGGAAAAAGAAACCCGGATGGGCAAAGAAAAGCTTCAGGAACTTTTGTCACAGCTGGAAAACGAGGACAAGGTAGTTTGCCTGGGGGATGCCTATACCTCTTTAAACCTGGCCCGGGAGTGGGAAAATAAAATCCAAGAAAGCCTGGACGCCTACCATGCAAAAAATCCGCTTTTTCCCGGCTTGCCCAGGGCGGAACTTAAAAGGTTCCTTCCCCACAGGATTAACCAGCGCACTTATGAAGCCTTCTGGGAGTATCTCAGCAGCAGGGGTAAAGTAGAACTTTTTGAGGATAAAGTACGCCGGTCCGGTTTTCAGCCGGAACCGACTTCGAAAGACAGGGAAATCATTAACAGGGTCAAGGAAATATGCCGGCAGGCCCGTTTTCAACCTCCCGGGCCAAACGAGCTTGCCGGCCGGCTAAAGGTAAAAGAAGATTATCTGCACAGCCTGATGGAATATCTGGTACACCAGGGAGAAATGGTCAGGATAAGTGAGGAATACTATCTTTTAAGGGAACTCTATGAAGAAGCCCTGGAACAGCTCCGAAAGCACTTTGAGGAAAATCAACAGTTAACCCTGGCAGAGTTTCGCGATATCCTGGGAACTTCCCGCAAATACGTCCAGCCCTTGCTGGAACACATCGACCGGGAAAAGATAACCAGAAGGGTGGGCGATTACAGGGTGCTCCTGCAGCGCCGCTGATTTCCCGCCCCTGAATTTTATTTTAAACCGTCAATTACCAGTACCAACTCTTAACACTTAACTATCAACTAGCAACAATCAACTTTAAATTGTCAACTGTAAACTGAAAAATATGGGGGTGAGTGTTTGTCTAAAGAGATAAGGCTTACACAGATGTCAAAAAGCGCCGGTTGAGCTGCAAAAATGGGTCCGGAGACCCTGGCACAAGTATTGTGCTCGCTGGAGCAGTCTAAAGATGAAAACCTTCTTACCCGGGGAGAACCGTACGCCGACGCGGGAGTATACCGTGTTTTACCGGAAATGGCGCTGGTCCAGTCGGTGGACTTTTTTACCCCGGTGGTGGACGATCCCTACCAGTTTGGCCAGATAGCTGCCGCCAATTCACTCAGCGATATATATGCGGCAGGCGGAAAACCCCTGACAGCGTTAAACCTGGTGGGTTTTCCCTGCAACAAGCTGCCCCTGGAAGTTTTAAAGGAGATACTGAAAGGGGGCCAGGATAAAGTAGAAGAAGCCGGTGCGGTAATAGCAGGAGGTCACACCGTGGAAGATGAGGAACCCAAGTACGGCCTGAGTGTCACCGGGGTAGTGCATCCTGAAGAAAGGCTAATTAATTCGGGGGCACAGCCGGGGGATACCCTTGTCCTTACCAAGCCCCTGGGAACGGGTGTCTTAAGCACGGCCCTGAAAGGGGGAGTGCTTGAACCGGAACAGGCCGGGCAGGTTATAGAAGGGATGTCCGCTTTAAATGCAGGAGCCGCCCGTGCTGCCCGGGAGGTTTCAGTAAACGCCTGCACGGATATTACCGGTTTTGGTTTGTTGGGCCACTCCGGCGAAATGTCCGAGGCCGGGGGGGTTACCCTTGTCTTAAGCGTTAGTCGGCTTCCTCTTTATCCCTGGACGCAGGAAATGGCGGAGATGGGGATGTTCCCGGGGGGAGCTTGCCGCAACCGTGATTATATGGGTGAAAAAGTAGAAAGCAGATACGATGTGGAGAAATACCCATTGGCCCTTGACCTGGTGGCAGACCCGCAGACTTCGGGAGGCCTTTTGCTTTCGGTTTCCCCGGAAAAAAAGCCTTACCTGCTTCAGGCGCTGGAACGATACGGCGAAAAGGGGTACGAGATAGGTAAAGTGGAGAGATCTTTTAAAGGGAAAGTAATACTGGTAGATTAAGCGGCGGTTCAAGGTGTTTCCTTTAGCTGCCGCTTTACTTCCCTTGCATTGAGGGTGGTTTTATGGCCTGCCTGGGTTCCCTCTATCCTGGAATACATGCAAAATATACCATATACTGTCGATATTTATTCTTCGCTGCTTTCTTTCATGGCGCGCACGATAAGTTTATCCAGTTCTTTGCTCAGGCAATAACTTTCCGAGTTAAAAATCTGGTCCGGGTTGTTGTCGATGGATTGATTTAGCTCTGTTCGCAGTTTTTCGATTTTTTCTTTAAGTTCCGGCGACACCTTTACAGCCAACTCTTCACCTCCAGGAAGGTGTAAGCAGCGTGTTTCTTCTTTAAACTTTTTACTTCACCGTATTTATTTTGTCGAATAAGCTAATATTTGAAAATCTCCCTGCCTGGTTTCCTATTATTATAAAATATTCGACATCTAAAGAAATATTCCTTTTTTTTGAAAAAAAATTTCTTAAAAATTATAATTTGTCAATTATTCCAGGACTATCTACCGGTTTTTCTAACCGGTTATTTTAATGGGGTATATTTATTTGAGCCTCTAAATATATATATGTAAACTTTTTAATTTTATTGACCCCCACTTGAAAAACAAGACAAAAAATAGTTGCCCGGGTTCATCCAGGTGTGGCTGGGCGGGTCTGCAGTGAATCCGGAAGCACGGCTTGAATACCACCCTGGAATTGATTGACCAAGTAAATTATTAAAGAATCTAATAATGTTAAGAAGGAATTAAAGGTTGAATGTCGAAAACTCAAAATATAGAAAAGTAAGCACTTATTTAAAAGAGCTAAAAAAAGAATAAACGAGGATTTGTGGGTTAATTCGAAAAACACAGAAAATTAAAACAGCGCCAGAAGTATTCTTAATAAAGGGGGGATAGCGAAAAAAGAAAACCAGGATATTGCCGGCAGGTGTTATCTGTGGTAAGCCTGAGTGTGCTGCTTGTTTAAGGGGTTTGGTTTACTGATAAAAGTAAGAAAGAAGCAAAACAATATCTTTCTATGCGGGGTATGAAGATGAGTGTGGAAAATCAAAGCTTTGTAGAAAAGTACGATTTGCTGGGATGCATCCAGTGTGGCAGATGTACCGGAGGTTGTCCGGTGACGGTGCGAACCAATCTCAACGTTCGCCGGCTGGTTTACGATTCGTATAATGAAGAACTGTTGGAAGAACTGGCCCGCCTGCCTGAAGTATGGGACTGCACCGGCTGTCATACATGTGCGGTAAGGTGTCCCAAAGGGTTAAAACCTGTGGAAGTGCTGTATGCACTGCGCCAGCAGATGGTAGAAAGCGGGAAAGTTCAGCCCACAGTCAGGGATGCCCTGGAGAGCGTTTTCCTGGAAGGTAATCCCTGGGGTAAGCCCCGGGCCACCCGTTTTGACTGGATGGAAGGCCTGGATGTTAAGACAGCCGAAGAAGGAGAACAGGTGGAATACCTCTTTTTTGTATGCTGCAGTATAGCATACGATCCTAAACTTCAGGTAGTAGCACAAAACATGGTAAAGATTTTAGAAAAAGCAGGGGTGGATTACGCTTTTCTGGGGGAAGAAGAGGCTTGCTGCGCCAGTGAAGTACAAGCACTGGGAGAAGAAGATCTTTTCGAGGAAATGTCTGAAGAAAACACTGAGCTATTAAACAAATACCCGGCTCAAAAGATAGTCACTCTTTCTCCCCACTGCCTTTCAGCCCTCAAGAAGTACGAGGGCCTGGAAGCCGAAATTATTCACTACACCGAGCTGCTCGCCGAGCTCATAGAAGAGGAAAAGCTTTCCTGGAGTGGCGAGTTTGCCAAGAAAGTGGTGTACCATGATCCCTGTTACCTGGGTAAGCAGAACGATGTATTTGACGAACCCAGGAAGGTGTTGCAGAGCGTTCCCGGTATAGAACTGGTAGAGTTCACCCGTTCCCGGGAAAGGAGTCTCTGCTGCGAAGGTGGAGGCGGAAAGATGTGGGTGGAATCCGAATCCACAGAAGAACGCCTGGCCGAAACCAGGGCCAAGAGCGCCGGAGCGCTGGAAGCCCAGGTTATTGCCTGCGCCTGTCCTTTCTGTATACTTACCCTGGATGACGCCGTTAAAGCGGTAGGTTACGAGGAAGAGATGGAAGTCCTGGAGATAACCGAAATACTTGGTAAAGTAATGGAGTAATTTAACAACCCGGCCTGAAAGGCTGAATTTGTAGGAGGTGGATAAATTGAAAACTTTTGTAGCCATTAAATATGTACCGGACACTTCCGAAGCGGAAATCAACCTTGATTCAACAGGTATGGGAGTGGATACCAGCCGCTTTTCCTTCGACATAAACGAAGCGGACAACTATGCAGTAGAAGAAGCGGTTCAGATCAAGGAAAACCACGGGGGCTCGGTTTCTGTTGTCTCTATCGGACCACAGGACTCCGAAGTTACTATCCGTATGGCCCTGGCCAAGGGCGGGGACAACGCCATCCGGATAGAGGATTCCCGTATTTTTGAGCACGATCCCCTGGCCGTAGCCAAGGTCCTGGCTTCTTCTATTAAAGACCAGGAGTGCGACCTGGTTATGACAGGCTGTATGGCCAACGATGACGGAAACATGTCCGTGGGTGTGGCCCTGGCCGAAGAGCTGGGAGTACCTCACGCCGCCATGGTCAAGCAGGTAGAAGTCCTGGACGGCAAGGTAAGGGCGCACCGCGAACTGGAAGGCGGGCTCATGGAAGTGGTAGAGTTGACCCTTCCGGCGGTACTGACCATTCAGACGGGTATAAATGAGCCCCGTTATGCACCAATAAAAGGTATTCGCCAGGCCAAGAAAAAAGAGCTTAAGGTAATGAGCCTGGATGACCTGGGTCTGCCTGCCGACCAGGTAGACGAATCTGCTTCCAAGATCAAACTCAACCAGATGTACATCCCTGAAGTGGAAGCCAAGGCGGAATTCATAGAGGGCGAAGACGCAGAGGAGAAAGCTGTCAAGCTCGCTGAAGTACTGAAGAAAGGGGGACTCGTATAATGGGAGACGTATTTGTACTGATTGAACACAGGCAGGGTGAACTCAGGGATATTAACTGGGAAATGCTTAACATGGCTTCCCAGGTGGCTTCAGATTTTGAAGGAGAAGTTGTCAGTGTGCTGCTTGGCAGCGGTGTGGATGATTTCGCCGACAAGCTGTCCGGGGCATGCAGCAAGGTGCTGTACGTAGATGATCCCAAGCTGGAAAACTTTAATGCCGATATGTACCAGAAAGTTCTCTCTTCACTTATAGATGAGCATAAACCCACCATAGTGATGGTAGGGCATACCGCTTCAGGAGTCGACCTGGCACCTGCCCTGGCGGTGGAGAAAGATCTTCCTTATTTGACCGACCTGATTGAGCTGCGCAACGAAGGGGGTAAACCCGTTGCAGTTCGCCAGTACTACCAGGGTAAGGTTAATGCCGAGTTTTCGTTTGCCGATGCGGATACGTACCTGTTTACTATAAGGGAAGCCGCCTTTGAGCCTATTGAGCCGGCCCAGAAAGGTTCAGTAGAAAAGGTGGAATCCCCGGTAAAAGAAGAGATTGACTACCGCAAATTCGTAGAATACGTAGAAGCAGAAATTGGTGAAGTGGATATCACCCAATCGGATATGCTTATAGGTATAGGACGCGGGGTGAAAGAAGACAAAAACATGCCCATGATGGAAGAGCTGGCGCAGTTGTTCAGCGCGGACCTGTGCGGTTCCCGGGCGGCGGTAGACTCAGGCTGGCTTCCGCACGACCGCCAGGTGGGAACATCTGGAAAGTCGGTTAAGCCCAAGCTGTATTTTGCCGTGGGTATTTCCGGTGCCTTCCAGCACCTGGCAGGCATAAAGGGAGCAAAGACTATTGTGGCCATCAACAAGGATGCCAACGCTCCGATTTTTGCAGAAGCGGATTACGGGGTAGTGGATGACCTCTTCAAGGTGGTTCCCAAGCTGGTGGAAGAGCTGAAAGAAGGTTAAACGGGAACAACGTAAGTAATACGTAAAATCAGCCTTGTTAAAATGTGGGAGGATGAAATATTCATGAGCGAAAAGCCGAAAGTGGGTGTGTACGTCTGTCACTGCGGCATTAACATAGCCGCGACGGTTAACGTGGAAGAGGTAATGGAATTTGCCTCCCGATTACCTGGTGTTAAGGTGGCCCGGACCTATGCTTATATGTGTTCCGATCCGGGCCAGCAGCTTATCCAGGAAGATATCAAAAAGGAAGGCCTGAATAGAATCGTGGTGGCTTCCTGTTCGCCCAGAATGCACGAGATTACATTCCGCCGCACCCTGCAGGATGCGGGCTTGAACCCGTACTACCTGGAAATGGCGAATATCAGGGAGCACTGCTCCTGGGTGCATCCGGACAGCCAGGAGGCTACCAGTAAGGCTAAAAAGCTGGTGGCTGCGGCTACTTCCAAATCCAGAATGCTGGAGCCCCTGGAAGAGAAGGAAGTTGATGCCGAGCAGGCCGCCCTGGTTATCGGGGGAGGTATTGCCGGTATCCAATCCGCCCTGGATATTGCCGACGCCGGTTTCCAGGTATACCTGGTGGAAAAGTCTCCTTCGGTAGGCGGGCGAATGGCCCAGCTGGACAAGACTTTTCCTACCCTGGATTGTTCAGCCTGTATCATGACTCCACGCATGGTGGACGTGGCCAACCATCCTAACATTGAACTTATGACCTACTCGGAAGTGGAAGAAGTAGGGGGTTTTATAGGCAACTTTGAAGTAAAGGTCCGCAAGAAAGCCCGCTATGTGGATATGGATAAATGTACAGGCTGCGGAGAATGCGCCGAGAGCTGCCGGGTTAAAAACCGCATACCTAATGAATATGACGCGGGGATGGGAAAACGTTCTGCCATTTACCTGCCCTTCCCGCAGGCGGTCCCGGCTAAATTCACCATAGATCCCGAGCACTGCCTCTATCTTACTAAGGGTAAATGCGGTAAAGGGCCCAAATGTGAAGAGGTTTGCGGCCCCGGAGCCATTGATTTTGAGCAGCAGGACGAAGTTGTGGATGTCCGGGTGGGTGCCATTATAGTGGCCACCGGATTCGATCCCTTTGATGCATCCAAAAAGCCGGAATACGGCTACCAGGACTATCCCAACGTAATTACCGGCCTGGAGATGGAGCGCCTGGTGGGTGCTTCCGGCCCTACCGGCGGAGAAATTCTGGTGGGAGAAGGCGAAAATGCCCGCAAGCCCGAGAAAGTAGCCTTCATACAGTGCGTGGGCTCCCGGGATGCCAGCGTTGGCAACGAGTACTGCTCCCGGGTGTGCTGCATGTACACCGCCAAGCAAGCGCACCTGATTAAAGATAAGATACCCGATGCCGACGTCAAGGTATACTACATGGACGTAAGGGCCTTTGGCAAAGGGTTTGAAGAGTTCTATGACCGGGTGCGCCGGGAAGGCGTCCGCTATATCCGGGGTAATCCCTCGGAGATATATCAAGGAGAAGGCGATAAGCTGATTGTCAAGGTGGAAGACACTTTGACAGCTACTCCTATGGAAGACGAGGTGGACCTGGTAGTCCTGGCGGTAGGCCTGGAACCGCGGCAGGATGTGCGCGGTGTGATTGACCTGTTGCGCCTCTCCCAGTCTTCCGATAAATTCTTTATGGAATCCCATCCCAAGCTTTACCCGGTGGATACTTCCTCCGACGGGGTTTTCCTGGCCGGGTGTGCCCAAGGTCCCAAGGATATACCCGATACGGTGGCCCAGGCCAAAGGGGCTGCGGCATCGGCACTTATCCCGCTCTCACGGGGCAAGGTCACCGTGGAAGCCCAGACGGCGGAGGTAAACGAGGCCACCTGCCGGGGATGCGGATTCTGCGTAGAGGTATGTCCGTACAGTGCTATTGAGCTGAAAGCCGTAAACCGGTTTGGGCATGAAGTGAATGTGGCGGAAGTTAATGAAGCCCTGTGCAAGGGGTGCGGAACCTGTTCGGCAGCCTGCCTGTCCGACTCCATCCAGCCCCGATCCTTCAGGGATAGCCAGATCATGCCGCAAATAGCTGCATTGGGGGTTAGGTCATGAGTGAACAATTCGAGCCCAATATAGTAGCGTTTCTGTGTAACTGGTGTTCTTACGCCGGTGCGGACCTTGCCGGTACCAGCCGGACCCATTATCCTGCCAACATACAGGTTGTCCGGGTAATGTGTACGGGAAGGGTTAATCCTCTTTTTGTAGCCAGCGCCCTGCAGCAGGGTGCCGACGGTGTGCTGGTATCCGGCTGCCATCCCGGGGACTGCCACTATATGGAGGGCAACATGTACGCCCGGCGAAGGTTTGGTTTGATGAGGGAAATGCTGGAGTTTATCGGGGTAGACCCCAGGCGGTTTCACATGAGCTGGGTGTCCGCTTCTGAAGGCGGCAAGTGGAAAGAAGTAGTGGAAGAAGTAGTGGAAAATGTCAGGGAAGTTGGTCCTTTTGAGCAATTCAAGCGGGACAAGATAAACTGGTAGGGGGGAGAACAGCTTGGTTGATTTGGATTTGATACGCAAAAAAGCTAAAGAAGTCGTATCCCGGGACGATGTGAAGCACCTGATAGGCTGGCGCAAGGGGACTTTTGGCTACCGGGTGGCACCGCACTGGGTGGAAGACCCCGGTGATGTGGAAGAGCTGGTTTTCTCTCCCCTGTGTAACTCTAACCTGACCACTTACCTGACCCTGGCCGAGCGGCTCCCCCTTCCCAAGGGAGAAGAGCCTGACCGGCGCAAGCAGGCTCTGTTGGTCAAGGGTTGTGACAGCAGATCTGTAATTCAGCTTCTAATAGAAAGAGGGGTAGAGAGGGACCAGGTTGTACTCCTGGGTCTTCCCTGTCAGGGCGTGGTGGATCTGCGCAAGGTAAGGGAAAAGTTCCCCGAAGGTGAAGCGGTAGAAGATGCCGACTGGAAAGACGGCAAGATTATGCTTACCGTAGCCGGCGAGCAGCAGGAGGTTCCCAGGGAAGAAGTCCTGGCGAACAATTGCCTGGCCTGTCGCCACCCCAACCCGGTGGTAGCCGATGAGATGCTGGGCGAAGAAGTGGAACCATTTGGAGATGACAGCTATACCGGGGTGGAAGAGCTGGAAAACGCTTCTCCAGAGGAAAAGAAGGAGTTCTGGGAGAAAGAATTTGAGCGCTGCATACGCTGTTATTCGTGCCGGAACGTCTGTCCCATGTGTTACTGTGAAGACTGCATCCTGGACCGGCTTAACCCAACCTGGGTGTACCGTTCCGCCAATTACAGCGAAAATACCATGTTCCATATAGCCCGCGCCTATCACCTGGTAGGGCGCTGTGTTAGCTGCGGTGAGTGTGAAAGGGTTTGCCCGGTGGGACTGCCGCTGGGTAAATTGAATCAAAAACTGGTTAAGGAAGTCCGGGAAAAGTACGGGTACGAACCCGGCACCGATCCCGAGGGAGTACCGTTCCAGGCCAGTTACAATCCTGAAGATCAGGAAGACTTCATTCTCTAGAGGTGGGTGAAAATGTCAGAAAAGGTTTTACGGAAAGATGATTGGTCAAGTTTTGTCCAGGCTCTGGCTGATGTCCGTGAGCTGTGGCTTCCCGTAAAAGATGGTCCTGTATATAAATTTGCTCCTTACTCTGGAGATAACGATGAGGGCCTGGAAGGATACGCCAACAGCGATGTGCCGCCCAAGAACGCGGTGTTTCCCCAGACAGAAACCATGTTTCAGTTTCAACTGGGAGACAAGGAGATCGCTTTCCCGGAAGAGGACAAAGAAAGGGTTCTGCTGGGGGTGCGCCCGTGTGATGCCCGGGCCATGGACATAGTGGATAGTGTGTTTAAATGGGATGAAGACGACCCCTATTATCTGGAGCACCGGAACAAGGCTGCGCTGATAGGGTTGGCTTGCAGCGAGCCGTTTCCCAACTGCTTTTGTACTTCTCTGGAAGGCAGCCCTGGTTCTACCGAGGGGTTAGACCTCCTGATGGTAGACCTGGGAGAAAGTTACCTGCTACGTAGTGTAACCGATAGAGGAGAACAGCTCCTGGAAGCGGCAAGCAGCGTGCTCCAGAATGCTTCTGGAGAAGGCAAACAGGCTGATGAAGTAATTAATGAAGCGGAAAAGAAAATGGGAAGAGG
>CAYODA010000034.1:6333-15093 GCA_964402625.1 uncultured Syntrophomonadaceae bacterium | reverse complement strand
TAAGACATTACCATTTTCATCCTTCTGATGGTGCCCCCGTATTGTGGGGGCATGGGTGTCTACTCAAAAATACACCTTTACCCAGCACCCAACGTTGCCCTATTTACCTTCCAGGTTAACCCTTACGCAAAATTCCCCCCAGCAGTATCAAAGCGCTTACTGCCAGTCCCGGGTACAGGGGGTCTATTGGATAATCCCATACAAAACCGCTCAGTACCACCAGCGGCCCCAGAAACAAGGCCCACAAGCCTGAAGTAGCGGAGATCCTGTCTTTCCAAAAAATAACCGCCAGGAGGGGAAAAGCCACTGAAGCACCGCGCAGTCCCAGGGAAAAGTAGCTCCACTGGAGTATAATTACTTCCCCGCGGCTCAGGAATACCGTAAGCAGGGCCGCCAGCAAGACTACCACTACCAGCAGCCTAAAAATCAACAGCATGGTCCGGTCACCTGCATCCGAGGAAAAACGCTGTATGATATCCCGGCTAAGGGTAGTGCTTATACCCAGTGCCAGTCCCGCCCCGGTACCTACCGTAGCCAGCAGCAGGGTGGCAAAAGCTACACCCCCAAACCAGGGAGGGAGGTAATGCATGATAAATAGAGGCAAGGCCTGGGAAGGATCGATACCGGGATGGACCTGTCGCATAAACATACCCACCAGGATGCCTGCCATCCCTATAAGAGGTGCTACTGCGGCGCTTATACCCATACCCTTCCGCGCTTCACGAATGCTCCGGGCAGAAAAGATAGCCTGGAAGTAGATCTGGCTGGTTATTATCCCCACCAGCATGGAAAAAGCCGCAGCCAGGTCTTCGTTAACCCCCCGTCCCAGCAAGTTAAACCAGGGGTGAACCGGAAAAGAAGAGAACATCCCCGAAAAGCCCTCCATGTAAAACAGGGAAACTCCCCCGGCTACCAGAAGACTCACCAGGGTGAGCACCACCTTGCTTACCCCCATGAGACCGGTACCCCACATTCCCCCGAGGAGAACGTACACGCCCATGAGAACTACCGCCCCGGCGGCAGCGTACTTCCAGTCCAGGGGCATCCAGGAATGCAAAAGCGCCATGGAAGAGAACAGCTGGGGAACCACGTTGGCAAACATACCTGCAGAAATAAACAGGGCAGAAACTACCCCCGCCTTCACTCCATAGCTGGAAGCCAAAAACTGTGGCACTGTTTCAAAAGAGGTGCGCCGGAGGGGGCGCACCAGGAAGAACACAAAAATCAGGCAGCCCAGTCCGCTCCCCAGGGTAAACCACCAGGCCGATAGTCCGTACATATAAGCCAGCTGGGCGGTACCTACCGTAGAAGCCCCTCCTACCATGGTTCCCAGCACGGTTCCCGCCACCAGCACTGCGCCCGATTTTCTGCTGCTTACGGAAAAATCCTCGGAAGTCTTCACCCTGCTGTAGGAATACACTCCCAGCCCAAATACCAGCAACAGGGCGGCCGACATCCCGAGATAATGCATTATAGTTAGCTCCATCTATAACGAATCTCCTTTAACACACCTTAACGGGGATACCCGGAGAGGACCTCATCAATCTCCTCCCAGATCTCCTCCCTTTCAAAACCACGGCGCCAGGCGGCTACCCCGGCCAGCCCGTATTCGTTTACCAGTTCTATTCTCCTGCGCATAGATTCTTCTTCTTCCAGCCATACCTTGTAAGTCTTGCCGTCCTCTTCGAACTCGGCCCTGTACTGCTCCGCTTCTTCATCCCACTCCGGTTCTACTCCCCGCCGGGAAAGATGGGCCTCTATCTGTTCCATACCCAGGGCCCGGGAAGAGATTTTTTCTATATCATCCCCATCCTCGCCGCTATACTCGATTTCCCACAGGTATGTATAAAAAGGAACACCCAGAAGAAGCTTCTCCTCCGGAACTTCTGCCAACACTTCCTCCAGGCTTTCCCTCACCCAGGGAAGAGAGGATACCGATCCGGGAACCGGTGAACCGGCATAATGTTCGTCGTAGGCCATTAGTGCCACGTAATCTGCCGCCTCGGCCAGGGCTCCGCGGTCATAACCCAGGCTCCAGTAAGCCGACCGGGAAATAATTGAGACGTCCACCGAGAGTACCAGTCCTTCTTTACGGCACAGGGGTGCCAGCTCCCGGACGAACTGGGTAAATTCGTCCCGGAGGCGGTAGTGAAAATTCTCAAAATCTATGTTCAACCCGTCCAGGTCGTACAGCCTGGCGTGGGCCAAAAGCTGCCGGATAAACCGCTTTCTGCGATCAGTGCTGGTAAGCAGCTCTTCGGTAAGCTCCGGATCAAAATCGTTAGTAACCAGCCCCCACACCTGATAACCTCTCTCATGGGCCCAGTCCACGTACTCGGGATCCGCCATGTTGCGGATATCCCCTTCCTCGTTTTTTAAGTGGAACCAGGTAGGCGAAACTACATTAACCGGGGGCATTTCTCCAATACCATCTGGATCTACTTCCAGGTAGGCAAACTCCCATACCAGGTTAATGGGATGATCCGGTGGGTCTGGAGTCACTTCTTCCTCCCGCTCCCCCGGGAAAGCACCCCCTTCGCGGTCTTCCACGTGGTACGGGCCGGTAATAGAATAATCATCCCGCTGCAGGTAGCCTACTTTCCCGCTTTCACTCCGCACCACCGTCCAGCCCTCTTCATCTTCTTCTACTCTCACTTCATCTCCTTCTTCCATCACTTCCAGTGTAGCTTCCCGGATTCCCGGCCCCTCGCGCAGCCGGGCACCGGAAGAAGTAACTTTCCCGCGGTAGCCTTCTTCTTCCAGGCGGTCCACCACTACCGTATCCGTACCGGAAAGGTGCTCTACTTCAATTTCGTAAAAATCAGAGAGAAAAACCAGGGGTAAAAACAAATCTTCGTTTTTCTCTTTTAAGGGAAATTCCAGCTCCAGGGGTTCCATATTGACCTCGGCGGTAAGTTCCTCGCTCTGCATATGTATAACCCGATCCCTGGTGGTAATTACCGCGGTCTCTTCTTCTTCATCCCAGTAGAAATGCGGGTCCAGGTACTCTTTTAATGGGCTTACGTGCAAATATATCTCCCGGTCCTCCACCACAGCAAGATCTTCTCCCAACACCTTGTTGTCTATTACCAGGACTGTGTCATCACCCCAGTGTGCCGGCAGAAAACCGGGGTAAAGATAAACCGCTGCTCCCAAAGCCGCCCCCAAAAAGAGCAGCAGCAACATCCTCCAGCGCCTTTGCTTTTTCCTCTTAAGAGATCTGGATTTTGGTTGAAACGAAGTTCGGGCACTTCCCGGGGAAGGAGATCTGGACATATTTTTTCCTCCACTTCTTTGATTTACTCTACAGCTTTTATTATTCTATAACCAGGTGAATAAACCTCTCCGGCAAAACTTAGTAATTAAATAAAAAGAGCTTCCCTAGAAAAATATATAAGGGCATAAATTCAAAGGATATTATTTAAGAGGGAAAAGGGTTATCTTTATTTATAAAGAATACATTAAACACCAGCCTAATACAACCACCGAAAGGATGATAAAGCTTGAAAGATGCCCGCCTGGAAAAACTGGCTGAAATACTGGTAGATTACTCTGCCCGGGTACAACCCGGGGAGACGGTACTTATAAGCTCTACCGAACTGGGGCAGTCCCTGGTAGAGCCTGTTTTCGAAAAGGTGTTGGAAAAGGGGGCCTATCCCCTGCTTAAACTGACTTTTTCCAACCTGCAGCCCCTGTACTATAAGAAGGCCACGGAGGAACAACTGGATACCCTGCTGGAGATTGAAGAGCTTACCTACAAAAAAGCTGACGCCCTCATAAATATCCGGGCCCCGGCAAACTTGAAACAGCTAACCAGTACGGACCCTTCACGCATGACCCGTCGCATGCAGGCCACCAAACCTATCCAGGAATGGGTTCTATCCGGCAACGTTCGCTGGGTTCTTTGCAACTTTCCCACGGAGGCGCTGGCCCAGGAAGCGGAAATGTCCCTGCGGGAATATGAGGATTTTCTCTTTGCAGCCACCAATATTGACTGGAAAGAGCAGTCGGCTTTCCTGGAAAAAATCAAGGAAGTTTTTGACCGGGGAGAAGAAGTTCGCCTGGTAGGAGAGAATACCGATATCAAATTTAATATTGTGGGACGGCCGGGGATCAAGTGCGACGGAGAACACAACATGCCCGACGGAGAAGTTTTTTACTCCCCGGTGGAAGATAGCGCTGAAGGTTATATTACATACGATTTTCCCGCCATCTACCAGGGCAAAGAGGTTCATAACGTTTACCTGGAATTTAAAGAGGGAAAAGTAGATAAAGCAACCGCGGACAAAAATCAGGAACTGCTACAGCAGGTTATAGAAACCGATCCCGGGGCCTGCCGATTAGGTGAATTCGGGATAGGCACCAATTACGGCATTGAGAGATTCTCCAAAGATACACTGTTTGACGAAAAAATAGGGGGTACCATTCACCTGGCCCTGGGTAAATCTTACCCGGAAGCAGGCGGTCAAAACGATTCCGCGGTACACTGGGATATGATTAAAGACTTGCGCCGGGGAGGTAAAATCTACCTGGACGGGAAACCGGTTCAAGAAAACGGGGTTTTTCTAATTGATAGGTAATACAGCAAATACGGCACCGGCAGCATAACGGGAGCATCTTTTATCTCATAGCCATGAGAAACCCGGATATGGCAACCGGCGCCGATCTGAAGAAAAGGAGGAAGAGTACCATGTGGAGCCAGTCCGGTGAACCGGGACGCACCTGGATAGGAAGAGTCCCGCATAAAGGCGACCTTTTGGATAACTTACAGGAATTTGCCCGTAAAGAGAAGATAGAGTGCGCCAGGGTAGAAGTTATAGGGGCGGTGGAAAAAGCCGTTATAAGTTACTACCACCAGCAGGAACAAAAATATCAGGACCTGGAGCTAAACCAAAACCTGGAAATAGTTAGCTGCCAGGGCAATATCAGCTTGCGGGATAACTCTCCTGCGGCCCACGTTCATATTGCCCTGGGCAACCCTGACGGGGAACTGCGTGGAGGCCACTTGCAGAAGGGGACTATAGTCTTTGCCGCTGAATTTATCATTCAGGAGATAAAAGGGCCCAGGCTGCACCGGGTTTTTGAAACTCAGACCGGTCTTCCCCTCTGGAGACAGGACCTGGACTAAACCCGGTTTAATAAAAAACGGAGTGGTTTGCCGGCCATCCGGTATACCACTCCGCCATGTGCACGGTTATCCCGGGAGTTTAATCAGCATCTTCCAGTTCCATATCTTCCCCGTCCCCTTCTTCTTCCAGTACAGGATCTTCCTCGCCTTCGGGATCCATGGTGGGGTCTTCAACTTCTTCTTCACCGTTTTCCAGCTCAGGCAGTTCCCCCTCCGGCTCCACGCCGTTCTCTTCTAACCCCGGATCCATCACGTCTTCCTCCCCGTTTTCCCCATTCATTTCTTCTTCGGGGACATCAAGCGGTTCCTCTTCTCCTTCACAACCAGTTACCCCCACCAGTCCGACTAATAAAAGTACTGCCAGAACTAAGACAAGCCCCTTTTTCAACAACACCTTACCTCCTTTTTGTATAATTTCCTGATAAATAATTCTTTTCCTTTTTATAAAACTCCTTCCAATAATTACTCATATTACTATTATATTTTAAATATTTACACCTTGTTTACATTTTGTATAATGGGGTATGACTTCCTTATAAACTTTTTAAGCTTCTTTAAACGGTACAATTACATTACAGATTCTATTTAGGAAGGGGCTGTCTTATGCTCTTACATTTACTCTTATTTAGGAAAAATATTTAACCGTTAAACAGCCAGTATTACAACAAATGCAACTACCACTAAAAGAAGCAGAATTGCCGCCACCCCGGACAGACCTGCCAGTACGAGCGGCGTTAATGCCACTACCACGCTTTTTCCCGCTGTCAGCTGGTAATTCTCTTTAATCCCCAGGGCGTAAAGGATAAGCATCCACAGCATGATCAGCAAGGTAAAAGCAAAAACCAAAAGGCGGACAGGAATGCCTCCCGTTACTCCCAGAAGATACAACGGGGGTATCAAAAAATACAGAAAACCTGCAAATCCTAGTGCACAAACCATTCCCGTATAACCTCCCCTGCCACCCAGCAGCAAGGCGGCCAGGTGAAACACACCGGCCAGTATGACTATCCCCACAACAGCAAAAAAGAGCCAGAATACTGCAAACAGAAACCCCGTATCCAGCGCAAGCAGCACCAGCAGTACGCCAGCCAGGTATACAGCCAGGGCCCACCCTACCGGTTTTTCCCGGGATATCTCGTGGAAAGTGGTGACTGGATTGGATATGACCCCGGTAAGCCAGGACAGTACTCTATTGTTCAAGATACTTTCACTCCTTCCTTGTCTAACTGGTTGTTACGGTCTACCTGACCTCGTACCTGAGCCGGGGTTCCCCGCCGCGTTTTGCTTTATCCATCAGTATAACTTCCTCAGGCAACACCACGTGTTCCAGCAAGGACGACGCTTGAAAGCCGGGTGAAATAAGCATATCCCAAAAACCCATTTCCCCATAACGCTTAACGGCAGGATCCTCTATTCCCGCCAGCTCGCCCGCCATCTCAACTGCTTCTTCTTCCCCGCCCAGCCTGTCCACCAGGCCTATGCGTTCAGCTTTACTGCCCAGTATCATTTCCCCGGTGGCAAACTCTTCCACGCGGGAAATCTCCAGGTCTCTTCCCCGGGCCACATCTTCCACAAACTGGTTATACGCTTCATCTGAAAGTTCCTGCATTAGCTCCCGCTCTTCTTCTGTTAAGGAACGGGAAAACATATCCTTATGCTCTCCGGATTTAATCACGTCTGTTTCCAGGCCCAGGTTTTCCAGAAAGCCTTCCAGGTCTACAAAAGTAGAAATAACTCCTATGGAACCGGTAATAGTGCCGGGATGGGCTACTATCCCGTCGGCAGGTGCAGAAATGTAATAACCGCCGGAAACAACCATATCAGCCATGGAAATAACCACAGGCTTCTCAAAATCCCTTATCAAAGAACTAATTTGTTGAGAGGCAGCTACAGAGCCGCCGGGGCTGTCAATACGCAAGACCACCGCCCCTACGGAAGCATCTTCTTCCGCCTGCTGAAGCACCTCCCGCACTCTCTGCGGCGAAATTGCCGCGGCCATAAACATTCCGCCCCCCTCCTCTATAGCTCCCTGTAAATTGGCTACCATAACTCCTTCCCGCGGCACTACTTCTTCTTCCTCGGGAAAAACCAGGTGAACCGCCCCGGTTGCCGCTACGGAAACCAGCATTATTAGCAGCGCTGCCAGTCCTTTAACACCCATTCCATACAGCCTCCTTTTTGTTGAATTTATTATAATTATTTCTCCGCAGAATCCCGGATACCTTTCCAGACTTCTCCAGTTTTGTAGCTTAAATTTTATTTTTCTCTATCCCTTGTTTTTGAGTTTAAATGTGAACTATAACTGAAAAAACAAGATAGAAAATATAAAAACGGGGCTTTTTATTGAGCCCCGTTTTTATAGAGTATACCCCCGTCAGATACTTAATCCTGATACTTGAAAGAAACGCTTAATTTGACCCGGAAAACAGGCTTGCCTTCTTCCATCCTCATGTCCAGCTCTTTTACTTCCGCTACCCTCATGTCCCTTACTGACTGGGATGCCGTTTCCACTGCCGTGCGGGCAGCTTCTTCCCAGGATTTGTCGCTGGTGCCAATAATCTCGATAACCTTATAGACACTCTCCATGCTGCACGCTACCTCCCTTGGATTATAATTACAGCTTGTTTAATATTTTATTTTATCTTTTGATAGTTGTCAATATTTAAAATTTTCATAGGAAAATCCTTCCCTACCAAAAAAAGCATAGGATCCTGCGTGCTTGCCTGTATGTAATCATATATTATTTCATTTAATTCCAGTGCATGAGTTTAATTTTTAGCTGGAGTTTCTTGGGGAAAAATTAAGCTCCGGGGAAAATGATTTTTTAAAAACCGCAAAGCAAAATAGAAACCTGAAGATTATTCAGCCTGACGATTATTCAGCCGGGTAAGAAGATTTTGCATCTTTTATTTGGAGTCTTACCATTTACTTTTAAAAAGGCCACCAGCCTGCGGTAAAGTTCCCAGCGGTACTCTTCCTCTTCCACCGCCTTAAACCACCTGCATAACACCCTGCCGACCTTGCGGCTATCCAGTATCCTGCCGGTTACCTGCAGTTCTCTTCCTGCCCGCTGCAGTAATCCGTACCGGTCCGAGTTCATGTTCTTGTACCCTATAAACATGCCGGGACCAAACATATCCAGCTGGGGTAGATAATACCAGTTCCTGTAAAGAGAGAGGAACTTTCTCAAGTAAGGGTCCTTTTCCAGGTCCCGGCTAAATTGCATGATGTTATCCCTGACTTCCTGGTAATTATCTACCAGCTCTACCTGTTTTACTTCCGTCACATGCCTCACCTCTAAACAAAAATGAGTTTTTACAGGCGGGATGACAGATTCTCCAGTTCCTGTGATATAGAAGCCAGCTCTTCTATAGAAGCACTGATTTCCTGGGTTGATGAGGCCTGTTCGTGCACGCAGGAAAGAGTTTTGGACGAACGCTCTTTAATTTCTTCTATTTTTTGGTTGATAGAAGTAGTAAGTTCTTCAATCTGGTTGGAAGTATTCATGGCCTGTTCGGAAAATTTCTGGATCTCCTCTGCAACTACCATGAAACCTTTGCCCTGTTCCCCGGCCCTGGCTGCTTCAATAGAAGCATTTAAGCCCAGCATTTTACTGTTGCGGGCCAGCTTGT
>CAYODA010000034.1:0-6233 GCA_964402625.1 uncultured Syntrophomonadaceae bacterium | reverse complement strand
ATCTTTTCTCCCTTTTCGTAAGCAAGGAATTTCTCCCGGTCAGTAACCGCAGCCATTAAATCCCGGCCGGTAAGCTCTCTTAAATGAGGCAACACTTTCATTACAAGATTCCTGGTTTCTTCTCCTTGTAGCATAGCCATCACCACCTGTTAATATAATTTTGGTTTCAACTCCTGAGTTACCTGGCTTTCACTACTTGTATCCAGGTCTTTCCATAAGGTATTTCAATTTCTGTTCCATCCTGGTAATAAAAGCGCGTAGGGGCTTCCAGAGAATCTTTCCTCCAGGTCCCCCTGAAGTGCCTCCCGTTTGAATAAAAGTCAATCTTTCCTCCACCTATCAATTCGGCAGTTGGCCTTCCCATACTATCCGGGGTATAATCGGCATACTGCAGAATAATGTTGCGGGGTTCTACCACCTTTCCGGCAGCATCGCGGTGCAGCTGACCGTTGAGATAGCGACGATATACGTTATCTGCTGCATTATAGCGGTAAGTTATCCGGGTAAAGTTGTTGTACTGCAGGGAAAACTCCTGGCCGGGTTGACCCTCCTGTACTGGCTGAACCGGTTTAATTTCCGACCTGTCAGGAGGAGGAACTCTACCCAGGGTAGAAAGATTCACGTACAGGTTGTGCGGCGCCCTTCTTCCGCTATCACGGAAAAAACTACCGTTAGTGCGCATAGCATCCACGCTATGGACACCCATCCGGGCCAGCTCATCCCGCACCGTCTGGTGGGCCCCGCCGTATACAAAAAGTACGTCGTTTTCTATAGCCAGGGTAGCGCTGTGTACCCTGGCACTGCGGACAGGACCAACTTTAGATGGAAATTCGGCAAAAAGGGCAAGGTAGCGGGTAATATTGCCCTCAACCTCGTATTCGTACATAAGCTGGGCATCTGCCAGACCGTGCTGCGGCCGGGCGGCTCCAAGGTTGTCAATAACCACACCGTAAACCGGCGGAGCTTCCGCCCGGGTGGATATCCTGGCCAGCTTCTCTTCCAAAACATCCTTGGCAGTGTAGAGCATCTCCTCTTTTTCCTCGCGTCTTTCCGCCAGGTTTTGCTGCCTTTCCCTGTGCTCCTGATAGAGTTCTTCCACCAGTTCGTAATCGCGTTTTACTTCTTGCCGCCGCTGTTCCTCCTGTTCCCTGACTTCCCTGACTTCGGCAATTAACTCATTGTCCTGGCGGATGATCCGGGACAGATATTCTACGCGCAGCACCAGATCACCCAGGCCATCTGAATTAAAGAGCATTTCCAGGTAAGAAAAACCGCCGTTTATGTAAGCATTTCGAACCCGTTTCCCCAGTCGGTTTCTTACTTCATCCAGGTTTTCCTGAGCCAGCTC
This sequence comes from uncultured Syntrophomonadaceae bacterium, assembly GCA_964402625.1. GTDB lineage: Bacteria > Bacillota > Dethiobacteria > DTU022 > PWGO01 > PWGO01. The sequence continues at coordinate 4,885 of CAYODA010000034.1, read as the reverse complement.
CAGTTCTTTTTCAGCTTCCTCCAGCCTCTTTTCTACTTCTTCCAGGCGGGCAGCTACTTCCCGGGTTTTTCTCTCTTCTTCAAGTACAGCGGATTCCAGTTCTTCTACTCTCTGCGTAAGCTCTTCTATCTCTTCCCTGGTTCTTTCCACTTCTTCCCACTCATCGTTTTCCTGGCCGGACACTGCAGAAACCAGGGAAATTATTAGTATTACCAAAAGTATAGTGACCGGGATTACAGCAAACTTCTTTCGGCTGAAAGACAAGGTTCACTCCTCCTTTTATTCACCTTGACGGCTCTGTGTTGTTTATAACTTCTTTTCTTTACCTTGCCCGGATAATACCCCGATTGATATTAAAATAACAGGCTCCCCTTTCACAAACCAACCAGTTTAAATTTTTTAAGTTAAAATATACCGCCGACAAAGCTACACTTTCAAAAACTTTCTCAAGGACCACAGGCTTCCCAGTCCACCTATGATAGTACCTGCTGCCAGCAATCCCAGCCACACCGGATAAAGGACGGCGGGGTCCGTAGCAGGCTGCCAGGCAAATAACATCTCTATTTGCTCCGTGGAAGACGCCAGGTAATAATAACCCAAGGCCAGCAAGATCACCGCTACCAGGGTTCCGCTCCAGCCAATAATCATCCCTTCCAACAGGAAGGGCAGGCGCACAAACCAGTTGCTGGCTCCCAGGTATTTCATGATACTGATTTCTTCAGACCGGTAGAGAAGAGAAAGCCTGACCGTGGTAAGAATAAGAAACACCGCGGCTGCAGCAAGTAGTATGCCCCCTCCCAGGAGGGCGACATTGATCCACCTGGTTATCCGGAGAACCCCTTCCAGCAACTCCCCGCCATAGTTGGCCTCTTCAACCCCGGGGATTTCTTCCAGCTGCGCTGCAAGGTCGGTTACCTCCTCCGCTTCCCGGGCCTGTACCCGAAAAGCATCGGGAAGGGGATTGTGCTCGCCTTCTATATCCTGCAGCAGATCCTCATCCCGGAGATCTTCGGCCATCATTTCCAGGGCCTCTTCCCGGGAAATAAAACTAAAATCCTGTACCCCCGCCAGCTGGTTCAAATGGTTTTCTACTTCCTGTGAGGAGGCGTCCTCTTCCAGGAATACTCCTATTTCCACTTCCGAACCCATCTGTTGAACCAGCCGGTCTGTATTTACTGCCACCAGCAGGAAGCTTCCCAGCACCAAAAGCGTAACAGCTATAACCCCGGCTGCTGCCAGAGACAGGCCCAGGTTTCGAAAAAGGGACTGGAAACACTGGCGCAGGGAATAGCGCAGTAGATTAATAAACATGGAGTGCCCCCCTCATCTTGCTGTCGTTTACCACCCTGCCATCTTTTAATGAGACTACCCGCTGGCTCATTTCTTCTACCAGTTCCCAGGCATGGGTAGCCACCACCAGAGTAGTGCCGGACTGGTTAATCTCCTTAAACATCTCCATAATCTGACGGGCATTATTGGGGTCAACATTGCCGGTGGGCTCGTCAGCCAGGATCAGAAGGGGATCCTTTACAATGGCACGGGCAATACCTACCCTCTGCTGTTCACCGCCGGAGAGCCTGGAAGGATAAACCCGGCTGTACTGGGAAAGCCCCACCTGTTCTAAAACCCGGGGGACTTTTTGGTTTATCTCCTCCCTGGAGCGTCCCATTACCTCCAGGGTAAAGGCCACATTTTCAAACACCGTTTTACGTGACAGCAGGCGAAAATCTTGAAAAACCACGCCTATATTGCGCCGGTAACGTAAAAGTTCTTTCGGGCGAAAACGTGAAGTGTCCCGACCGTGATAATAAACCTTCCCTGATGTGGGCATAACTTCACGGAAAAGAAGGCGTATCAGGCTGGTTTTCCCGGCGCCGCTATCACCCACCAGGAAAACAAAGTCTCCCTGCTCTATATTCATTTCCACCCCGGAAAGGGCGGGCATGGTAGCTCCCGGATATTTTAAAGAAACGTCCTGCAGGTAAATCAGGATAAACTCCTCCTTTTATAATGGCATTGACAAAACCTTTAAGCATTTCCCTGGTTTTTTGGCTACTGAAACAACTATTCAATTACCAATTAATTTATAAACAAAAGGCCGGAAAGCTTCATCCCCTTAGAACAGTAGCTTTATGGCTAAATAAAATACAAATGCCGAACTGCTCTACCTGTTTTTGGCTTTTATCTTTTCTGTTGGAAGGAAACTTAACCGGTTTGAATCACAATTCCACTCCTGCCGGTAAAAATCCTTTTTTATTTAGAAAGCCAGAGAAAAAAAGAATCTATTTATCAAAAGAGTCAACCTGGAACAAAACAGTATAGACCGCCAGGAAAAATACGCGGTAATTCCCGTTACCAGCCAGTACAGCACTTCCAGCTTTAACAATAAAAAGGAAGACTTCACCGGGCTATTCCTTCTTTGCGCATGGAGTTTGTTATACCATGGAAAATTCGCAACTATATCAGGCACGCCTCGAAAAATTCAGCAATCATTTCCGCCGCCCTGTATTTACGCGCTGCCCAAAAGTGGTCGGCTCCTTCTATGATTTTAATTGATCCTTTTCCTTCCCCTTCTACATCTTGCCGGTACTGTAATAAGGAAGAAGGCGGTATTAAATCATCTTTTTCTCCACTAACTATAAAGCGGGGTTTTGTACTGCCTGTAAATGAGGGAAGACCCGCCGGGGAAACGGCAGCCAAAGCTTTAACCTTCTCCTCGAGCAACCCCGCCTCCAGGGCTATCGCCCCTCCAAAAGAATATCCTGCAAGACCCAGCTGGAAATAGTTTATACTTTCCAGCTGTGCCAGGTAAGACAGTGCCGCCAGGGCGTCATCTACTTCCCCTTTACCGTGGGCAAAACTTCCCTGGCTTTTACCTACACCCCGGAAATTAAAACGAAGGGATTGTATGCCCCTGTCAACCAAAGCTTTACTTACAGCCCGGGTCACGTTATTTTCCATGGTTCCACCGTACTGCGGGTGAGGGTGGCAGACTACCACTCCGGCACCGCTGAGATGAGCCGGCGAGGGCACATCCAGGATACCTTCAAGCTTAAATTCTCCACTATCAAATTCCACCCTTTCCTGCTGCATTTAAAAACTCTCCTTCTCCTTATTTTTGGATTTTACTCCTGTTTCCAAGTAAACAGAATAAAATACCAAGATGTTACCCCCCTCCGCTTGCCATTCCACAATTTTTCTATTTCCATAGCTTTCGATTAATTCCTTCAAAAATCCTGTTGCCATGAGAGACAGGAAATTAACAAAATAAGAATGCTACCCACCGCGGGCGTAACAGTAGATACAGCCATGGCGGCAGGTCCCGTAGCTGCCCAGGTCTACACTTTCACTGCAACCGCAGGCCGGGCGGCTCGGACGCCGCCGGAATAGGCCTGAACCAATTCCAAAAAGGTTCTCCATCAACTCCGCATCGACACAGCGGGCTTTCTTTACTTTATCTCCCACCAGGTAGCTGCTGCAGCAGGCGTACATCTCTATCCCGTGTTTCCAGGCAATATCTGCAAGTGAAGAAGCCAGTCCCCTGCAGCTTGCTTCACCTGCTTCCATGATTTCAATCCCCTTTTTCTTCAACCTTTTTTCCACCTTCCGGTAGGGATGAACAAAGCTGATATAGCAGCGTTCGGTATACCCCTCCAGCATGCGGCACAGGCCGGCAAAGTTCTCTTTATGAAAGCTGAAATCCGTTTCCTTTCCTAAAAAAACAGGATCATAGCGCCACATTATGCGCCCCGTCGAAAAGAGGCGTGAGAGGTGGCGAAAGACTTCTACCGATGCTTCCGCCGGCGGCACTACCTCTTCCAGGTAACGGGGGAGCCCGGTAATGGTAAAGTGCATCACAAAGGGATAACCCAGGCGCTCCAGTTCTTCCAGTTTCGAAATAAAAGGAGCATAATTTTTGGACCAGAATACAAAGCAGGCCACATCTTCCACTTTTAAAGAGATATACGTTTCTTTTCCATTAAAGGGATGGCGCACTATTAGTCCGCCTTCCTTTAGCTTACTCATAAACCAATCACCATAAAAAGCGGGTATATCAGTTCTACGGCTGGCAGAAACAATTTTCACCATTTCAACCTCCTTTACTTTCCGCTTTTTCTTATAGTACCACAAAAACTACAGGTAAAGAAAACGAATATATGGTATAATCTGGTGGCAACTGAAAGAAGGAATGAAGGAGGGAAGGAGGGAAGGAGAGTTCCATGCCAAAAGTGTCAAACCTGTTATTTATAAGAGGTATCCTGGCAGTCGTGCTGCTTCTCTTTCCTTCAGTACTTACCGGGTGCGTGGAGTCCGAAATACATTTGACTGTTAACCGGGACGGTAGCGGTGATCTGGAACTTTCCGCAGCAGCCGAAGAATCCACCCTGGAGTGGATAGAAGCAGCAACAGATTTCAATTTAGAAGAGATAAAAAAAGCCGCTAAAGAGGAGGGTTTTTCCCCGGAAGAATTCAGGGAAAACGGTAAAACCGGGATCAGGGCCAGCCGCCACCTCGATTCACTGGATGGCAACTGGGAAGAGATGAGCGGGATTTCCCCCGCGGCAGAAAGCGATTTTAACCTGGAAAAAGAAGAAGGGTTTTTATTTAACACCTACCACTTTGCCGGAAAGGTCTCCGGTGATTTCCTGTCAAACAATGACTTGTTTGACAGGATCGCCATCCAGGCGCTCTCCGAGACCTCTTTTGTGCTGACTCTGCCTGTAGAACCCGTAGACCACAACGCGGACAGGACATCCGATGGCGGGAAAACCCTGGAGTGGAAACTCCGGCCCGGAGAAAGCAAAGAGATGGCTGTCTCTGTCAGGGTCCCCGACACGGTAAACATGGTTATGGGTGCACTGGGTATTACTGCTTTACTATTTGG
>CAYODA010000033.1:0-15136 GCA_964402625.1 uncultured Syntrophomonadaceae bacterium | reverse complement strand
TTGTTTAGTAATAACTACTACATTGTACTGAAGAATATGATGCAAAGTACTATAAATAGAAAACTCTATATAAGGTATTCTACTACTTTAATTAATCTCCTTCCCAATAATATGATATCATATTAAAAATATTTTACTGTCCATACAAGATCAATTTTAACTTTCTATATCCATAATCACCGGCAGAATCATTGGATTTCGGCCGGTTTTTTCCCAAAACAGCCTGTTAACTCTCTCTCTGATTTCTCCCTTGATTATGTTCCAATCATTTAATTTTTTCTCATTCATTTTTAATAATAAATTCTCTACCAGTGATTTGGCTTCTACCAGCATGTCTTCCGATTCTCTTACATAGACAAAACCCCTGGTAACTATTTCGGGACCCGAGACCAGCTGTTTTTCCTTTAATCCAACCACCACTACCACGATTCCGTCCTGCGATAAAACCCTTCTGTCTCTTAATACCACATTACCTACGTCGCCAATTCCCAGGCCGTCCACCATTACTTTGCCCGCAGAAATATTTCCGGTCACTTTGCCAGACTTGGGGGTGAAATCCATTATAGTTCCGTTTTCTACCACAAATACGTTCTTTCTGGGCATACCTATGTCTTCAGCAATTTTAGCGTGCTGAACCAGGTGCCGGTACTCCCCGTGCACCGGTATAAGGTACCTGGGTTTTACCATGTTTAGCATGAGCTTTAGTTCTTCTGCACTACCGTGTCCAGAAACGTGTACCCCGGAAAGGGAATGGTAGTAAACATCCGCACCCTGTTTAAAAAGTTTATCCACGGTCCGGGAAATCAACTTTTCATTACCCGGAATGGGGGAAGCTGCAATTACAACGGTATCTCCGGGCGTTATTTCCAGTTTGCGGTGTTCAGAATTGGCTATCCTGGTCAGTGCTGACATGGGCTCTCCCTGGCTTCCAGTGGTTATGAGAACCACCTTCTGCGGAGGCAAATCGTCGAGTTTTTCCACCTCCATAAGAAATCCCTTAGGTACATGCAGATAGCCCAGCTACATGGCAATCTTGGTAGCATTGTATATACTTCTGCCTGTAATGCCAATTTTACGTTTATACCTTACAGCCGCATCAATTATCTGTTGTATGCGGTGCAGGTTAGAAGCAAAAGTAGCTGCAATAATCCTGCCCCGGGATTGCCTGAATATCTCATCAATGGTGCCTCCCACGATTTTTTCTGAAAGGGTATAGCCCGGGCGATCGGCATTGGTGCTATCTGAAAGCATTGCCAGAACATTTCTTTTTCCCAGTTCACCTAAAGTGTGATAATCGGTTATCAACCCGTTAACCGGTGTCTGATCAAATTTAAAATCACTGGTGTATACCACTATCCCGGCGGGAGTATTTATAATCACTCCCACCGAATCCGGTATGCTGTGATTGGTTCTAAAAAACTCCAGGTGGAAGTTTGAGGAGAGCTTTAACTGGCTCCCGGGAGTTATTTCGTTTAACGAGAGCCCTTTTATGTTTGGGAACTCTTTCATCTTGGCTTTTACCAGGCCAAGGGTTAACTTGGTTCCCCACAAAGGAACATCCAGGTGCGGCATAATATACGGAAGACCACCTATGTGGTCTTCGTGGCCGTGGGTTAATACAATACCTTTTAACTTGTCTTTATTATCCATCAGGTATGAATAATCAGGTATAACCACGTCGACACCCAGCATTTCCTCTTCCGGAAAAGCCAGCCCGGCATCAAGCAGCAGCATCTCATCGTTGCACTTGATTAAAAACATGTTCTTGCCAATTTCCCCGACACCACCGAGAGGAACGATCTGTACTTTGTTTTGTTTTTTACGTCTGGCCAATAGTCTACCACCTCTGCTGTTATATATGTTATTATGCCTCTGCATAAAAGCTTGAAGACACTTAAAAAAGAATAAAGAGATACTATTAGTGTATCCCTGTTTATATTACACTAGTAACTATTTATAAGCAAATAAATTTCTATATTGCTTACACTAAGACAAGAACAGGGGGCTGCCTGCGGTTAAAAGACTAATCAATCAGATTGTATCCTTGTAACAACCGGTATAACTGTTCCCTGCTCTCTTCCGGCATTTCCGTTAAAGGCAGCCTGGGAGCCCCTACCCTGTAACCGGCCAGGCGAAGAGCTTCCTTGACCGGAATGGGATTGGTACTCCAAAACATCGCCTTGAACAGGGGCACCATTTCGTGAAATCTGGCAACCGCTTCTTTATTATTACCCCGGTGATACATATCAATGATTTCTTTGATTTTATTTCCAGCCAGGTTGCCAGCTACGCTGACCACACCGTAGCCTCCCACGTTTAATACGGGCATGGTTACAGAATCATCGCCGCTATACAAGGCAAAGTCATCCCCGGTTCGCCTGCAAATTTCTGCTGTTTGTTCCAGGTCCTTGGTGGCATCCTTCACCGCTACAATATTATCTACCTGAGAAAGGCTAATTACCGTTTCTGGAGATACATTGACACCGGTTCTACCGGGAATGTTATAAATCATAACAGGGAGAGAAGTTGCCCCGGCAATCTCTTTAAAGTGTTGATAAAGCCCTTCCTGTGGCGGTTTATTATAGTAAGGAGCTACCAGCATTATGCCGTCTGCCCCTGCTTTCTCCGCCTCCCTGGTTAACTTGATACTTTCTGCAGTATTATTGCTTCCTGTTCCTGCAATTATATGAACTCCACTGGTATTACCAGCCACCTTATGTATTAATTCAAGCTTCTCTTCTTTAGAAAGGGTGGGTGATTCCCCGGTAGTTCCGGCAAGTACAATGCCGTCGGAACCATTCTCTCCGATCTTTTGAGCCAGCTCCACGGCTGTTTCCAATTGAAGATAACCTTGCTCGTCAAAGGGAGTCACCATTGCAGTTATTAGTGGTCCAAATGGGTTCTTCAAAAGATTACACCTCCTGAAAACTAATGTCTATAACAGTATGTGCTTTGATTGTGTTGTTATATTCTAATTTTTTAAACAAGCACCTTTAATATTCTTTCAGTTTTATTTACTTCTATGTTAAAGTTTTTTTTCCTCCAACTGATATTATTTATTTTCTCCGATACTTAACAGGGGCTGAATCTGTTTACCCTGTAAAGCGGATTTAACTGCTGGTATAACCAGTTCCAGCCTGGATGTTATGGAATTAGGTTTGCTTTCCGGATCATCCTGGTAAAAGGGGACCAGGTATACATTTTTAGTGTTAAGTACATTTGCCAGGCTCTTTAAATTTATACCCAGCCCATCATTTGTCGATATCGCCAGTATTACAGGTCCCTGGTTTCTTAGCTGGGCTTTGGCTGCCATAAGAACCGCCGTATCAGTTATACCACCGGATAGTTTGGCCAGGGTATTTCCCGTGCACGGCAGTATTACCACTGCATCCATGGAGCCGTACGGACCTATAGGCTCTACTTCCACTATGCTCTTAAAGGGTTCCCTCCCGGCAATTCCTGCTATAAGCTCCAGCCATTTTTTTGCAGCACCAAACCGTGTATCGTTTTCCATAATCGCTGGAGAAACAACAGGGTAGATAACGGCTCCCTGCCTTACCATATCTTCCAGCACGGGTATTATTTCTTGAAGTGTGCAGTGAGATCCGGTTATTCCCACTCCAATTTTCTTACCTTTTAAATTCATTTGCATCCTTCCTCCTCCACAAACCCCAGATTTGCCTTAATAATTCTGCTATAAACCCGGGCGAGATTAATAGCTGCAGCCCGGGGAGCAATTTTCCCGGGGAGGCCGGGAAGAAGCCTGGCTTTAAGATCCATTTTTTCTGCTGCTTTAAAATCTACTCCTCCCGGATGCGAAGCAATATCCAGGATCAGTGCGCTTTTTTTAAAGTGCTTCAATACATCTCCGGTGAGTATAAGGTCCGGGATGGTATTTATTGCTATATCCGTGTTTTTGACTTCATCACTCAGGTGTTCTATCAAAACCGGGTTAAGTTTGTAGCTATCTGCCAGGGCACACCTGGCCTGATTTCTTACAGCAACCTTTACTTCAGCTCCCAGTCCCTGCAATCTTAACGCCAGGGAAGTTCCACATCTCCCCATTCCCAGTACCAGTACATTGCTTCCGTATAAAGAATTATCTGAATCCCCCAGGGCATGGTAGATGACCCCTTCAGCTGTTAGAATAGAATTCAGTAAAACCAGCTCTTCATCCTGAGAAGTTAGTATGTACCTGATATCTGGTGAAGTCTTTTTACGAACAACATCAGCTACAGAGCCGGTTAATACCAGACGTGGTTTTCTGCCGGTGTTCAATATTAAGGAAAGAATGTTTAGCACCTTTGAATTACCAGAAACTTTGGTGTTAATATTTCCCCTGCTGTCTATACCCCAAATAGGCAAAATGATTACATTAAAATTTTCTGTTGTAGGCAGCGCAACTTTTTTCTCCTGGGGGATATTACTATCTTCCAGGCCTGCAGTTTTGACCAAGAAACCCTGGGAGTCCCAGATATGAAATAGTTCCACTTCTCTTTTGTCCCCGCCGCATATTAATACGGGTAAATTACGCATGGTAGTTAAAGCATTCATCGGCCGGCACCTCACCCGGTATCTTGTTATTTCAGTATATGATGCAGACCCTTTTTAAGTTAAAAAAAACCGCACCATGCAAGCGGTTTTCCAAGTAGTGATGCCCGGGTAACTCTTCCCGGGCATCACAAAGCTCTTTGTAAATTCAAATTCGTTTGCATTGTATCTCATTAAGGTATTTCTGAAGCGGAACAACCTGGGGATAAACTATCCCGCAACATGTGATTCCACGTCTTCCGCACCGTGTGAGCGCATTATGGAAGCTGCTTCTTCTACATTCTCGTCGGAAGATCTTAATGTAATGAGAATACTGCCTTGGCGCACCTGCTCTTCATAATACTCTCCCCTTTCTTCCGGCACCCCGTAATCTACTAATCCCCCGGCTATTCCCCCGGTAACAATCCCTGTTAGTGTTGAAGCCAGGGGTCCTGCGGCTATAACCGGACCGATACCGGGAATAAGCAGGGCACCTGCTCCGGCAAGCAGGCCGGCAACCCCACCTATAACACCACCGGTTACAGTTCCTTCAGACAAATCCTGTTCTTCCAAGGAAACTACTTCAGCGCCCGTTTCTTCCTGGTTGGTCTGCCTGTCGTCTTTAGCTATTAATGAAACTTCTTGTTCAAAGCCTTCTCCTTTGAGTTCTTTAACTGCCTGTTCCGCAGCGTCCTGTTCGTTAAAAACTCCTATTACCACCCTGCTCAATTTAAAACCTCCTTTGATAATTAATTTTCCTAAAAGTATAATTGCCCAAAGGAGGTTTTAATTATACTTCCTGCCTGCCGTGCCAGGTATTCTGTGAAAGTGCCAAGGGAAAATTATTGCTCTTTTATGTTAATAATCAGGGCATCTTTTCCTATCTTATACACATTCGACCAGGATATAGATACTTCTTCCGTTTGCTTTACCCCCATGAACCCCTTTCCCCCCAGCAGTAGCAGGGATATAATTTCACCGGTATTATGGTCGATTAACAAATCCGCTTTCCCTACGGGTCCCCAAAAACTACCTTCATTCATGTCCACAATTTCTTTGCGGGCAATTTCACTTATCCTCAAAATGCCTTTTCCTCCTTTGGCTTCTTTCTGTACCAGGCAATAGCGGGTTTATTGATGGCCTGTATGCCCAAAGCCTCCTTCATTTCTTTCCGTTACGTCCACAGAATCAACTTCTCTAAGCTCCACCGCGGGAATTTCCTGCACCACCATCTGGGCAATCCGGTCACCTCGATTTATGTAATGATTTTCCTTGCCCAGATTGATCAGGGCTACCTTTACTTCACCGCGGTAATCACTGTCTATAGTTCCTGGCGTATTTATCACGGTAATACCGTGCCTGGCTGCCAGCCCACTTCTTGGCCTGATTTGTACTTCGTACCCTGGAGGTAAAGCCATTTTAATACCTGCCGGGATAGTTACTATTTCCCCGGATGCTATCAGTGTCTTCTCACTAACTGCCGCATAAACATCCATCCCGGATGCTCCTCCCGTCATATAGCCGGGCAAAGGAAGATCTCTGGCTTTTTCCATTCTTTGAATTTCAACTCTAACCTTGGCCATAAATCAGTCTCCTGTTTTGCATGTTTTCTTTAGATTATACCGGGAACTTGTGCCTGTCAAGTTTTCCTTTCTTTTCTGTTAACTGCTGAGAATACTAACGCTAATCATGGAACCCGGGGCTGATGTTTTAATCATAAGGTAGCTGTTAGTGTTGTTTTTAAACTTAAAATCAATAAAGTCACTTACGGTAGCATCCCTGCCTGGAGGGACGTAATCCACTGACCTGCTGTGCGGACTTCTTTCCACTACTTCCAGTTCCGCCTGCAGCACGGCATTATACAGGGTGGAAGAAACCTGGCAGATGCCACCTCCCCTGCCCGGAACCACGGAGTTACCTACTATTATTGGCGCCAGTCTATAACCCCTCTCCATGGTGCGCGGTCCTACAGTTTGATTGAAAGAAAAAGTTTCTCCCGGAGAAAGTAAAACCCGGTCCAGTGCCCTGGTAGCAAGTATTACATTTTCCACTCTCCCGCTTCCTCCGCTGACATAAGTGTGATAATATCCTACAGTTTCTTCTATACTATTTAAAAGTTCAGCAGTTTTTTCCGGGGCAACTCTTACCCTTTGAACCTCTACGTTACTCCCCGGTTCGGCTTCCAGTACTTCTTTTACCGTTAATGAAGCATGAACAAATTTTCCTTCCTTTTCAGGGATAACCTCTCCTGTATCCCGAGCTATAAATGCACTACGCGGGGGTTCTTTAAGTATAAAAGCCCACCTGGCTACCATCTCTTTTAGCTCTTTTTCAAGCATTTTTTCTACGGGCCTGCCTTCCAGCCTGACCCCTTTTTCCACCCCGTACCGGTATCTTTTATATTCCTCTAGCGGGTTAAAACAGGCAGTTATCAATAGCAAACCCGAAAGGATAAAAGCTGCTGTTGATATAATTTTCCCTTTACATATCATTTTTGTAAAAGACAATCCCTCACCTGCTTTTAATTCTGTAAAGCATCAGGTTGTGCCGAAAGGAGTTCACCGACGGGGACTACCTGTAGCTCTTTTTCTTTTAATATGGGTATAACCCGTGGAAGTAATTCAGCAGTTCCAGCGGTCGGATGCATAAGCATAATATCACCGGCGGAAACATTATCGCGAATTTTTTGCTCCATTTGATCTACGCCCGGCTCCTGCCAATCCACTGTATCCAGTGACCAGAGAACAGTTTTCATAGAGTGGCGGTATACCAGCTCCAGGGTCATGTGGTTATACTCACCCATATGGGGTGTAAAGTATTGAGGCTTCCTCCCGGTTAAAGAGTAAATTATCTCGTTAGTTTTAGAAAGGGACTCCTCTACGCTTTTCCAGTCCAGGTCTGGCATAACATCTTCACTTGAATAACCGTGACTGCCTAATTCGTGTCCTTTTTTATAAAGCCTTCTTAACTCCTGGGGATTTTTTTCACCCCACTTGCCCGTTACAAAAAATGTTGCTTTTACTCCCTCTTCATCCAGGGTAGCAAGCATATCTTCCAGGTACTCTTCTCCCCAGGCCACATTTATCATAAACGAAACACCTTTTCTGGCGGAATTGCCTTTGTACGCCGGAAGTGCCGGGTAATCATTCCAGGTCACCGACGGCTCTATTTCTACCAGTACTGGTTTTACTTTTTGCCCGGATTCCGCTTCCATTATCCGTGTTACAGTTTTTTCAATATTAATTTCCTGGCCAAAGATTTCCGGTATAATTAACTCCTGGTTGTAGTCAATTTGGGCATTTAACGGTACTATGCTTTCCCGGGGTGCCATATGCCTGACCAAGCGTTCCACTTCTTCTTCAGTATATCCCTCTATCTCCACACCGTTAAATTCCACTCCCCGGGCTACCCTTACCTCCCTGTTAGTAAAATAGACAATTAATACAATTATGATAACCAGTAAAGCTCCCGGCAGTAACACTTTAAATAATAATCTTCTTATCCTGCTGAAAGCGATCACTTATCACCTCCTGAATAAATATTTACCGAAGTCTTTGATAATTTATTATTTTTCCAGCAGCGAAGGAAGAGTTACAATTTCATATCCCCTTTCCCTTATTTCTTTAATTATGCCTGGCAGAGACAAGTAAGATTCCTTTGAATTTACCCTGAAATTGATAATGGCTCCAGGGTGCAACTGCTTTTCAATGCGTTCCTTAACTTTGCCGGCATCTTCTAAAACGTGATCCAATGATTCTATTGACCATAAAACCGTGGTATAACCTTTTTGAGCTGCTGTTTGTACTATTAGGTTATTGTATTCACCAAAAGGAGGTCGAAACATATGAGCCATGTAATCGTGCTCTTCTTCCAGTAGCTGAGTAAATGAATCAATTTCTTGCCTGATTTCCCCCTGGGACATAAGAATAAAGGAACGGTGAGACATGGAGTGATTGCCTATATCGTGGCCGTAATTTAAAATATCATCCACACTTTCGCTGTTCTTATTGAGCCATTCTCCTGTTAAAAAAAATGTTACTTCTAGATTCTCTTTTTCCAGCAACTGCAAGGTCTCATCCAGGTATCCTTTTTCCCACAGTATTTCAAAAGTAAAAGCCACTTTTTTTTCTGCCGTATCTACATAATATACCTCTTCCGGGGTATCAGCCGTCTGAAAATACCCGTGCAGTAAAAAAGCTGCCGTAAAAAGAAGTAGCAGCATAAACAGGGAGAAACTAAACTGTTTTTTTTCTTTAAAAATCAAGTCTAAACAACAACCTCTTTTTTTAAATACATATGTTTGGGCTTAGTTGCATATTCCAAAATAATTATTTGACTTACTACTACTCAGAAAATACCCCCAGTGAGAGGTAAAGTAATTCATTAAATAAAAAACATAAACCATAAGGTTTATGTTTTTTTTCGGGTGTTGGATTTATCCCTGTCTTTATTTTTATCTTTGTTCGGGGGGCCACCTCTTTTGTCAGGTGAGCCACCTTTATCCGGCGGACCCTTGTCAGCAGGCCTTTCCATGGCTTCTTTACGAGAAAGGTTGATCCGACCTCTATCATCAATACCTATTACTTTAACCATCACCTCATCACCTACGTTTACCACGTCTTCGGTTTTTCCAACGTGTTGATGGTCAAGGTGTGAGATGTGAATAAGCCCTTCTTTGCCGGGCATGACTTCTGCAAATGCCCCGTATTTTTCGACCCTGGTTATTTTACCCAGATAAGTTTTTCCTGTCTCCACATCCCGAATAAGATCTTCAATAATTTCCTGGGCTTTTTTACCTGCCTCTTCATCGGGCGAGGCTATGGACAGTTTTCCGTCGGGGTCTATATTTACTTCCACACCGGTTTCTGCAGTGATCTTGTTAACCATTTTGCCGCCCGGGCCAATAACATCCCTGATCTTTTCCGGGTCTATCTGCATGGTTATTATGCGGGGAGCATAAGGCGAAAGTTCTTCCCTGGGTGCACTGATTGCTTCGTTCATTTTTTCCATTATGAAAAGGTATCCCTTACGGGCGCGGTCAATTGCCTGCTCCATTATCTCCCGGGAAAGCCCTTTTACCTTGATATCCATCTGCAGCGCTGTAATTCCATTTTCAGTACCTGCAACTTTGAAGTCCATGTCACCCAAGAAGTCTTCAATACCTTGAATGTCCGAAAGTATTTCGTAATCTTCGTCTTCTTTAATCATTCCCATGGCTATGCCTGATACTGGCCTGGGAATAGGCACACCTGCGTCCATTAACGACAGGGAGCCGGCACAAACACTGCCCATTGAGGTAGAACCGTTGGATTCTACAACTTCAGATACCAGCCTCAAAGTGTACGGAAAGGTTTCATTATCCGGGATTAACGGCTCCAGCGCCCTTTCTGCCAGCGCGCCGTGTCCAATTTCTCTTCTGCCGGGCCCGCGCATGAAACCCGTCTCTCCTACGCTGTAAGGTGGAAAGTTGTAATGATGTATAAATCGTTTGAACTCTTCAATACCCAGACCGTCCAGTATCTGTACGTCCCTCTGTGCTCCCAGAGTACAAACGTTTAATACTTGTGTCTGTCCCCTGGTAAAAAGCGAAGAGCCGTGCGTCCGGGGCAATATACCTACTTTGCAGGAAACATCCCTTATTTCTTCAGGCTTTCTTCCATCGGCCCTTATTTTTTCTTTCAACACCATGCTCCTAAGGTTCTCTCTTAAAGTAGCCTCAAAGATCTGCTTTAATTCATTTTCACTCTCGGGATATTCCTCCAGGTATCTTTCTATTACCTCTTTTTTTATGCTGTCCAGCTTTTCTTCTCTCTCCTGTTTTTCTTCAATACGCAGGGCTTCTTTAATTTTTTCGGCTATTTCATTTTCTACAGCCTGCCTGGTCTCTTCTGACAAATATTCTTCTTTTTCCAGGACTTCCATTTTAGGTTCCCCGACTTTTTCTTGTATCTCTTTTTGGAACCTGCAGGCTTTTTTAATCTCCTCATGTCCTTTTTCCAGGCTTTCCAGCATCATTTCCTCGCTGATTTCCTGGGCTCCAGCTTCTACCATCATGATAGCCTCTTCGGTCCCTGCTACTACCAGGTCGAGTTTACTATTTTCCATCTGCTCAACTGTAGGATTAACTACGGGCTCGCCGTCTACCAGGCCTACCTGGACGGCTGAAACAGGCCCTTCAAAAGGAATTTTGGAAATAGAAAGGGCTGCCGATGCTCCCAGGATGGAAAGCGGTTCAGGAGGACAGTCCTGATCTACGGAAAGCACTGTAGTGACAATATGAAGGCCATTACGCATTCCCTTGGGGAACAAGGGTCTTAGTGGCCTGTCGGTAAGGCGGGCCGCCAGCGTAGCCTTCTCCGTAGGCCTACCTTCTCGCTTAATAAAGCCGCCGGGTATCCTGCCCACGGCATAAAGTCTTTCTTCGTAATCCACGGTAAGCGGTAAGAAATCTACGTCTCTGGGTTCATCGGAAACAGTAGAAGTTACCAGCAAGACGGTATCGCCGTAACGTACCATCACCGCTCCATCAGCCTGCTTGGCTACTTCTCCAGTTTCTATGGTTAGTGTTTTGCCTGCCAGTTCTAGATTAAAAGATTCCAAATTATAACATACCCCCTTTATTTAAGATTCATTTATTAAAAGCGGGGTTTCCACCCCGCTTTTAAAGTAAACAGTACAAACTTATTTCCGCAGGCCCAGTTTGCTTACAATTGACCGGTACCTTTCCGGAGAATTGTCTTTTAAATAGTTCAAAAGCCCTCTCCTTTTACCTACCATTTTTAGAAGGCCCCTCTGCGAATGGTTATCCTTGGGGTGGCTTTTTAGATGACCGGTTAGGTGGTTAATCCTTTCAGTCAGTAGCGCAATTTGCACTTCCGGTGAACCGGTATCATTTTCATGTGTTCCGTAAGTGTTTACTATTTCTCGTTTTTTTTCCTGCGTTAACACCTGATCTTCCTCCCTTTGTTTTTTTAGTACCAGGAGCCGTGTATAACGTCGGGAGCAGTTCGCTATACCCAGCCCTTGGCTCTTCTTGCCATCAGTTTATTTTAACATAAAGAATTTTTAATGTAAATATTCCCGAATTTTATCGACACCCTGTTTACGGATGTTTTGGCTATTATGTTTGTTGCCATAGAAATATCTAATTTACTTTTAAAAATGATTCATCTATGATGTGTTGAGACATTTTCCTTACCTGTTCTATATCGCTTTTTAACTGTAGTTTTAATTCTTCGCCTGAAGAAAAAGCTTTTTCCTCCCTTATTTTTTTTATAAAATAAAGGGTTAGCCATTGACCGTATAGATCTCCCGTATAATCCAATAAATTTACTTCTACAGTAATATCGTTTGCAGCAAAGGTTGGACAACGACCTACATTGGTAGCGCCAAAATAAGTACTGCTTCCCACTTGAACCAGTGTTAGATAAACCCCTTCACCCGGCAAAAGAAGTTCCGGTGATACTTCCAGGTTGGCAGTAGGAAAACCCAGGTGCCTGCCCCTACCGCTACCCGGCACTACCGGGCCTTTCCTGAAAAAATAGTAATTTAAGAGCCTGGCTGCCTTTTCCGTTTCTCCATCCTTGATCTTTTTTCTTATAATCGAACTGCTTACCGGCTCCCCTTCTACCATTATAGGTGAACAGATGGAGACAGTTACCTGGTTACGTCCACCCCATTCTTCCAAAAGCTTCTTATTGCCTCCGGCCTTATGACCGAAAGTATAATCGTAACCGGCAACTATACCCTTTACTTTTATTATTTCCTCAAAATAACTTTTTATAAAACTAATCGGGGACATCTCTGCCAACTGGCGGTCAAATGGCTCTACAACAATAAAATCCAGTCCCAGTTTTTCCAACAGCTCTGTCTTGGTTTCCAGATCGGTTATCAGGGGAAATGCCCTGTCAGGGTTTAGAACTTTTACCGGATGGGGATGAAAAATAAGTGCACCGGCAAGGCAGTTTAGATTCCGCGCCATTCCAATGGCGTTTTCTATGACCCGCTGGTGTCCCAGGTGCACCCCGTCAAAGTTTCCCAGGGCTAAAACTACATTGTTTTTATATTTATCCGGCAATCTGTTTGCTCCATAGAATTTTTCCATTATTGTTTCCTCCTGTTGCCTATCCCCCAAAGAGTACTTTATGCGGTCTTAATTTCAGGCGATCACCTTTTTTCTGCCAATAACCGATTGCCCGAAGACTTTTTTCGGGATCGTATATCCTGAAAGGACCTTTTTCTTCGGCCAGATTTATTCCCTTAAGAATTTCCTCTATTTCCAGGTGTGCAGGTTCTAATTCGTTGCCGTTATTTAAAAGTTTTAAACCTTCTTCTTTTACCGTTACTTCCGGCATAAAACTAATTCCATGCTCTATGGAAATCAAATATTTTTTTACGGACTGCCTGTCTGCTTCTTTCAGCTGTTCAAGGGTAACGGCATCTTCCAGGGTAAAAGGACCACTTTTTTCCCTTAACAAAAAAGAGAGATAAGCTCCACAGCCTAAATTTTCACCTGCCTGCATGGCCAGAGAACGAACGTAAGTTCCTGAAGAACATTCCACTTCAAATAAAACCCGGGGGAAATCTCCCGGTATAATTTCTTCTACCTTCCAAAAATATACTTCAACTTCCCGGCTGGCAGCTTTAACCTCTTCCCCTTCCCGGGCGTATTCGTAGAGAGGTTTTCCTTTTACCTTGACTGCCGAATACCTTGGAGGCACCTGCTTAATCACCCCGGTAAGTGAAGCAAAAACTTCTTCCAGCTTTTCTTTTGAAGGTGCGGGGGTTTTATTTTTTTGCAGAACTACACCCTCACCATCCAGGGTATCTGTAACTATACCCAGGGTGATTTCCCCACGATACCTTTTAACAGTGCCGGTTATATATTCCGCCACCCTGGTAGCTCTCCCCAGGCACAAAGGAAGTACCCCGGCTGCTCCTGGATCAAGCGTACCGGTATGTCCAATTTTTAACTTTCCTTTTTCTTTTTTCAGGAACCTGATTACATCAAACGAAGTCATACCGGGAGGCTTGATTATGTTAAGAAATCCGTGCATAAAAGTACCTCTTATTATTGAATTAATTCATGTGCAATTTTCAGAACTTCATCTTTAACAGAAGATAGATTACCCTGTACTTTAAAACCTGCGGCCTTCTTATGACCGCCGCCGCTAAAGTGTGCGGCAATCTGGCTGACATCGGCGTTTTTAGAGCGCAAACCTACTTTAACTTCCCCCTGGCTGTTAACATAGATCAGCATCCCTATTTCCACGCCTTCTATATTTTTGGCGTAGTTAACTATCCCTTCTAAAGTTTCCATTGAAGCACCACACTGCAGCCTCATTTCTTCACTGATAGTTAAACATGCAATTCTTTGGGAACTCCACAGCTCCAGGGTACTCAAAGCCAGCTTTAGCAACAAAAGATAATTTAAAGGGTACTCGTCAAAAATTTTCTGTGCCATACCGGGATTTACTCCGTAATCCAGGAGTTGAGCTGCCACCCGGAAAGTTTCTCTGGAAGTATTTTCGTATTTAAAAAGACCGGTATCGGTAATGATTGCCGTATACAAGGCTTCTGCAATATGCCTGTTAATAGAAAAGTTCAACCCATGAAGCAGAGAGAAGAGTATCTCCCCGGTGGCAGAAGCATCCGGATCCACCAGGTTTACCGTGCCAAAATACTCGTTGGTAACGTGATGGTCAATATTAATGATTTCCCGACAATTTTCAAAAACCCCGGGTTCTGCCCCTGTCCTCTTCAGGTCACTGCAGTCCAGTATAAAAAAAACACTGTTCAACGGCCCCTGCACTTCATCAAATGTATCCCCTTTATCCATAAAACCGTACTTGCGGGGAATTCCGTCTATGGAATAAACCGACACATTTTTATTCTCTTGTTTTAGTGCTTCAGCAAGGGCTATCATGGAGCCGATACTGTCCCCGTCGGGCATGGTATGCGAGATTATATTAAAATGCTCATTTTTATCTATGATAGCCCGTATCTTTTCATAGACCACCATCTTATTCTTCTCCGTCTTCTTTTAGTGATTTTAAAACCTGGTCTATCCTGGCCCCGTGAGCTATGGATGAATCAGGCATGAAGTGCAATTCAGGTATATGTTTGATACGTATTCTTTTACCCAGTTCGGTCCTGATGAATCCACTGGCTTTATCTAAAACGCTCACCGGGTCTTCTTTTTCATTTTCCTCTTCAGCCGCATCATTTTCCTTGTCTTCCAGCACGCTTACGTATATCCATGCATGCCGTAAATCCCTGGAAACCTGCACTTCAGTTACACTGGTAACCGCAGGAGATATTCTCGGGTCTTTAAGCTCTCTTATCAGTTCGCTTATTTCCTTTTTGATCTGTCCGGACACCCGCTTTATCCTGTCATTACTCATAAAAGGGCCCCCTATAAATATAATAATCTTACGGTCTTACTTCCTCATAAGTGTAAGCTTCCAAGACATCTCCTTCTTTTAAATCGTTGAAACCTTCCAGAAGTATACCACACTCGTAACCGCCAACCACTTCTTTTACATCATCTTTAAATCGTTTTAAAGATGCCAGCCTGCCCTCGTGAATAACCTGGCCGTCACGAAGC
>CAYODA010000032.1:0-15707 GCA_964402625.1 uncultured Syntrophomonadaceae bacterium | reverse complement strand
AACCCGTCTCCCCGGTAGCTGTCTTCCTGGAAGAACCTGCCCAGCACCGGATTATAGAAGCGGGCCCGCAAGTAATACTGCCCCGTTATACCATCGTACTGCTCCCCGCTGTATTTAAACCGGTTGGACACCGTTTCCTCTGCTTCCAGCACATTGCCAAACGCGTCGTAGTCGTAGCGGTTGAACACTTCCCCGTTTTCTCCGGTTAAGGCAACCACATCGTGGTGGTAGTTCTGCAGGTAGTAGTTAAGCCCCTCTCCCCTGCTTTGGGCCAGCAGGTGGTGGCCCCAGATGTTGCGGTTCTTTAGTTCGCCTTTGTCATCGGATTCTGCCGCCACCAGCCCCTTGTGGAAGAGGAAGCGGCTTAAGCTGCCGTTTTCATCTACTGCTGCCCGCAGGCCTTCCGGGTCGTAGTAGTTTTTCTGGTAGCTGCCGTCCGGGTTGGCTACTTCAGTCAGGAAATTAAGGCTGTCGTATTTATATTCCCTCTTGCCTTCCGGCGAGGACTCTTCTACCAGGTTGCCGTTCTTGTCGTACTCGAACCGGGCCATCATTCCGCCTTCTTTTTTCTCCACCAGGCGGTTGTTTGCATCATAGAGGTATTCGGTCAAGCTGCCTGCCTTGCTTCGGCTCAGGCGGTTGCCCGCGGGGTCGTAGCTAAAGATTTCTTTCTCCCCGCCGGAGTAGATTACCTCCTCTAGACGGTCGAGGCTGTCGTAGTTGTATTGGGTAAGCGCACCGTTTTCTTTTTTCTGCACCTGGTTGCCGTTGTTGTCGTAGTAGTAGGTGGCGCTGAATATGTTTTCCCGGTTGGCTCCCAGGGCTTCCAGAGAGGTTAAGTTTTTGTCCGGGTCGTACCCGTAGCTCACCTTTATCCCGTTGCCGTATTCTATCCCCGCCCTGGTACCGTCGGGGTGGTAGGAGTAGCGGGCGGCTACCCTGCCGCTGTCTTTCACCTGCGCCAGCCTGCCGGCCAGATCGTAGCGGTACCTGGTCTCTTGGCCGGAGGGATCTTTCATGCCGGTTATTTTGCCGTTTGCGTTGTAGGAATACCGCAGGGCGGTTTTGCCGTTCATTTTCTTTTCTTTTAATAAATAACCCGGCGTATATTTATATTCATAGGCCATATCCCCCGCCACCGCCTGCACCAGGCTGCCGTCCTGGCCGTACTTAAACTGCCTCAAGGGTGTAGTTTCTTCCATTACGCCCGTTACCCGGTGGTCGCGGTTGTAGGTGAGCCTGATCTCCCGGCCTACACGGTCTACGTGGGAGGTGAGCCGGCCTTCCAGGTCGTAGCCGTAATATGTTACCTGCCCCAGGGGATCTATGGTTTGTGCCGGGCGGTTTAAGCTGTTGTAGTGGTGCACGGTAACGCTGCCTTTGGCATCTGTGGACCGGGTTACGTTGCCGAAGTGGTCGTACTGGTATCTCTCTTCGATGCCGTCGGCCATTATTACTCTGGTTACCCGGCCCCACTCATCTAACTCAAAGCGGGTGTCCCTGCCTTCCCCGTCTTTTATTTCGGTGATGTGGCCCAGGGCGTTGTAATCCAGCTGATGTTTTACCCCTGTCGGGGTGTTTACTTCTTTTACCCGTCCGGCTATGTCGTAGGTGTATTCTACCCCCCTTCTTTCTTCGTCGGTGTCTGCTGAGACGTAACCGGCGGCTTCTATGCGCTTTATTAGCTCCCCATAGCGGTTGTAGACGTGCCGCACCCTGATGTGTCCTTCCGGGTCGACTGCTTCCAGGAGGCGGTTTAAGTGGTCGTAGCTAAATTGCGAGGCGGGCCCGTCGTCGGCTTCAGCGTCATAGTTTTCCGGGGCCACTATGCGGGTCAGGTTGCCTGATAGGTCGTAGAAGTACCTGGCGGTTCCGCCTTCCCGGTCGGTTACCCGGATGCGCCGGTTTAAGGCGTCGTATTCTAAGTGCACGCTGTTTCCGTTGCAGTCGGTGGCTTTGATGAGGTTGCCCGCGGCGTCGTATGCAAACGTGGTAGTGCGGGTAAATACCGCGCCGGGCAGGGCTTTTACCTTGTGGGGCAGCTCCAGGTCTTTTGCTTCCACCGGCTCTTCTACTTTTACCAGGCGCCCGACTGAATCATAGTGATACCGGGCTTCATATCCTTCCGGGCTGATCCTGCGGACCAGGTTGCCATTTTTATCGTATTCCAGTTTTGTTTCCGCGGTCACTTTACCTTTTTTCTGATCGGTTAAGTCTTCCCCGTCTATTACCCGGCTGACACCGGTTACCTGGCCGCGGTGGTTGTAGCTGTAGCGGGTAGTGTGATATTTCTCGGCGTTTATCTTTACTTTCTCCCGGGTTACCCTGCCCTCGAAGTTGTAGGTGTACTGGATTGAGGCACCGGAGGAATCGTTTATCCCGGTTACCCGGCCGTTTCCGTCATAGCGGTAGTTTATGATATGCCAGCTTTCGGGGTATTGCCCTAAAGCTACGTACTGACCGGAGCGTTTCTCTTCCACCACGCGCCCGCATAAATCGTGGGTATAGCAGGTGACCCGGTAGAGTATTTTTCCTTCTTTTTCTTCTAAGGGCACCCGCTTTTCGGTGAGCCAGCCGGCACAGTTGTAATAGTAGAGGGTGGAGTAGCCTCTGGCACCAGTTTCTTCGGTTATACGCCCGTCATAATCGTAGGTAAACGATTTAATCAAGTTGCCTTCCGGGTCGTAGATGCCGGTGAGACGGTTTAGCTGGTCGTAAGAGTAGCTCATGCCGGGGCCGTCGTCGCTGGAAGAGTCATAGTGGTTGGGGTCTATGCTTTTTATTACATTACCCGCCGGATCGTATTTGAGGCGCGCCTGCCCGCCGTTAGGATAGACGGTCTTGATGCGGCGGTTGTCGGCGTCGTATTCGTAGGTTATACCCCATCCGTCACCGGTTTCATGGTCGTAGTAATTGGGGTTGATTTCTTTAGCCAGGTTGCCAAAAGCGTCGTACTGCAAGGCATGGACTTCTTTTAAGGGGGTTATCATTTGGGTCACCCGGTCTAAGGCGTCGTAAACAAAGGTGTAGGCCGGGCCGCCGTCTGTTTCTGCATTGTAGCCTTCCGGCTGAATGAGGCCTGTTATATTGTCCAAGTAGTCGTACTGGAAGCGGGTTATCCCGCCTTCCGGGTCCTGGAGATGGGTGAGGCGATCCCTTGAGTCATAACTCAAGTAATAGGCGCCTGCCGGCCCGTGTAAGGCTTTTAGCCGGCCCAGGGGGTCGTATTCCATGGATAACCCGTTTCCTTCCGGATCGGTTATCCGGGTAGGCTTGCTTATAGTGTTGTCTCCGTACTCAAGGCGGGTGATGTTACCTTCCGGGTCTTTACGTTCTACCAGGCGCCCGTACCGGTCATAGGTAAAAGAGCTGGTAGCGTAACAGTTTTCTTCTACTTTTACTTGCTGTTCCACCAGGTTGCCACGGGGATCGTAGCTGAACCAGGCCTCACTCTCCCCGGAGGTTTTAAACCTGATCAGCCGGTTGTCCTGGTCGTAATAATAGTAGATACTGCTGCCATCGGGCAAGTGCTTTTCGGCCAGGTTACCCCGGGTGTCGTACTTGAAGCAGG
The DNA here is from genome assembly GCA_964402625.1 of uncultured Syntrophomonadaceae bacterium. Taxonomy (GTDB): domain Bacteria; phylum Bacillota; class Dethiobacteria; order DTU022; family PWGO01; genus PWGO01. Next base: position 12,136 of record CAYODA010000032.1, on the reverse strand, counting down.
TAGTATGGCCGTTTCTGTCGGTGTAGCTGGCCGGTCTGCCGCGGTCTCCGTAGGTTACCTTTTCGGTAGTGCCGTCCTGGTACCGTCGACAGGTCAGGAGGTTGTCCTGGTTATAGTAGTAACGCTGCTCCAGCCGGGAGGGGAACCAGTGGTAGATGTTTTCCCGCCCGGGGTCGTCCCGGGTTATCTGCAGGATGTTGCCGTCCGGATCCAGCTGTTTTTCCACGCGGTGGTAGGCGTCGTAACGGTTGTGCACGAAGGTGTGGCCGTTTTGGTCGGTGATGGATTTTAGAAGGCCCAGGGTGTTGTAGTTATAGGTAATGATACCTCCATCCGGGAGGTGTGCTTCTTTTAAGCGGTCACCTTCGTAGGTGTAGTAGATACTTCTGCCGGCTTCGTCTTTTATTTCTACCAGCCAACCGTGACGGTAGACCAGGTGCAGCCGCCTTCCCCCCGGTGCTTCCAGGGTTTTTATGTTGCCGTATTGGTTGTAGTGGAGGTACAGGGTGTTCTGGTTGGGGTCGGTAATGGAGGTGAGGCGGCCCTGGTGGCAGTAGTGATAGATGAGACCGCTTTTTTGCTCCAGGGTGAAGGCACCGCCGGGGTAAGCTTTCAGAGTGTCTTCTACCCCGGCCGGGGAACGGTAGAGACCGTCCCGGCGGGGATGGGTAAAGGTGGCGGTATGCCCGTCGGGATAAACTACGGTTACTTCACGCTTTTTTTCACCCTGGTAGAGGCAGGTTTCGTATTCCAGGCGCCAGCCGGGGCCCAGCACGCCTCCCAGGCGGTCCAGGGAGTTGTAGTGCCTTTTTATTTCCAGGTCTATGCCCCGGCCGGCTACTGTCAGGTCGGTGGAGGTGGCGTAGAAGTTGCCGCTTATGGCGTTGATGGGATCGCCTATGCTCAAGAAGGGCACCCCGGCTTTCTGGAGATAGCCGAGCCCATAAGGGGCACAGGAGAGGCTGCCCGAAGCACGAGTGCCGGAGAAAAACAGCCGCCTTAGTTTGTCTTGTACCGCATGCAGCGGCTTAAAAAGTCCTGCGTACCGGGATCCGGCCAGTTGACGGCCCAGCATACCCACCAGTCCGCCCAGGAGCGCACCCTGCCCGAAAGAGGCCAGGAGCGCACCGGGAGTGAGGTGGCCGGCGGCGCCTCCCCAAAGGAGACCGCCCAGGCCGCCGTAGAGCATGTAGCGGGATAGACCGGAGAAGGCGGCCCCCAACAGCGAAGGCAGGTAGGAACCCACAGATACCGCTCCAAAAGAGAAGCCCGCTTTGCTTCCCGCCAGGGCCAGTCCCGCCAGAAGGACCTTGCCCAGCAAAAACGCTCCTCCCAGCAGGGCAGCAGCTAACCCCAGCTGCACCGGCAGGCCAGGGGAAAAGCTTTCTTCAGCTTCACCGGACGGGGGAGGCCCGTAGCCCGACCCGGGATGGCTGCCTTCCAGCCTCGGGTAAAGTGGCGTGAGCATCCCGGGGTAATAGCCGCCGCCGGCTTCACCGCTGCTGGCGGCATGAGGCGAGATGCCGGGAGTCGGGCCGTAGGGAGAGTAGGCGCCCGGGTAGGTCAACCCTGCTGCAGAGTAGTGAAAGGGAAGGCCTTCTTGCCCGGGAACAACTGATGAGTAATGGTAACCCTGGTGGTAGCCGGAAGGCGCGTAACCGCCGGGGTAGGCCCCTGCAGGCAGGCTGGTCCCGGAAACAGGTGCGCGCCACCAGGGGGAAGTCATCGGGACTTCTCCGTCAGCGGAAAAGGAAACCTCTCCCTGGGCGAGATACCGGCCTGAGGATAATACACCGGGGAGCGGCCCCGGGTCCTCCCGGCCAACTACCGGGAGGTGCACCCCGGGGTAGTGCATATTCCCATCAAGCATCCACTCCCTGTAGGTAAAGGAGGTTTCCGTACCTGGATAAGGCCAATCCTGCCCAAAAGAGCCGGGAGGCACCACCCCGGTTTCGGGTACCTCCGGAGTGCGGCCGGTGCCTACAAGGGAAGAGAAATCTTCCCGGAATACTTGCACCGTCCATTCCAGCAGGTTGCCGGATCCACCCCGCTCCCCGGGCTCCACCGGCTCCGGTAACACAGGGTCTGGATCACCGGGATAGTCTTCCCCGGGTAGCTTTATGTCCATCCTCCTTTCCCTTTTTAGCTCCGGGGCTTCCCTGGTCTCTTCCGGGGGAACCAGCCGGATGTGGCTCTCTATCTCGCTGTCCCGGCTTTCCGGACTAAAGCCGGGCGCACTTATAAATAGAATTATTATCGCCAAGGAGATAAATAACCATGGCCACAAGTATTTGATACGCCTCCCCGGCAACTTAAATACACCTCCCGATTTAATAATCTTATTCTTCTTTTTTCATGGTTGCACTACCGCCAACCGAGAGACCTTTTTCAAACACCTCTTCATCTAGAAGATCAATTACCATGGGGGTGTTTAGCTCCACTTCTACGGTAACGCTATCAACACCCGTAGTCATGCTAAAATTTATTATATCTTCAGTTACTACGGCTTGATTAACTGCTTCCCTTGCTTCACTTTTTCGGTCATTTTCTGCTACTGCAGCTGCCCTGGCGCCTTCCACGGCTGCTGAATGGGCTTTAACTGCTGTAATAGCCAGAAGTGCAGATTGCATAATCATGATAATTACAATAGTAAATAAAGGCAGTACTGCTATAAACTCAATAGCCTGGGAACCTTTGTCTGAATTAAGAACTCTGGATAATAATTTTTTTCTCAAATCATTTCACTCCGGAAGGCATAAATGCCTTATTCTTCTTCTGCTTCTTCCCCGAGCATTTTGATCCATTTTTCAAAGGTTTCGTTTATGGCTTTTGCAGCACCCTCCATTACACCTTCACCACCTATGATGGAAACAATTGCCCCAACAATGGTTACTGCCAGCAAACCTATTGCTACATATTCAATGGTTTGAGACCCTCTGTCATCTTTAAAGTACCTGTAGCTTAAGGTTTGCAGGACCAGCTTGATATAATTTAATTTGCCCATTTTGACACCTCCTTTCTATATTATTTGTTCAAGACCCAGTGCTTCCGGATTAAATATAATATTTAAAAACAGCAAACCCATTACTGCAAACAGTATAGAAGGGACTATTATAAATGCAGTGACCAGTGTTACCTTGGGAGATGCTTTCTGTGCTTTTTCCTTAATTCGGTTTATTCTTTTGGATCGCATGTCTTCTGCCATAACTTTAAAGCTATGCGACACCGGTACTCCCAACTTGCTACCGTGGAGAAGTGAATTGATAAGTGTTTCCAGGTCTCTGCTATCGTTTCTTACAACCAGCCTCTGGTAAGCCTGTTCGCGAGGAACTCCCAACTCAAGCTCGTGATTTAACTGGTTGATCTCTTCCTCTAGGGGACCGTGAATGCGTGAAGCAATTTGCTGTAGTGCCGGGTCGAGGGGAACGCCGGCCTGAAGGGTTACACTCATGGCATCCAAGAACTCCGGCAGGCTGGTTTCAATTTCCTCCTGCCTGCGACTTGCAATTGATTTTAACCAAAGCAGGGGACCCCATAAACTTCCTGCTATAACTATAATTAAAATAAGGGGCATAAATGGGAAACCCAGGATTATTAAAATGTTGCAAATAATTAGACCTGAAACCATAAGCACCATGCGTACACCTAAAAAAGATTCCACTGTCATCCCACCCGGTTGCCCGGCAAGGAAAAGCATTTGCTCCAACTTATCCTTTTTTACGAATAAAGATAACCGGGCTCCCAGGGAAGAAAGCTGTTCCCCGTATCCCACCAGCAATCTGAAAAGTGACTGGCGAAAGCTGTCTTCTTTTACTGATTCCCCCGATGGCGTATCTTTTCTCATGCGTTTATTTAAAGAAATTCTTTGATTCCAGTAACACCACCACCCGTGCAGGCATAAAAACCAGCAGAGTAAAGCGGCATAAGTAAAAAATAGAATTAGTGAATTATCAGACATACTTATATCACACCTTAATACTGGTCAATTTACGAATAATTAAAAACCCAAACAACAGCATTCCTATAACAATTACTAATAAAACCAGGCCGGGTGGCGTAAACAAGGGAGAAAGAAAACCGGGAAACACACTGTTTAATATGATAAATATAAACACTGGAAGTACCGGGAGTATCATGGCAGTAAAACGCGATTCAGCCGTTGCTTCGGATAGTTCCTGATTTACCCTTTCCCTTTTTTCTAGGGTTTCCGCCATCTGATCCAGTACCTGGCCCAGGTTCCCCCCGGCCTGTTTTTGAATAATAATGGTGGTATAAAGAAGTTCAAGCTCCTGGCTGGGATAGTTATCAACCATTTCTTTCAGAGTCGCATCCAGTGCGGTTCCCAATTTTATTTCGTTGGCGGCAAGGCGGAATGCCGGGCCCGCTGGGGCTTTTAAATCCTGGGCCAGAAGGGACATACCCTGTTGAATGCTTAGGCCAGCTTTTATACTGCTGCCCAGCTGGCGACACACTTCTGGAAGCTGTTCGTTTAGCTTTTCTACTTGTTTTTCCTGTCGCAGATGCATCCATTTATTGATACCAAAAGTAACAGCCAAGTAGGCAAGTACTAAATTAAAAGGTATACCCAGGTTAAAGAAGTTGGCAAGCAACCAGGCCAGTGCAGCAAATACAAGCACGCGTATTCCCAGGAACTCAGAAGGCCGGAGCCCTATATTAGAGGCGCGGAGTTTGCTCTCCTGCTCTCTTCCCAGTGAAGTCCCGTCGTACCAGTTTCCCACCAATAGTAAAATGCTTTTCCTGGAGCTTTCCCTTTCTTCCCTGGTTTCACTTTTTTTTAGCAGTTTACGTATGTTTTTTTTCTTTTGGCTGTAATGGACCAGTTCTCCAACAGCCAGAAAACTGCTAACAACGGCTACAAATACTGAAACAAAAATAGCCCCACTATAGCTCACATGGCTCACCTTCCACTAATATATCGGGTATTTTTTGTCCAAAAGCTTTTATTCGCTCCAGGCAGGAGGGTGTGTTGCCAGTATAGGTAAATTTCCCTTCTACTTTTCCATCAGGGCGAACCCCGGTTCGCTTGAAATTGAAAATATCATTTATATCTTCTCCATTTTGAGATGTGTTAATCTCTGACACGGCCACCACCTTTCTGCTCCCGTCAGAAAGTCTTTCCTGCTGGACTATCAGGTCTATTGCACTAAGAATATATTTTCTTACCACCTCCACGGAAATACTTTCGTTATGCATAACGATCATGGCTTCCAGCCTGGAAAGAGCGTCTACAGTAGAATTGGCGTGAATGGTGGTAAGAGAACCTTCGTGCCCAGTATTCATTGCCTGGAGCATATCCATAGCTTCTGCGCTTCTAACCTCACCCACTATTATCCTGTCCGGACGCATCCGCAGGGCGTTGACTACAAGCTGCCTTATAGCTATTTCCCCCGTTCCTTCCATATTAGGAGGCCTGGATTCCAGGCGGACCAGGTTGGGATGTTCCAGTTTTAGTTCAGCCATGTCTTCAATGGTTATTATTCTTTCTCCCGCGGGGATAAACGAAGAAAGTACGTTTAAGAAAGTAGTTTTTCCGCTGCCGGTCCCCCCCGAGATAAGGAGGTTTAGCTTTGCCTTTACTGCTGCTTCAAGGAATGTCGCAATATCATTAGGAAGGGTGCCAAAGGAAACCAGATTTGCCATACTAAAAGGATCGCTGTTAAATTTTCGTATGGAGATGGCAGGACCGTCCAGGCTTATGGGAGGTATTACCGCATTTATTCTGCTGCCGTCCGGTAGCCTGCCGTCTACCATGGGTGAACTTTCATCTATACGCCTCCCGATTGGTGCAATCATACGGTCAATTATGTGCCGGATGTGGTTATGGTCTTTAAAACGAACTTCAGAAAGGTATATATTTCCGTTTTTCTCCACGTAGACATTGTTGGGGTTGTTTACCATGATTTCGGTAACGTTATCGTCGTTAAGAAGCGGCTCCAGGGGGCCGTACCCTACTGACTCATCCAGTATAAGTTTTATCAGTTTTTTCCTGGCCCCGTGAGAAAGTATCCGTTTTTCCTCGGCGATCATGGCATTTACAGCTGTTTCTATTTTCTGTCGCAGCTGTGTTTCCGGCAGCTGGGTTAGCTTGTCCAGGTTGGCTTCTTTTAAAAGTCTTTGTTTATAATACAGAGATAACTGTTCAATGTAGTTGCTATCCTCACTATGCGGGTTCCCTTCTTCGGGCCTGGCTACACTCTGCCAGTTCTGATTGTTAATCACCAAGCGGCAAACACCACCTTCCCAGCGTAATTCTTAAGTTTAATAATAACTGACTATTTTTTCGGAAAGCTTGAGTATGTCCCTGGCTATTCCGTTTTTAATTTTGTTTTTTTTACTGTTTAAAATTAGAGGATTTCCTTCGTTACTGCATATTTCTGCAACTCTGGGATCGGAGCGAATACTTGCAATAATCTCGTTGGATACTTCCTTTTTAATATCTCCCTGCCTCACGTCTTTTTTCCAGTTAATCTTGTTAAGCACCATGTACATTTTATTCCGGCGTGAAATTTTATGTTTTTCCAGCAGTGGTTCGATATTTTTTGTAGCCAATAGTGAAGGGACGTCTGGAACTATTACATATAGAACCTTGTCGGATTCAATAAGTGCAGTCAGCGTTTTATTATCAAGTTCGTTGGGCAGGTCCAGTATTATATAGTCATAGTATCTCCTGCAGGTATCCAGAAATATTTTTATATGTTCATCGTTAAATTGTTCGGCTAATTCAGGGTCAGCCGGTCCAAGAAGTATTTCCAGGCCAGAGGGTTCCAGGAATGTAATTACGTTATCAATTTGTGCTTTATCCAGTTCATAAATAACCGGCTTTAATTCGTACATGGAACGAGTCTTTCCCAGTCCCAAAGAAAATTGTATGCCTCCACACTGCAGGTTTAAATCTACCAGGAGAACTTTTAAATCGGAATTAAAAAGCAGGGACTGGGCCAGGTTTATAGAAAGAAAAGTTTTACCGCTTCCTCCCCTGGCACTGTACACTGAAATTAGTTGTCCTCCGCCGGTTCCTATTTCACCGTCTTTAAGTGCACTCTGGTGTTTTAACCTGTCTATGTTCCTCTGCAAAACTCCTTCGAGTTCATCCAGTTCCTCTGGTATATTTAGAATATCGGATGCTCCTGTCCTGAAAGCATTTCTAATTACCTCCAGGTCGACTTGCCTGAGGAGAAGAACAATGTCTATATTACGGTTTACCTGCTTGATTTTCTGTATAAGATCAGAAATATCTATTCCTTGACTGGGCTCTACCAGGACCAGGATAATGAACCCATCTACCGGTATTCTTTCCATGATTTCCAGGGGATTTTCTATTACACCCCCGATATTTATATCAAGAAAGTTAGTTCTAATAGAAATTTCTTCAGTAATAGAAGTGTCATCGCATGCTATTATAAGACTGGGTATCATTGCTGTCCCTCCTCTACCGGTTGATGATGATAGTGCTTTAAGACCCTGATTTCTATACCGGTGTTTTTCATATAAACCACGTCTTCCACTTCTGTCTCCTTATCCAGGACTACCCCTAAAGACCTGATTCCTCCCCCGTCACCTTCCCAGCGGCTGAATACTTCAACATCCAGGAGGAAAAATTCCGTAACATCTTCTCCATCTTCTCCTGAATAAGTAGCCACCAGGTCTACCCTGTCACCGGGTTCTATATCGCTATCAAAAACTGCTGTAGAATCCCGCAGCTGCACAACCCTGTTGTCCTCGTCAAATATCTTTTTTGTTCCCACCATGGAAGCACTTAAAACCTCTTCTTCTGTTATATCAACCATGAATACCTTACCTATTAGTTCTTCTTTTTGCTGGTAATACGTGTCCCGAACATACCTGGCAGGCATTTCAATTGTATCCAGCAAATCTTCCGTTACTTCTGTTTCCCCGGAGATGTCATCCCCCGCCACTACAATTGTAGTTTTTTCCCCGAGTTCTTCCTCGGTTTTACGGACATTTTCCAGGAATAAAAACGCTGCAAGAAAAGCAAAAAGAGCAGCCAGCACTATAAATATAAAGGCCCGGCGCTTGGATTCAAACATACATTTCACACCTCTGAATGCGGATTGCCCCGTTTATCTGAAAATGTAATAGTAAATTTTCGGCCATAGAAAAACCTTGGAAATATAAAGTATATAAACACATATTAACATCATGTAAAATTATTGCCTCCAGAGCATTGATAATATTTTTCAACAATAACCCATAAGATTCCTTCTGAATAAGTAAATTTTGTTATAAGCAGGAAATTTAGTTACAATATGTTTAACAATAAAAATGTACTCAATTAAACTGGTTAAAGAGACAAATTAATTGTTATTACGAGGGGAAACATGTCGTATAAGGTGTAACTACCGGGATATAGAAGATTTTATAGTAGAAAGGTTCGAGTAGGTAAGCTTCCGCCAAAGACTTTCGACAGGGCCGCGGCCAAATTTGTGGAGCCAGATTCTGCTGAATTCAGACTGGATGAAAAATAGAGGTATCGCAAGCAGGGGGATGTAATAGTCGGGTAATGCAAGGTAGAAACCCAGGTTAAATTCATAAAAGATTACCAGGTAAAAAAGGCTATGCGTAAGGTAGCTGGTGAGTGTCATTTTCCCGGCGTAAGTTAACCGTTTAAAAACAAAACTGTTTTTCCACAGGTCATAAACCAGGGTGAAATAGCTTATATAGAAAAAAGATAGAGATATATTAAACATGCTGCCGGCTACATCAGTTAACCCATTGCTCAGCTGGTAATGCTCCAGTATCATCCAGGCTACCATAATTAATACCGTAGCAATAACAAAAAAGTAGCAGCAGCCTTTAATTTCTTTAATCTTTTCACCGGTCTTTACAAATAATTCCGATTTTCCCAGGTATAAACCGATTAAAAAGAAAAACAAGTAATGTGGTAAGTTTGTCAGGGTAGAAACAAAAAGAGTGGGCAGGTAGGAGCAGGTCATGGTAAGGTTGGATAAGTAGCTTTCTGCAGTATAGCTTTCCTCTATAGAAAATTCCGGGACATGCACCAAAAAATCCAGGGCGGCAGTAGAAAAGAATAGAGAGATTATTACATCAAGCAGGAACATTACAGCTATCCATATTTTTAGGGAGCCCGGATTTAACCGGTAAAAGAATATTAACAAAAACCCCGCCAGGGCATAAGCGTGGAGGATGTCCAGGTGCCATAAAAAAAGCATGTGAAATAACCCGATTAGCAAAAGAATCCAGGTTCTTTTAACAAAAGTATAAAGGGTGTTTGCCGGCCTGGACATGAATATGTAAAAGCTAAGCCCGAATAACACCGAGAATATTACATAAAAGTTGTTTAGAAAAGCAATACCGTGCACCCCGGCAGCCAGCTCGTTAAGGGTACCGCTTACATCGCTGGTGGTAAAAACCCCAATATTGGCTATTAACATACCAAACAGGGCAAAACCCCTTAGTGCATCCACTATTTCAATTCTTTGATTTTCATTTGCGGTGGCCATGCTATATCACCTGGTTGGACAAATAACTATAAAGATTTCATTATCCTTGTTCAAGATAAAAAAACCCTTAAAATTAATTAAATCTAAATTCAATTATTCCTCCTTTATCTTATAAATTTAGGCCACCTCTGAGTAAAAATTTCTTAATGCTATCTACATACACCTGCGTACATCTACAATTTTTTTGTGTTAGGTGGGAGGCCAGTTGGTTAGAAAAAGGGTTAAGTTAATCTATTGATTGTTTTTCAGGACCAGAAGGGCATCCACAACTACTGGTTCGCTTTTACTGATAATTACCGGGTTGAGGTCTATTTCCTTAATTTCCGGATGAAGTAAGGAAAGTTGGCCCAGCCTTAATAAAAGAGAAGCCAGTTCATCTACGTTAACAGCGGGCATTCCACGGTACTCTTCCAGCATACGGTGGGATTTAATGTCGTTTATCATCTCCCGCGCTTCTACTTTGCTTAGAGGTGCCAGCCGCATGGTAGTGTCCCGGAGGGCCTCTGTGTATATACCCCCCACTCCAAACATTAAAGCCGGACCAAATCCCGGGTATCTGGTCATTCCCGCCATAAACTCCCTGTCTCCCCGGATCATAGGGGAGATTAGTACCGGGGTGCCGCGCCCGGCTGTCTCTTGTATGTTTCTAAAAGCCCGGCTTACCTGTTCTTCGTCCTGCAGGTATAGGTGCACCAGTCCTTTTTCTGTTTTGTGGGCTTCTTCAAGGGAACCTCCTTTAAGAACTACCGGGTAACCGAGCTTTTGCGCCGCCTGCAGGGCCTGCTGTTCATCATCGACCAGCACATCGGAAGTTACCGGTATACCATACAGCGAAAGAACCTGCTTGGAGTGGTATTCTCCCAGGTTATTATGGTCTTCTTCTATGGCCATGTTGATAATTTTTTCCGCTTCCGCCGTTTTTATCGGCAGAGGTAACGGCGCATCGTTTTGCCTGAGTTGCACCTGCCGGTACTTCCAGAGGTAGAGCATGGCCATAGCAGCCTTTTCAGGCGTGTCTAAAACGGGAATTTCCCTTGCACGATAGGCGGAGGCGCTGCTGTCGAAAAGTGCAAAGAAATTGGACTGTGTCATGGGCAGGCCGTATTTCCGGGGAAGAGTTGCCCCATAAGAAAAATCCCTTTGAAAATAAGAAGAGAGAAATTCTTCCATAGTTACTTCGCCGATAAAATGTTTAAGGTGAGGGTATTTTTCTTTTTGAAAGCCGGTACCCATGGCACCGTGAATTATTACCCCGTCTACCTCTCCGCTTTTCATTATTGCTTCGGGGATCAGCTCTGTTATGGTTTTAGAATCCATGTCGAAGGTCAAATCTACCGGGTTTTTCCCGGATCCCGGCGCGGGAAGGTAAGGCTTTATTTCTTTTTGCAGTCTTTCCGAAAACACGGGAACTTCCAGGCCTTCTTTACTGCAGGTGTGAGCTATGGCGGTACCCGGACCCCCGGAATTGGTTATTACAGCGACTCTCTTCCCTTCGAGAGGAGGTTGAGTGGCCAGGGTCCAGCCGTACTCGTAAAGCTCTTCAATTGAGCTTACCCGTAAAATGCCTGCTTGTTTGAACAGGCCGTCCATCAGTTCTTCCGGGCCGGCCATGGCGCCGGTGTGACTCTGTCCCGCCCTGGCTCCCGCTTCACTTCCTCCTACGTACTGGGCTATCACCGGCTTGTGTGGTGTAATCCTGCGAGCCGTTTCCAAAAAGCGTTCGCCGTCCCGTATACCTTCTATGTAAAGGGCAATTGCCGTGGTATCTTCATCTTCTCCCAGGTATTCCAGGGTGTCGGTTATATCCAGGTCCGCCTCGTTGCCCACGCTTACCGCTTTGCTGAAATAAATCCCCCGGTCGCGCATATACGCCAGGGTCTGGGTTACGTAGGTTCCGCTCTGGGAAGCCATGCCCAGCTTTCCGGCGTACTGTGGCATAGGAGCTACTGTTACGTTTAAAGGAAGATGGGTATTAACCACACCAATGCAGTTGGGCCCCAGGAAACGGACACCGTACCTTCGGGCTGTCTGTACCAGCTCTTCTTCCAGTCTCATCCCCTCTGCCCCGGTCTCTTTGAAACCTCCGCTTATTATTATCACATGGCGGGTGCCAATTTTACCAAAAGCTTCAATTAAAGAGATTACCTGGTGCGGAGGAACTATCAGCATGGCCAGATCAGGTGTTTCTGGCAGTTCGAACACCGAGCCATATGCGGGATATCCAAGGACTTCTTTTTCGGTACGGTGCACGGGGTAGAAGTTCCCGGTAAAACCGTCTTTCAGCACACTTAAAGCCTGGATGGTCCCCATCTGCATAGGGTTATTGTTAGCTCCCACCGTGGCAATAGAAGCGGGATGCAGCAGGTGGTATAGTGGATGTTTTTTCAATTTATCTCCTCCTTTATTAATAAGCCGGTTCAAACATAAACCGGAATATTGAACAATTATATTAATCTTTATAAAAATTAAACATTTGACCCGGAGATTCCTGCATTTAGAAGATAATATGCATAAATTATCTGGCATTTAAGTTATCTTCCCCTACCCAGGTTGTTTGAAAAAACAAATTTAACGATGGCTTTTCGAATATTTGTTTGAACCCGGTAATAAGTCTATTGACAGGAAGGTAAGGA
>CAYODA010000031.1:0-15961 GCA_964402625.1 uncultured Syntrophomonadaceae bacterium | reverse complement strand
GCTGGGTGATGGAGGTTTTTTCTGGTCGGGGGTTTGTGTTGTATTTTCTATTAGTTCAATTTCTTCAGGCGAAACCCCGGCTGAATTTAACGCTTGCCAGCAGGCCTCTTCTGCCAGGCGAGAAGCACCTTTTCCCTCCTCCATAATTCTTCTTTCCTGTATGCCGGTCCTGCTTACAATCCACTCGTTATCGGTTTCTACTATATCTTCCATATCGTGGTTGGTGAGCTTTTTTTCCGGCAAAGCCGCACCGGTAGCCACTATCCGGCATTTCTTTTTCTCCCCCAAGTTATTTCAACCCCTTCTTCAACCATCCTGATTGCTTAAGCTCCTGGCTAAATAACTGGTTAACCCCCTGTTCCATCCAGGGCTTAACCTGTCGCAGCAGGGCTATTTCAATGGCGCGGGCACGCGAAGATCCATGACACTTTATACAAACTCCGTTAACCCCTACCAGGGGAGCACCGCCGTACTCGGAAGCCTCCATCTTGTCCCGCAATTGCACCAGGGAACCGCGAACCATCATGGCTCCCATTTTGTTTTTTATATTTTCAGTAAAGATGTCTTTCAGGGTACCGAATATTCCTTGAGAAACACCTTCGGCGGTTTTCAAAAGCACGTTGCCTACAAATCCGTCACACACAACAACATCAACTTCGCCAGAAAAGACCTGACCTCCTTCAATGTTGCCATAAAAATTGGGCAAATACTCATCAAGGTGTTCGTACGCTTTCCTGGACTGTTCATTGCCCTTGTTGTTCTCTGTCCCCACATTAAGAAGACCCACCCTCGGAGAAGGTCGGTTTAAAATGTTTTCGGCATAAGCCTTACCCATGTAAGCGTACTGTACCATCTGCTCGGGCCTGGCATCCATGTTGGCTCCCACGTCAAGTACAGCTACACCGTCCCCGTAAAAGGTAGGAAGAACTGTAAGCAGGGCCGGCCGTGATATGCCTTTTATCCGGCCCAGGAAAAGAAGGCCGCCTGCCATCAGGGCTCCGGTATTACCTGCACTTAAAGCTGCATCGGCTCTTCCATCACCTGCTTCTTTTAAAGCCACCACCATTGAAGCATCTTTTTTCCGCCTGACTGAAAGGCCCGGGTCATCATCCCCGGAAATCACTTCCTCGGCAGGGACTATCTCCATTCTATCCCTGGTGGCCTGGTATGAATGTATTTTATCTTTCAGAAGTTTCTCTTGCCCCACCAGCAAAACTCTAAGTTCTTCCGATCTTTCCAGGGCATTGGAAGCCCCTTTGATTATTTCCTCCGGGGCGTGGTCCCCTCCCATGGCATCTACAGCAACGGTGATCAACGGTCCACCCCCTACTTTTCGGTTTAAGACGCTGCTGCGGGTTATAGTATAATTCTCCTTAAAAACAACAGTACTCCACCCTCTGTGGAAAAGCTGGTTTCCCGAGGGGGAGCACTGTTTTTACTTTTTCTCTACTTTTACAACTTCTCTTCCCTTATAAAAACCGCAATTTAAGCAGGCCATGTGTGGGGCTTTATATTCACCGCACTGGGAACACTCCACCAGGGTGGGAGCAGTAGTTTTCCACTGGGCCCGTCTCTTGTTGCGCCTTGACTTGGAAGTTTTTCGCTTGGGAACAGCCATAATTAATCCCTCCTTGTTTTATCTCCGGATTTTAGTTGCTGGAGTGGTGCCAGCCTCGGATCTATAGTTTCATTGGTACAGGAACAGGAAGATTCATTCAAGTTGGTTCCACAGCCAGCGCATATTCCCCGGCAGTCTTCACTGCAAAGTGGCTTCCACTCTTGGAAAACAATATAAAGCTGCCTGGTAAATTCGCGCAAATCCAGTGTGTCACCCTTTATCACCAGCCTGTCAGCAGCTTCCCGGGAAAGCTGATAATCATCCTCCCCTGTTTCACCTTCGTTTTCTTCCACTGCGCTTTCTTCCCCAGAAGCAAGCTGGAATTCTTCCCAAAAATCACCGCCTATTTCCTTTTCCACCACCGTAAGACATCGGCTGCACTCTACTACAACCCATGCCTTCAAATTTCCCGAAACGTATACCTTGTTATCCTGGTAACACGCGTTTATCCTGACGTTAACCGGGCTATCCTTGTTTTCTTGATACGACAGCATTTCCAATTCTTCTAAATCTTGAAGATGCTCCTGGAAAAAATAACTGAATACTTTTCCCGGTTTATCTTTAAGTTCTTTAACCTGTATAATCACCTTTCTCACTCCAGAAAAAGACTAATGCAATTATATAAACTTCCCCCACCTTTGTCAAGAAAGACCACCCCGGCACAATCAGCCTTTAAGGAATTCTTATATGAAGCAGTACATAAAACAATACCGTTTTACTAAAGAAAATTTAGAGTTATAATCAAGGATAGAATGTTAAATGGTGGGATACACCGAATTACGCTGTAAAGGTTTGTTAATAATTTACCCTAAAAATACCTAACCTAAGAGTAATGTTAAAAATAAAGGAGGAGATCAAGGTGAGCCAGGTACGGGATAAAGAACACCTCCGGAGATACTACAGGTGGAAAGAACACCCCGTAGTTGATGAAAAAACCAAAAAGAAACTGGAGGAAATGGAAGGAGAGGAAGAAAAAATTAAAGAGCTATTTTCCGGAAACCTGGAATTCGGCACAGGAGGAATGCGGGGAATTATAGGGCCGGGATCCAGCCGCTTCAACCGGTACGTTGTAAGGCGAGCCACCCAGGGAATAGCCAACTACTTGCAGGATAATTATCCGGAAAAAGAAAAAAAAGTGGCCCTGGCATACGATCCCCGCTATCTGTCGGCAGATACCGCTGAAGAAGCGGCCCTTGTCCTCTGCGCCAACGGTATAAAGTCACTTCTTTTTGATGATATCCGGCCTACACCGGTACTTTCCTTTGCCATACGCTATTTGGAATGCGTGGGGGGAATAGTTATTACCGCCAGCCACAACCCACCCGAATATAACGGTTTTAAAGTTTACACCGAAGACGGCGGACAGTGCGTACCTTCAGTTACCGAAACACTGGTACAGTACATTGAAAAAATAGATATATTCGACGACGTCCATACCATGACCCGGGAAAATGCCCGAAGCAAAGGACTTTTGTATTTTATAGGAGAAGAAGTGGACCGGGCTTACCTGAATAAAGTAAAATCTCTGTGCACCTTCCAGGGAGAAAAAGAGATGCACCTGGTTTACACCCCCCTCCACGGAACCGGATACCCTTTTGTTCCCCGTGTTCTAAAAGAACTTGGCTATTCCGGGGTCCACCTGGTAGAAGAACAGCTGGTGCCAGACCCGGAATTCTCCACGGTAAAATCCCCCAATCCCGAGGAGAGGGAGGCTTTTTCCAGGGCGCTTAAACTGGCTAAGCAGGTTGAAGCAGAGCTGGTGCTTGCTACCGATCCGGACTGTGACCGGGTGGGATGCGGTGTAAGAAATAAATCTGGTGAATACACCCTTTTAAGCGGCAACCAGATAGGTGCGCTCCTCTTGAATTACCTGCTGGAAAGAAACTACCGGGCAGGCACACTCCCCCCGGACGGAGTCATGATTAAAACTATTGTCACGGGGGACCTGGGGAAAAAGATTGCCGAAGACTACGGAATCCGTACAGAAGAAACCCTGACCGGCTTCAAGTTTATAGGAGAAAAAATTCGAGAATACGAAAAACAGGGTGATCACCAGTTTATCTTTGGATATGAAGAAAGTTACGGTTACCTGGCAGGAACCTTCGCCCGCGATAAAGACGGCGTAGTCACTTCTGCCCTCCTGGTAGATATGGCTTCTTACTATCGTGAGCAAGGAATCACTCTGCTGGAGCAGCTGGATAATCTTTACATCCGTTATGGCTACTACCGGGAAGAACTGGACACCTTCAAGCTGGAAAACACTGGTGTGGTGGATAGAATACTGCAGGGATTAAAACAAGAAATGCCTTCTACCATTGGGGAGCAGCAAGTTTCCGAAATCAAAGACTATCAGGAAGGCCTGGCTATCTGCCCGGTAACCAACCGGGAAAGAGAGCTAGGCCTACCCCGAACCAGCGCCCTTTTCTTCCAGCTAAAAGACGAATCCTGGGCCTGCATCCGTCCCTCCGGAACGGAACCCAAGATGAAAATCTATTACTCCAGCACAGGGAAAACCGGGAAAGACGCACAGAAAAAGCTCGATTCCATGAAAGAAGATCTCGGCCGGCGTATCCAAAACTACAAAAAGTAGTACCGTTGAAAGAGTTGCGCGCCGGAAGTTCACCCCACTTTTTTTAGCACACGGGACTTGTTCTCGTGTGTTTTTTTGAGATATCAGTACCATCCTGGCAAACCATCCAGGAAATTCGTGTTTCTAAAGAAGAAAATATTTGTCGCGTTTTGATTTCAGCACCTCTCGCTTCTTGCTTTACCTATTTTATTCGCATTATTTTCTTCTTTTGGTGCAATTATAAGAATAGCTCTTAATTTTGCATCAAAAGAGGTGTATTGTTAATGAACCACGCACCCTCCATACTTATTAAGTTTATTTACACGGCAGCCATAACTGCAACCATGCTTACTTTTTTGGCTCAGCCGGCTCTTGCTCTTTCCTCCTCCCTCTTGATAGCCTTGCTTCTAACCTTTGCACTGTACCTGGCGGGCGACCTAATGGTGCTCCCCCGGTACGGAAACCAGGTGACTGTGGTTTTCGACTTCGTATTGACTTCAATATTACTGGGCTTTTCCAACCTGGTGATGCCGCAAACAGCTCCCCTGGGAGGAGTTATTACTTCGGCTATAATAATTGCAGCAGCAGAATGGCTGTTCCACAGCATGCTACAGCAGGAGCAAGCCCAAAAGGAGCTCCCGGAGATATTGGAAAATGAAAACAACAATATAAACCTTTACCCCCGGGAAAATAATATCTTTTACAGCAGCATGCAAGAAAATGAAGAAATTAAAGAGGAACACGAGGAATAATTTAATAATACCATTAAAGGAAGGAGACCGGAATGCCGATAAACTACAAAGAAAAAGTGGAAAGTATCCCTTCACCTTCAGTTAAAAAATATTTAACCGCTGTCCTTCCCCGCGTATCTAAAGAAATAAAACGCTGGATTGGCACGGTAGAAACCAGATGTGACAATCTAGAACTACGCAAGCAAGCCCTTAGCAGTTTAAATAGCAAGCGGTTTCACGCTCAAGGAGGAAGCTTTTTTGCCTTATATAATCCCGCTTACGTAGACGAGCTAACCAAATGTATTGTTGCCCTGCAAACAATAAGCGACTACCTGGACAACCTATGCGACAGGGCAGGTGTACAGAATGAAGCGGCTTTTCGCTGCCTTCACCTGGCCATGCTGGATGCCCTGGACTTTTCCGCTACCCGCGACCAGGATGAATACTACCGTTTTTTTCCTCACAAAAACGATGGTGGGTATTTATGCGCTCTAGTAGAAGAGTGCCGCCACCAGTTAAAGCAATTACCCTCCTATCACCTGGTTCAGAAAAGAGTAATCGACATGGCTTCCATGTATAACGACCTGCAGGTTTACAAACACCTGCACCCCTCCACACGCCGTGCCAGATTAAAAAAGTGGTTCCGCAATAAAGGTTCTGCTTACCTCTCCCGTCTGCACTGGTGGGAATTTTCTGCAGCTTGCGGTTCAACACTGGGGATCTTCTCCCTCCTGGCCTTATCTACCCAGGAGCAGTTAAACGAAAAAGAAGTACAGCAGCATCTTATGGCTTACTTTCCCTGGATATGCGGACTGCATATCCTTTTGGACTACTACATAGACCAGGAAGAAGATCTCAGGCAAGGAGATTTGAACTTTGCTTCCTGCTACGAAAGTCCGGGAAAAGCTGAAGAGCGACTGCTATACTTCTACCGAAAAGCCGTGGAAAAAACAGTTGAGTTGCCCTATAGTCGCTTTCATCAAACCATTATTAAAGGCCTCCTGGCGGTCTATTTGTCCGACACTAAAGCAGAAAAAGCGCTCTATCAAAGCAGCGTAAGGCGTATTTTAAAAACCGGCGGCGGGGAAACGATCATGCTGCACCGCCTCGGTAGCTGGCTGCGTAAAACCGGGATACTTTAAGCAGACCCCTGATCCCCGGGCACTTAAACAGCCCCGGAGAAAATACGCTACACTGCACCTGTTTGCTAAAGCCACCGTGACTCAAAAAAACAGATTCGGATTTTAATTAAAGCAGCTTTTTTATTTTATCTTCCAGGTCTTCCCTGGACTGCGCACCTACAAAGCTCTCCACTTCGCTACCCTGTTTAAAAAGCTTCATGGTAGGAATGCTCATAACACCCTGCTGTTGAGCCAGGTCATGGTTATCATCCACGTTGATCTTTACTACTTTAAGCTGTCCGTCATAATCCTGGGCTAACTCTTCCAGGACGGGAGCCACCATTTTACAGGGACCGCACCAGGGGGCCCAAAAATCAACCAGCACCGGAACTTCGGCGTTCACCACTTCTTCCTGAAAAGCTTCCTGTCCTATTTCTTTAACTTCCGCCATCGAGATAACCTCCTTTTGTTTTCTTTTACGCTTTCTCCTATAGTTATTAAGATACCTTAATAACCTTTTCAAAAAAGATTTTAGATAAAATTATGTTAATTTAACTCCATATCCCTTCATAATTATTGTAACCAAAATCCCCTGGTAAAACAAGCCAACTCTTTATATTTTAGCTTGCTATATTTAGTTTACAGAAAGCTGCCATCTGGTATTATATAAGTAAATGAAATAATCAAAAATACAAGGAGGGATATGTTGCAACAGCCCCTTTATCTGGAAACAGAACCAGAAGAAATAGATAAACGGATTCTAAAGCTCCGCCGGGTATGGGAAAACTGTACCCTTTGTCCGCGCTTCTGCAAAATCAACCGGGCCCATAATGAAAAAGGCACCTGCCGGGCAGGGAACCGTCTCTTTTTAGCCAGCTTTGGCCCACATTACGGAGAAGAAAGTGTTTTAACCGGCAGCAGGGGGTCGGGAACAATTTTCTTTATGCACTGCAACCTGGAATGCGTCTTCTGCCAAAACTGGAGCATAAGCAGGGCGGTTGAAAAGGGTGAAGAGACCTCCACGGAAGAACTGGCTGATATAATGCTGCAGCTTCAAAAACAGGGCTGCCATAACATCAACCTGGTTACACCCACGCCGTACCTTCCTCTTATAGTAGAAGCCCTGGGCAAGGCTTTGCCCGGGGGGTTAAAGTTACCCCTGGTTTATAACTGTGGAGGGTATGAAAATCCGGAAACCCTGCAGCTACTACAGGGGTTAGTGGATATCTATATGCCCGACGCCAAGTACTTTAACCGGGAAATTGCTCAAAAATATTCCGGTGTCCAGGCTTATCCCCACTATTTAAAAGAATCTCTAAAAGAGATGTACCGCCAGGTAGGAGACCTGGAATTGGACCAACGTGGTTTAGCCTACCGGGGGCTGCTAATAAGGCACCTGGTACTTCCCCACGAGCTGGCAGGAACAGAAGAGCTGGCTGACTTCCTGGCCAAAGAGGTTTCCATGAAAACAGCACTTAATGTAATGGATCAGTATTACCCGGCTTACCGGGCAAGGGAATACCCCGAGCTTAACCGCCGCACCACACGTGAAGAGTTTTTAAAAGCAGCAGATGCTGCACAAAAAAGAGGTCTGAGAATTACACGCTAAACCCGGTATAATACATCATCTAACGGAAAAAATAGTCTTAGACACATGTCCTTCTTATGAAATAGCTTTGTTTCCACAACCACCAAACCGGGGAAAAATATTCATGTTAAACCAAACCTCAGGCAGCCAGGAAAATTACCTGCCGAAAACTCCAGAACTTAAAACGGTGCAAAAAATTATAGAAAAAAAACTTGCCTCCAGAGTGCCCCATCTACAGCTCCAGCTGGAGCGAGTTAAAAAAAGCCGTGGAAAAATGTTAAGACCCCTGCTGGTTCTGCTTTTTTCCTCTCTACAGCAAGAAAGAATTGGTGATAAACTCTCAGTAACAGACCGACTTAAAACACCAGACTGCACCCTTACCCACAGAAACCCAAAAAATGAGCCTCCCACTGAGCTGGCCGCCGGCGTGGAATTGATTCACCTCGCTTCCCTGATACACGACGATATAATCGACGAAGGCACTACCAGAAGAGGCCAACCTGCACTTCAAATCCTGGTTGGCAAACAAAAAGCCACCAAGGCAGGGGATTTTTTAATGGCGGCTGCTTTTGCCTTGATAAGCACCTACTACCGCCTGGGAATTCCACATCTATTAAGCAAAACTACCGGGCTTATGTGTGAAGGAGAAGTAGAACAGTTAAACAGGGCCGGGGACTGTCATTTAGACCGAGAAGAATACTACCTAATAAATTATAAAAAAACAGCTTCTTTCCTGGAAGCCTGCTGCCTGGCAGGCCTTAAAAGTTCAGGCGTCAATCAACCTGTTTACCTGGAAGCTGCAAAAATTTATGGCAAGAACCTGGGCTATGCCTTTCAGATCCTGGATGATATTTTGGATTTTACCGCTTCCCCTCAAGAGACCGGAAAAACATCAAATGCTGACCTTAATCAAGGTATTATAACCCTCCCCCTGATATACCTGGTGCAAAAAACCGGCTGCAGCAATAAAGTATCTTCTCTCCTGGCCAACTCAAGCTGTCCGGAAGCACGCAACCAGCTGATGAAGCTCATAATAGACAACCACGCTGTAGAAGAAGCAGCCAGGGAAGCCGTTTTCGTCTGCAGAAAAGCAGGCGAAGCCCTGGACTGCTTTCCCGGCTCCCGAACCAGGAAAAATCTCAGGAAAATTATAAACGGACTGGAAAAGAAAGCCTTTTCTTATTTAAACGTCTAAATGACGCAGCAACAAGGTTTGGCTTTGCTTATTCTCTTCTACTCGCCACTTCCACCCGCCAATCATGTGAGTCTTTCAATTATTTTCTCCACAAAAATTCATATTTTCTATTAATTTAGATTGACAAAAAATCAGGATTCAATTATGATGTGAATAAGGTAAATATTTTATCATGTTAAGTATTTCAGCACACGATTTGCCTGTTAAAAAATTAGAAGGAGGTAACTTCTATGGCTTTTTCCGACATTATAAGCAGTATGCAAGAGCAGGTAGGTAAAATTGATCCTGCTAAAGTAAAAGGTGTAAACGCCACCTTCCAGTTTGAACTCTCCGGTGAAGAAGAAGGCACCTTTCACCTCAATGTGGCCGACGGTAATGTAGACCTGGCAGAAGGGTCCAGCGACAGCCCCAATGTTACCATTATAATGGATTCAGAAGATTTCAAGGGCATGCAATCGGGTGATTTAAACGCAACTAACGCTTTCATGTCCGGCAAGCTGAAAGTAAAAGGCGATATGTCCCTGGCCATGAAGCTGCAGGCCCTGCTTAGCTAAAATAGCCGGGCAAAAATAACATAACCGCATAATTTTTAAAACAGGCGGAGGGCTGATTCCGTTTCAGTATCAGCCCTCCGCCTGTTTTAAACGGGTTTTATCATTCCTGACCTGAAGCAACCCGGGCCAGGGAAAGCCTTAAACCCCGCTCCAAAAACATTCTTTGTTGACCAGACTTTTTTACAACTAAACTTGAAATAGAAAGCCAGGTTTGATAATATAATTAAGGAATTGAAAAAATAAATTTATAACATGTCGGGGTGGCGGAACTGGCAGACGCGCACGGTTGAGGGCCGTGTGGGGCAACCCGTGGGGGTTCAAATCCCCCCCTCGACACCACTGGGGGCCACACGAAATTGTGTGGCTCCCGGCTTTTCTCTTCAAATAAAATGCTCAATGCTTTTAATCAAAAGACAAAAAACAGGATAAATAGCATGAGCAGCACCAGCCATACCACGATCAGGTCAAAATTGTAATTAAAGGGGTTTATCATTTCAAAAAACCGGTCGCCCCGTGGATCGTAGTCCGCTTTTATTAGTGCTATAAAAGCCTTCCGCCTTATACTTGCTACTACTGAACCAAACGCATTTATAATACAAAGCAAGCCGCTGTGCACTCCATCCCTGGTACGGGCCGCCGCTTTCCCGATAACTCTACCTGCTCTTGGTAGTGTGATTCGATCAAAACCGGCCAGTTGTTGGGACAGGTACAACCCTGGCTTATCTCCCCGGGTAAAAATTTTATCCACGGTACCATCAACTGCTCCCAGGCTTTCGGTGTAGTACCGGTTGCCTGCTTCCAGTGCAGGTTCCCACACCACCTCCGGCACTTTTTCTTCAGTCTCTCCCACGGAGCGAGTCACCTTTTCTAAAACTGCAGGTGTCCCGGTTAATACCCGGTCCAGCAGTTTTTCCAGGGAGGCACCGGTTGCTTCATACAGGTACAGCACTGCTTTAATCCCCGGCCTGAATACAAGGTAATCCACGCTCAGCCACCCCGGGAGCCGGGCTTCAAAAAGGCGGGTGCGGTACATTATATAATACAACAGCAACCCCGCCGCCAGAGCCTGGACAATATTCCACAGGTCATACGGTACCCATAGGTTTATATCCGCCAGGTATGCCACGTTATCAGCCTGGAAAGCAAAGCCCCCGGAAAGGGGAATAATGAGGCTATTTAATACCTGGTGTGGCATCAAGCCCACCAAAACTATCACAGATGCCATGGTGCCCAACACCAGCTTTTCGGAAACAGTTTCAGGCTTAATATCTCCGTAATCCTGCCGGGGCGCTCCCCAAAAAACACCCCGGATTAATTTGAAAATGTAGCATACGGTAAGGGCGCTGGTCACTGTAAATACAATTTCCGCGTAATAGAGGGAGGCATGTCCTCCGTAATAGTACGCATCTTCAATAGCGTGGTGCAGCAGGGTTTTACTGGCGTAGCCGTTAAACAGCGGCACCCCGGCTATACCACAGGCAGCCACAACAAAAGCCGCGGCGGTAAAAGGAAACTGTTTTTTCATGCCACCCAGCCGGGAAATTTCCAGATGGTGTGTCCTGGCATACACCGCGCCTACCATCATAAACATGCCTGCTTTAAAAAAGGCGTGATTGAAAATGTGGTACAGGGAGCCGCTAAAGCCCATCATCCCTTCGCCGCCCATATAAGCAGCACAGCCAATCCCCATGAGTATATAACCCATCTGGCTGATGCTGCTGTAAGCCAGTATACGTTTGATATTGGACTGGAAAAGCGCCATAAAAGCGGCCAGGAACATGGTGGTTATCGCTACCCATATGAGGACAAAGCCCAGGAACCGGGTTTCGCTGTTAATAAGATTATCGGCCGGCGCGGCAAACAGCAGGTTGGTGGTTAAAAGGATACCGTAGGCACCGGTTTTAATCATAATCCCGGATAAAAGGGCACTTGCCGGGGAAGGGGCCACCGGGTGCGCCCGGGGAAGCCATATATGCAACGGTATCATTCCCGCCTTGATGCCAAAGCCAGTTATCATTAAAGCAGCCACCAGGTACACCGGTATATCCTGGCCGTGCATTAATTCCATATTAGAAGCAATCTCCGTAGTCCCCAGGTAAGCATGGAGTAAAATTATGCCCAGGAGCAGAGAAAGCCCCCCTCCTATACCCAGGTAAAGATAGCTGCGGCCCGCATCCAGTGCCTCCCCGCTCTCCTTGTGTACCACCAGCAGGTAGGAAACCACTGACATCAGCTCAAAGAACAGAAAAAGGGTAAACAGGTTCCCCGCCAAAAATACCCCCAGGCAGCCGACCTCCGTAAGTAACAGGGAAAAGTAGTAACGGCTGCGGGAATGCTCGTGTTCCATATAAGTCCAGGAAAAAACCACCGCCAGGAACCAGATAAAAGAGGACAAAAGCAACAGAAAACCGCCGGTGGGAGACAGGTTAAAATCCAGTCCCAGCATCATAAACCAGTCAATCTGGTAGGTTACCGGGCCCGATCGAATCACCTCCGCAAACAACAACAGGGAAGCAAAAAACGCAACAAAGGCAGCTACCGCAGCCGCCATATCCCGCCAAAACTCCTTTAACGCTCCCAGCTTAAAGGCTGCCAGGGAGCCGGCCAGCGGTGACAATATTGTTATGAGAATTAACCACTCCTGGTTTGGTACAGGCATAAAGCACTACTCCTTTCCGCCGTCCTGTTTAAAAGAAGCCCTGCAGGGCTGTTTTTACCAGCTCCAGCGACCAGTTTACCCGCAGTAGATTAAAGATCACGCATCCAGCAGTCAGTAAAAACACCGGTAACAGCATATGCCCGACCCCGTCGTGCAGGTAGAGTTTTAAAGTCCGCAGGGGATACGAGCTGACTGTAGAATCCGCGGCCACCATGGATACAGACTCCTGCAATTCAGTTTTTTCAGTTTCTTCTTTCCCGGGCCAAAAAGCATTAATAACTATTGGCAGGTAGTAGCAGGAATTTAAAAAGCTGCTTACCAGCAATACTATAACCGGGAAAAGCATTTCTTGTTCAAACGAACCCGTAAACAGGTACCACTTGCTAATAAAAATATTAAAAGGCGGCATTCCCACCGCAGTAAGGGAAGCCAGACCAAAACAGGCCATTACCAGGGGATACCCCTTTCCTATACCCCGCATACTGCTGATCATCCGCACTCCTGTGCCTTTAATAATTACACCTGCACAGAGAAACAGCGTACCTTTCATAAAGGCGTGGGCAAAAAGATGGAAAGTGGCACCGGTAAAAGAGGCCTCGGATAGCATGGACACCCCGAGCAGCACGTACCCCATCTGGGCTATACCCGAATACGCCAGACGTCTGATAATGTCATCCTGGGAGAGGGCTATTACCGAACCGAAAACAATGGTAAAAAGCGCCAGGTACAGCAGTACCTGTTCCCATCCGGCAGCTTCCAGGTACGAAATGCCAAAAACGTCCCCAAAAGCACGCAGGAATCCGTACGCACCGGTTTTCAGCATTATAGAAGAGGAAATAAAAGCTGCTGGAAGAGGAGCATGGGCGTAGGCAGCCGGCATCCATATATGAAGTGGAAAAAGCGCAATTTTAATACCAAAAGCTACAACAAAACCGATAAAAGCCGCCAGGGCCAGGGTAGAAGTCTCCTCCAGCAGCCCGGCTTCTCCAAAGAATAGGCTGCCTGTCTCCTGGTAAATTATTACCAGGGAAATAAAGAGGGATACTCCTGCTACAATAGCCATAAAAACAAAGCGGAAGCCGGCCCGCAGTGCCTTCTCGGTCTGGCTATGAACCAGGAGCATGAAATAGATAAGAGACATGAACTCGAAAAAAAGATAAAAGGTGAAAAAGTCCCCGGAGAGGGCCACGCCATAACAGCCGCCCAGGGTGAAGAGCATGAAGCTTAAAAGGCGGCCTTTCCGGGGATCGCTTTCCGTATACTTGATAGAATACCAGGTAACCACAAAACCCAGGAAAGTAAACAGCGTAATCATGTAGAAACTGAGATAATCCAGGCGCAGAGAAAGACCCAGGGGAGGCAGCAAATCAAGGATATATACGGGAGGATTCCCTTCCTCCAGAAAAAAGTACAGCCCGCCTGCGAGCAACATGGAAAGGAAAACAGCGGCAGCAGCCAGCCTGCTGTAAATTTTATTAATTAAATCCGAATTGAACCAGGCCGCCATTCCGGTGGCCAGAGGTACCACTACTACGGCTAACATAAGAACCAGCGGTATTTTGCTGCTTAAGCTCATAGCGTATTACTCCTTTACCTTAAAATACGTGCTCCACCACCAGGCTGGTCAGGGGTATGGTAGTCTTGTGAGCAAAAAAGCCAAAAAACAGGCAGAGAAAAGCCAGGAGCATGGTAGGAACCAGCATCCCTGCCCTGGCTTCTCTCCCCCCAGGCGCTTCAAAAGTTCCCTTTTTGAAAAAGGCGTTAAATATTACCGGCAGGTAATACATGGCGTTTAGCAGGGAACTGACCAGGATCACCAGGGCAAAAACAGTTTTTTCTGCCTCCAGGCTTCCCTGCAGAATAAACAACTTGCTGATGTAACCGTTAATGGGAATTATACCTATGAGTCCGAGGCCACCCACTGCAAAACTCAACATGGTCCAGGGAAGTCTCTTGCCTACCCCGGCCAATTCATTCACCTTGCTTTTCCCGGTCTCTTTAATAATTATCCCTGCACAGAAAAAGAGGATAATTTTTAGTAATGCATGATTGATTATATGAATAACTCCCCCCAACATCCCGGCAGGAGAGAAAAGCAGAACTCCCAGGGATATATAACCCAGCTGGCTAATAGTGGAATAAGCCAGCCTCAGCTTGAGAACATCCTGCCGCAGAGCCTGGATAGAAGCGACAATAATGGTCACGGAAAAAAACAGGGGAAGCAGTAGGTACGGGTCCAGCTCCGCAAGTATATCCGGGTTAAAAAGGTAATAAACCAGCCGAACTATGCCAAAAACTCCGCTTTTTACCACGGCCACTGCATGAAATAGCGCACTCACCGGGGCGGGAGCCACCATGGCACCGGGAAGCCAGGAATGAAGGGGTAAAACCGCTGCCTTGGTGCCAAAACCGGCAATTAACAACACCAGTAACAGGTATAAAATTCCTCTTTCCGCTCCACCCAGTTCTGCAATCCCCCCGGCGGCAAATTCCACACCCGGACTTATTCCCTGCAGTACGAAAAACGCCACCAGTATTAAAGCACCACCGGAAAGGCAGTAAATCATGTACCTGGTTCCTGCTGCCAGGGTCTCCCTGCCTCCCTCCTGGACCACCAGTGGATAAGTGGTAAGGGTCAATATTTCAAAGAAAACGTACAGGGTAAACAGGTTCCCCGCAAAAGCCACCCCAAGGGCCGCACTCATGGACATCACGTACCAGGAGAAAAACTTCCCCTGGTTCTTCTTCCCGGACATGTAGCCGGTAGCGTATATTACCGCCAACAGCCACAGGAAAGAAGCTGTAAGGGCAAAAACCAATCCCATGGGGTCTACCTTAAAAAGAAGCGAAAGCCCCGGCAAGAGGCTCACTACTTCCAGCTCTAAAAGCCGCCCTTCCAGGATTAAAAACAGGAGAAGGCAGACCACCAGGAAATTTGCCATAACTACCCCTGGAGCCAGCCAGCCCCGGAGGTGTTCGTCTTTTTCGGGAAGACAATATACAATTATCCCCCCTGCTATCGGTATAATTACTGGAATTAATGCCATGATTTCTCCGGACATTTTAGTGTATCGGTCTCCTTTATAAAAGACTGTTAACTATACTTTTTGCCGCGTCTAAAGGCAGATTCCAGGGTATAACGGTAAATATGAAAGTGCACAACCCCAGCAGCAGTATGGGTGCTGACATAACCGGTCCCGCATCCCTGTAACCGGCCATTTCTTTATCCGGGGTTCCCCAGAAAGCCGTGGCTATTACCGGGAAGTAATAAGCCGCATTTAAAAGGCTGCTTATTATTAAAAGCAGGGCGTAAAAAGGCATACCGGCTTCCAAGGCCCCCGTACAGAGCTCCCACTTGCTCAAAAACCCGTTAAACGGGGGAATACCCACCATGCTCAGGGAGGCAAATATAAAACAGCCCATGGTAACCGGCAAAACCTGCCCCACCCCGGCAAGTTCACTGATCTTTTTCCGTCCCGTCTGAACTATAATGGACCCGGCACACAAAAACAGGCAACCCTTCATGACCGCGTGGGCAAATATATGGTAAGTAGCTCCTACCAGGGCATGCTCTGCCAGCAGAGACACCCCCAGTATCACGTATCCTATCTGGGCCACGCTGGAATAAGCCAGCCTCCTTTTGAGGTTATCCTGCCGGAGAGCCAGGGCGGAACCCAGCAAAATAGTAATTGCGGCCAAAACCAGGGTAATCTGGTTCCAGCCCGCCTCCCTGATTAAATCTATACTGAAAACCTCATAAAACACCCGGAAGAAGCCGTACGCCCCTATCTTGATCATCACGCCGGAAAGAAGGGCACTAACCGGCGCAGGTGCAGCAGGGTGAGCGTCGGGAAGCCAGACATGCAGTGGAAACAGGCCCGCCTTAACGGCAAACCCCAGGGAAAAGCCCGTAAACGCAGTTAAAG
>CAYODA010000030.1:0-15969 GCA_964402625.1 uncultured Syntrophomonadaceae bacterium | reverse complement strand
CAGGAAAGTATAGGCATAAGTCGGCTCCGCGGTATAGCCGGCATCGAAACCCTCGTCTACAAGTCCCTCTTCATAAAGGCGGTTAAACAGGGGCTCGCTGTTGGCAAAAATAATTTCCAGCAAGAGCTCGGTTACAATTTCCCTCCGGAAAAGATCCTCTCCTTCCAACGGAGAAGGTAAAACATCTTTAAAACCTACGCCCAGTATGGGTTCTGAAACCACCATCTTGTGCTCCACCCGGGACTGGTTTATTTCAGGGGGCTCTTCCGGGTAAAACCTTTTAATACCTTCCCACTGAGGATGGTGTTTTCTCTCCAGGTTGGCCCGCACCTGCTCCTCCACTTCTTCCGGGGAAACATCTCCTACCACAAAAAGACCCATGTTGCGGGGATGGTAAAAGGTACGGTAGCACTGATACAGGGTTTCCGGGGTTATTTTCCAGATGCTTTCCACCGTTCCGGCGATATCTTTCCGGACTGGATGATGCCGGTAAAGGGCTTCCAGCATACTAAAGAAAATGCGCCACTGGGGATGGTCTTCGTACATGCGGATCTCCTGCTCTATTATCCCTTTTTCCTTTTCCACCGTCTCTTGGTTAAAAAAAGGTTCCTGGACAAAATCAAGCAGCAGTTCCAGGTTATCCTTAAAATTTTCGGTGCAGGAAAAGAGGTAACTGGTCTGGGTAAAAGAGGTATACGCATTGGACGAAGCACCCAGTTCGGCAAAGCGGTCAAAAGCGTTATCCGTCTCGCTTTCAAAGAGCTTATGTTCCAGGAAGTGAGCCACACCATCAGGGACATCTACTCTTTCATCCCCCGCCTGGAAGCTGCTATCTATAGACCCAAATTTGGTGGAAAATACGGCGTATTTTTTACTGTAGCCTTGTTTGGGCAGAATGTACGTTTCCAGGCCGGGCGGCACCACTGTTTCATAGATCTTTTCTTTTATGGTCTGGTTTTCCCTTTCTTTTAACTGTGCCATGTGTTCTAATCTCCTTTCTCTCCTCGCAGCAGGTAAACCGTATCCAGCTCTACCTGCCGGGCTGCTTCCACTACTTCTCTTTTGGTTACCCGGGACATCTTTTCCGCCACTTCTTCAAAAGTATGTTCTCGCCCCCCGATGTGGGCATCCAGGTAAAAACTTATCAGCCGGCCGGGGCTGTCTTTTTGAACCCGCAGCTGGTTAATAAGGCCGCGGCGGGTATTTTCCATCTCGGTATCGCTAATATCGCCTTCTGCTATGGCTTTTACCTGCTTCTGCATCAGGTTAATTGTCCGCTTGTACTGGGAATAGTCTATCCCTGCAGTCAGCAGCATTATGCCCTTGTGGCGTTCCAACCTGGAAAACACGAAGTAAGCCAGGCTGGCTTTCTCCCTTACATTTTGGAACAGCTTGGAGTGGGGAAATCCTCCCAGTATGCCGTTAAAGAAAACCAGCGGGTAATAGAGGGAGTGACTGTAATCAATATTGGTGCGGTATCCCATTACCAGCTTGGCCTGGTTTACGGGTAATACCTCTTCTTTGAACTGGACTTCCCGGTTTTTCTCCACGTATACTTCCGTCTCTTGAAGGGATTTTGTCCCTTCTTCCCGGGGGAAGTCCAAAACTTCTTCCAGAAGGGAGTCTGCCCCGTCAAGGTTTTCAGGGCCCACCATATAAACATCCACCGGGTTGCGGCTGATAACCTCCCGGTAATAGCGGTACAGCTCCCGGGGATCCAGCTCCTCCAGGCTCTGCAAGTCGCCGTATTTATAGACGGCAAACCTTTCCCCCCGGCACATCTCCTGCAGACAGCGCTCCACGGAATAAGAAGTTTTCTCGTTAATCAGGCTGCGGATTTCCTTGGCCAGCTGCGCTTTTTCCTGGTCTACAAAAGAAGGCAGAAAACCCTCGCCTTCCGTCAAAGGCTCACAAAGTACGCTGCGCAGGAGGTTGAGCCCCTTCCGCAGCACCCCGTCATCGGGGGCCAGGTCGGGCCGGACCAGCTCCAAAGAAATCACCATCAGGTGCCTTTCTCCTTTTTTGCCCACATCAGTGGATAGCTCAGCCCCGTAAAGGTTCTCCATTTCCCGGCGCAGGCTGAGGCTGTCGGGAAACCGGCTGGTTCCCCTTTCCAGAACCGGGGGAAGGAGAGCGGTCCTGGAGGCCAGTTCACCGGTCAAATCCTGGTGAACAAAAGTGTTTATAGTTATCGTCTTGAACTTGTCGGTCGGCAGATAACAGAAGCGTACCCGGTTGGGTAGCTGCTTGACGGTCAATTGTCCCACTGTATTACCTCCTCTGAAAAACTCTCTCTTAATCTTTACTCGCGCGTTTCACGTTGTTTCCACGTTGACGTAATTATTTCCATAAAACCCGATAATATTCCTTCTATTATCTAACCTAAATCAAACTAAAATTATATTCAAGGGCGGGGGGACCGGAAAATAGCGTTTATCCACCACCTGTCTCCCATCTCCTGCTTTCTGCTTCTTCCAGCGAGTAAACCAGCAGGGGAACAACACCGTAGAGGTGAGCAGTAGCAGCAGCCACCACCCCCGAATCGTTTAACAACAGGGCGGCCATTCCGCCGCCGACTACAGAAGTAAGCCCGTAATAAAGGGGAGCTTGCTTCTCCCGGAATTTTTTAATCACCCCTACGGGGTAAAAAAAAGTAATTCCCAAAACCATCAGGACAGCTATAAGCACCCTCGACCAGACCGAGTAGCGGATTAGTTTAAGGTTCATGCTTAGTTTGCGCTGCAAAATCTGCCGTACTTCTTCCAGGTCTCCCCTGGTGAGATGATCCCAGAATCCCTGCAGGTGCCAGGCCTCCCCGCCGTCCACGTTAAAGTGATAGAGCCAGAAGGCAGCCGGGACCAAAAGAAAGATCCCGGCCGCCAGCAACGGCTTCCATCTTGGCCGGCGGATGGTTTTGTCGTTCTCCCGGACCAGATGCAGTATCATAATCCCGCCTGCCACGGCGGTAGCAGCCGCCCCGCCTGCATTTGCGCCCAACCGCGGAGAAGCTGTTACCAGGACCACTGCCAGGAGTAAAGCTGCAGGCAACACCAGGGCAAACAAGTGGTAAACATTCAACCTGTTCGCCCTTTCATCCCTGCAGGAACCTTCCCTGCATCTGGCGTAATTACCCCGGCAGGAGAAATAACCCCAGATGGATGCCGCGCCCAGGACACCTGAACCCAGAAGAACCCCCATGTATTCGTTTCCCAGCCCGTAATAGCGTGCTCCTGACACCAGGTCGTATCCCAGGTACGAAAACATCTGCAGCCTTGCACCGGAGAAAAGGTCGGCTATCAGGGGTAAGGCTATTAACAGTGCCAAGGCGGACCAAAACAGCAGCCTGCCGTCTTTTTTCTTCTTGAGCGGATGCAGGCAGGCCAGCACCCCGGCCGCGGCAAGCAACAAAAAAAGTAGCGACCACCAGGGAGAAATATCCTGGAAGCCGGGAAAGAGAGCCAGCACCAGGAAGGAAAGGGGAAGTAGAAGGGAGGCTTCCAGCAGGACCGCCCACAGCCGCCTCAAAAAAGTAAAAGGCAGGGCCACCGCCGCCACCCCTCCTAGAAGGAGCAGGATCTGGCCCGTTACGTAAGGACTTAAAAAAAGGCTTCTCTGCTCGTGGAGAGCCGTAAGACGGCACTGCAGCGCGGTTAACGCTATTTCCTTCTCCTTAACTTTTTCCCCTGCTTGATCACCCGTGCAGCCTTCCACGCCCGGCATCCCTTCCCCTTCCTCCCCGGAGCAAACCTGCACCGGGGCTCCTCCCATACCGCGCAACCGTGGAACTTCCAGGAAATCCAAAACAGTCACCGCCACATCCAGGTTGGCTATAACCCCTTCCCTGCGCGTGGTGGCGCTCACAGGGTAGCCACCGCCGAAGCCGCCGCCGGTAAAAAGCACGGGCAGGAGTGTTTCGCCGCTGCCCCCTCCATGCCGCGGGGGGGAAGGTACAGCCAGGATAAAGAGCGTTTTTTCCCCCGGGGCGTATTCCAGGTTTTCCAGGAACACCTCAACCTCACGGAAAGTTTTCTCCAGGGAGTGCTCTACCGCGGAAGGAGACATGTAAGGACGCTCTTCATCCTGGCGGGTGGTATCCCCCCACTCTACCGCCACCAGGGAGGCTTCCCGTGCAGCCTCGTTTACCGCTTTCGCCATATCTGCTCCGCTGGTCCTGCTGCCTCCGGGAAAAGAAGGATTTTGCTGCACAAGTTCTCCCCCGGTAACACCCAGGTCTACCGCACCCCGGCCATCCATTACCGTTAACACGGCAGGCCGGAAAGCCCCACTTGATTCTGTATCAGCGTTTCCCACCACTGCCGTCTTATGCCCGGAAAGTCGCAGGGCTTCTCCCAGGGCCCCGGGTTTTACCGTATATTCCAGCTTGTCGTTTTCTTTCAGCAGGTAGTAATAATAAGGGTGCAGGATCGCCCCCGGCGGCGATTCACCCCCGTGGTGCCGGCGGTAAACTTCTTCCGCCGGCACCTGCCGGTAGATTTCTCCACGCTCAAAGGCACTTCCGCCTTTTTCCCCTTTTCCCGTGGCCCGGGATGCCGCCCCCAGGGTAAGGTAACCGCAGGCATCTCCTCCACCGGCAGTGCGGCTATTCATTAAACCGGGACTGCCCTCTTCGATCAATTCTTGCAGGCGGGGGCCGGCCAGATCAAAAAGCTCCTCTACCGAAAGCCGATCCATAAATAAAAGCAAAACCCGCCCGTAAATATCCGGGGCAGTAACAGGTATAGAACCTGAACAGGAATCAGGTAAACCCGATCTCGCGCCAGTTTCTTCCAGGGAAACAGAAGGCTGACCCTCTACTGGAGCGGAAGGGCCCGGGCAAACCTCCCGTGCTTCTACAACCGGGTAATTTCCCTTTATAGAAATAAAAAGTAGGGAAATAAAAAGAAATAATACCCCCGCACCGGCAAAAGATAAAAACTTTAGCCAAAAAGTTCTTGCTTTCAGCATCTCTTCTTTCACACTACTTTCTACCCATCCCGGCTTGCACAGGCACATTGCTTCCCTGCTTTCATCGGTAATTTATTATTAAGCCTGAAGCACCCTGACTAAACCCTTTTTGCTTTCTCCCTTGACTTCCGCCTATTTAGCGCCTCCCGGTAAACCAGTCCGGTACGCCGGAACATTGCCTCCAGGGTAAAGCTCCGGTGCACCTTCTTACGTCCTTCTTTACCCAGGACCCTCCCCAGCTCCGGCTCTTTCAGCAGCCTTTTTATCTTTTCCGAAAGCTCCCGGTCATCCCCCGGGTTAAACAGCAGGCCGGTCTCTTCTTCCTGCACGATCTCCGGTATTCCGCCCGTGTGGGAAGCCGCCACGGGCAGAGAAGCTGAGAGCGCTTCCAGGGCGGTAATGGAAAGCCCTTCACTGGTAGAAGGAAGCACGAAAATATCCAGCGCCTTTAACACCAGGGGAAGGTCGTCCTGGTAACCGGCAAAATACAATTCTTTTTCTAGTCCCAGTTCCCGGGAAAGGCTTTCCAGCTCCTTTCGCAAAGGACCGTCTCCCACTACCGTAAACCTTAAATACGGAAAATCACTAACCAGCCTGGAAGCAGCCCGCAGGAAAACTTCTATCCCCTTTTGCGGTGCCAGGCGGGCCACTGTGCCTACCAGGACTATCCTTCCCGGGCCGGGACGCTCCAAAGCCCCCTCTTTAATATCTCCCTGGTGAAAAGCATTTCCCACCGGCCTTCCCTTTATAACAGGCAAGGCTCTATTCGCTGATGAAAAAGCAGGAGGAGATCCCAAATCTCCTCCTGAAAGTTCTTTCCTCTTGGCTGAAATAAAGGCGGGATCCCCCGGGTCTTCAAAAGGAGACGGGTCCACGCCGTTGTGGATTACTGCCAGTTTTTCCTTTTGCACGCCGGCAAAACTCTCCATATAAGTAGCCAGGGTCCGGGACACGCAGATATAACGAACAGTCATGCACTGCCGTATCTTCTCCCCGGCCCGGAAAATTCCCCGGACCAGCCTGCCCCAGGGAGAAGAAGCCCGGGGCAAGACAGGAAAACCGTGTACCGTCACCACGGTGGGCACCCCGGCCATAAAAGCAACAAAACATCCCCACTGTGAAGCAGCATGACCGTGAATATGGAGGAGATCGGGGCGTTCCCGCCTTAAAAT
The DNA here is from genome assembly GCA_964402625.1 of uncultured Syntrophomonadaceae bacterium. Taxonomy (GTDB): domain Bacteria; phylum Bacillota; class Dethiobacteria; order DTU022; family PWGO01; genus PWGO01. The sequence continues at coordinate 9,832 of CAYODA010000030.1, read as the reverse complement.
ACCCCAAAAAACAAATAGATCTATTAAAAGTCCTGGGGATAAAAATACACTGGCTCTTTGCAGGTTGTACTTCCGCACCTTCTCGTCAAACTCACGTGCCAGTAAATCGCTGCCTCGGTAAGCCACCAGAACTACATGACAATCTACGGAAAAGTGCTCCACCAGGCGTGAAACTTGTTCCATTATTCCACCCGCGCAGGGCCTTACCAGGTAACATATTTTTTTCATGGCTTTCCAGTCCACCAAATGCGTAAATCACCATGCATTACTTTTCCTCCCCTGTAACCTGCTACTGAACATACCAACTTAAAGTTTTCTTATCAGTCACCCCGGCGCCGCTGGCACGGTGCTACCAGTAGAAGTAAGAAAATACCCCCCCCACCCTGACCCTCCCCCCCGGTGGAGGATAAGCAAGAAAAGCTAATGTTGGTGCGGGAAAGGGGTATTTTCTGATTAGTCATTACCTCCCCCGCCTGTACCATCATAAAGAATACTCCTGCTACTATTATGATTCTTCCAGGGTAAGTGTATGCTGCTTTCCACTAACTCTTAAGCGGGCACGGGGGAAAACACCAACCTGAATTTAAGGGAAGGCCCCCATATACAAAAACAAAATACTGTAATACCATGAAGTGTAATCATTGAAATTAATACCCCTTAAATTCACCCTACCCCTCAAGGAGAGTCATTTAATTAATGAATTCCCCCCTGTCCTAAACCCCGGGACAGGGGGCTTTTTTATCTGTATTGTCACCCTTCAAGAGGTTGCCGGAACATTAAAAAAAGGGAAGAAGCTATTAAAAGAATATAGAAGGAAAAAGAAGCAGGCGAAAAGCACCTTATCCCGCCTGTGTTGACTTCTTTGGTATGCCGTGCTATCATATTGGTTGAAAACAGGAAAAAAGCAGGCGCCCGTGGTGAAAGGGATATCACGCAGGCCTCCGGAGCCTGAAGTCGGGGTTCGAATCCCTGCGGGCGTACCAAAAAAGGCAGGGTATGAGACTGGTTCTCGTACCCTGCCTTTTTTATTGAATATTCTTTTCTTCATTTCAAGTTGTTCGCTCAAACTCAAGCTTTTCATGCGGTTAGTTTACGGAATAATTTTGTTGATGGTGTACTCCAGGATGCCTTCCGCGCCAATTTCTTTTAGCTGGCATATGAGTTCTTTTACGTTCTTTTCTTCCACCACCGTTTCCACTGCCACCCAGTCTTCGTTGTAAAGGCGGGAAACCGTGGGATTGCGCAGCGCCGGAAGCACTTCCATGGCTTTCTTTAAATTCTCTTCACTAATATTCATCTTCAGGCCCACCATCTTGTCAGCCATCAAGGCACCCTTCAGCAGGGTAACCATGTTTTCAATTTTCTTTCTCTTCTCCGGGTCCTCCCACACATCCGGACGAACCACTACCCGGGGGGTGGAGGTAAGGATAGTATCCAGTATGCGAAGGTTGTTGGCTCTAAGAGAACTGCCCGTTTCCGTCAACTCGGAAATGGCATCGGCCAACTTGGGGGGCTTCACCTCGGTAGCTCCCCAGGAAAAAACCACCTGGGAGTTTACGCCGTTTTCCTCCAGGAACTTCCTGGTGGAGTGAACCAGTTCAGTGGCTATCTTCTTTCCTTCCAGGTCCTTTACCCCGGTAATTTCCGAATCCTCAGGCACTGCCAGCACCAGGCGGATGGGACGCAGCCCGCGCCGGGAATAAGTAAGTTCAGCCACTTCTTTAATACCTTCCACACCGGTTTCCGTAATCCAGTCTTTACCGGTAATTCCTACATCCAGGATCCCTTCTTCCACGTAAACCGGTATTTCCTGGGCCCGGATCAAGGTGCATTCCACGTTTTCCTCGTCTATAGCAGGAAAATAAGACCGCTCTTCCAGGTCAATCCGGTAGCCTGCCTTCCGGAACATTTCCAGGGTTGGCTCCTGCAGGCTTCCCGCTGGAAGACCCAGCTTGAGTATATCCAAGGGAAAAACCTCCTTTTTATTTTTTGGTTACAGCTTTTTTTCTACAGCTCAGTACAAAAGTATCCTATCAAAGGAGCTCTACCCTGTCAACGAAACCAGGAACCCCTTTTTACCCCCACTCCACCCCTTTCTCCCGGGGAGTAATTGCCAGTTATAGCACTCCTAAAATTTATACATTCAGACAAGAGAAACAGACAAGAGAAAGAATTTAGGCAGGATTCAAAAAATACGTGGAGAATAGCATTACTAATAGAATTTTCACACCTATCGCAATTTGTGAACATTTTTAACTAATACAGGAGGAATTTATAGTGACAAGTGAAATGAAAAAAGCCACCCGACACCTGAATACCACCATAAAAATGAAAGAAAAGCTCCCCCGCTTTTTTATGCGGATGCTGGAAAAGAGCCAGGGCACGGAAAGCAGCGCTCCCCTGGCCTGGTGTATGGTCGGGGTCCCCCCGGAATTATTGAAAGCGTTTGAGGTGGATTGGGACTGGCCGGAGAATTTTGGAACCCTGTGCGCTGCCAACATGGTAGCCCCCAGGTTTATCGAAGTCGCCGAAGGGGAAGGGTTTTCCCCGGAACTCTGCTCTTACGTAACCAACACCCTGGGTTACTGCAAGCTCTACCGGGACCAGGGAGAGCCCCCGCCGGAAACTCCTCCCGTGGGTATAATGCGTAAACCCTCCATGATGCTGGGCTCGGGTTTTGCCTGTGAGCCCCGCTGGAAATGGTTCCAGACTATAGCCACCCGCTACTTCCGGGTTCCCGTGTACAGCACCGACCCTCTGTCCCCGCCCTGGGACGTGGATATAACCAACCCCGACGTCAGGGAACATTACCTGGACCTGCTGCGCCGGGATTTTCACGACCAGGTGGCTTTCCTGGAAGAGCAGACCGGCAAAACGCTGGATACAAAATTGCTACGGGAAATAATGGAGCTTTCCCAGGAAGCCCTGTGGTACTGGAAGCAGGTGCTGGATATGCGGAGCAACGTTCCTTCTCCCATGGGTTCCACGGACTATTTTTCCGCCATTATCCCCCAGATGTACATGCTGGGGGAGCAGGAAGCCGTTGATTTCTACAAAGAAATGTACGAAGAAGTCAAAGAAAGGGTGGAAAAGAAAGAGGGAGTAGTAGATAACGAAAAATACCGCCTGATCTGGTTTGGACTCCCGCCCTGGTACAACCTGGGAATGTTTAATTACCTGGAAGAGCTGGGAGCGGTAGTGGTATACGAATCCACCTACAACATGGGAGACTGGTTCGAACTGGACTTAAGCGATCCCCTGGAAGCCCTGGTACAGCGAACCTGGAAGAGGGCCGAACGTATGCACGCCTACGGCACGGAAACCATGCCGGAACTGTGCAACCCGGCTGTCTTCGGCACTTTTACCGGCAGCAACCTGCTGCAGGAACTGGCAGAGCAATTCAAGCTGGACGGTGCCATCATGCACCAGACCCGTTCCTGCCGGGTGGTCTCTTTCGGCCAGGTGCACACCAAAAACCGCCTGATGGAACTGGGTATTCCATCCCTGATTTTTGAAAGCGACATGGCCGACCCCCGCCACTGGTCGGACGCCCAGGTTAAAACTCGCCTGAATGCCTTTATTGAAACCATGCAAAAAAAGAGGTAAACGCATTATTTACAGCACCGGCAGGAAGCCCGGGGATTAAAAAACCCACTAACTTGTCCCCTGACATAAATAAAAAGGAGAGAAGGTTCCCATGTCATTAGTTAAAGGACTGGCCAGAGCCAGAGAAGCTGCGCAAAACCGGGACAAAAGAGCCCTTGAAATGAAAGAAGAAGGCAAATCTGTAATAGGCTATATCTGCTGCTTTGCACCCCCGGAAATAATGCACGCAGCAGGAGTATTTCCCTACCGCATAACCGGCAGCCCGGGAGATACTACTTCAGAAGCTGACAGCTACCTGGAGCCTTACGGATGCCCTTACGTCCGCAACGTATTTTCCCAGTACCTCAAGGGAAGGATGGATTTCCTGGACGGGCTGGTTATCTCGCACAGCTGCGATATGGTGCAGAGGCTGTACGGGGTATGGACCTACTACCGCCCCCTTCCCTACAGCCGCCTGGTTAACGTGCCGCACCAGCTTTTCCAGCACTCCCAGGACTTTTTCCAGCGCGAACTTGCTTTTTTCAAAAAAAGCCTGGAAGAATACTGCCAAAAAGAGATAAGCAATGATACCTTAAAAGAATCCATCCGGCTGTTCAACCGCATCCGGGGCCTGCTGCGGGAGCTGTATCAGCTGCGGGCAGAAGATGAACCCCGCCTGCTTGGAAGCGAACTGTTGGAAGTCATTATAGCAGGAGAGGTACTACCCCCCGAAGATTTTGAAGAGCTTTTAAAAGAAACTCTGGAGGAAGTTAAAAACCGCGCACCTTTCCCTGCCGGGAAAAGGGTGCTGGTATGGGGAAGCATCCTGGATCACCCCGCTTTCTATCGCCTCATAGAAGAAGCCGGGGGACAGGTGGTTGCCGACGATACCTGCCTGGGCATGCGCTTCTGGTACGAAGACGTCCCGGTTACCGGGGATCCTTTCCAAGGACTCAAAGATTTTTACCTGATAAACTTTATGTGTCCCCGCACCGACCGGGGGACGGAACTGGAAAGGTTTCGATACCTGCTGGACCTGGCAGAAGAATACCGGGCCCGCGGGGTTATCGGTTATACCATCTCCTTTTGCGACCCCCACAAGCTGGATTACCCGGACCTCCGAGACTATTTCAAGGAACACGGCTACCCCATGCTGGAAATAGACGACAACTACAGCTTGCTCAGTGAAGGGGCCGTTTCCACACGTATTCAGGCGTTTCTGGAGATGCTCTAACGCCTGCACCGGGTGTATACAGCTTACAGCATGGCGACAATAGAAGCTATTGACAATAGACGGCGTGTGTGCTACTTTTAATTTAAATTACAGTGCTTGTTTGTTTACATGAATGGTGTAAGATAAAACAGTATACGCCGTGAAGGGAAGTAGTAAGCTGGAAACAGCGTCTCAGAGAGCCGGGTAAGCTGAGAACCGGCGGCGTCTGGCCGGCTGAATGGATCCTGGAGCGTGTTGACCAAAACTCCCGCAACCCAGGGCACGTTACAAACAGGAGATATCCTGGCAGGCAAGGGGAGGAGTAGGCTCAACCGGGCCCTTTACGATACAAAGGGGCAGGCTAAAAGCAACCCGGGTGGTGGTATGCAAATCCTCCACATAGAAGCAGCACTCAAGTTCTTTTAGCCTGGCAGAGCGACCCGGCACGCAGCCGGGTAACCGGGGTGGTACCGCGAGCAACCCTCGTCCCAATGAGAGGGTTGCTTTTTTGTGAAAGGGAAAGCAGGAACCGGCATTTATGCCGCCGTATCTAATCCCCGTATACAAGATATAAAGGCGCTACATCAAGTAAAATCTTAATTCAGGAGGTTTTGTATATGAGAGAGCATAAAATGTTTTTATCGCAGCGGGAAATACCCCGGCAGTGGTACAACATCCAGGCGGACATGCCCAATCCCATGAGCCCTCCGCTCAACCCGGAAACCGGGAAACCCATTAAGCCGGAAGACCTGGCACCGGTTTTCCCCATGAACCTGATAGAGCAGGAAGCTTCCACGGAAAGGTGGATCGACATTCCCGAAGAAGTCCTGGAAAAACTGCTCCTGTGGAGGCCAACTCCGCTGCAGCGGGCCTACGCCCTGGAAGAGTACCTGGACACACCCGCCCGCATCTACTTCAAGGATGAGGGATTAAGCCCGGCAGGCAGCCACAAACCCAACACCGCCATAGCCCAGGCCTACTACAACCGGGAGTACGGTATAAAGCGAATCACCACGGAAACCGGCGCAGGCCAGTGGGGAAGCGCCTTAAGCCTGGGTTGTTCCCTGTTCGGGCTGGAGTGCAAAGTCTACATGGTAAGGGTAAGCTACGAACAGAAGCCCTACCGGCGTATGCTTATGCACCTGTGGGGTACCCGCTGCATAGCCAGCCCCAGCCGGGAAACCAGTTTTGGAAGGCAGGTACTGGAAGACGATCCCGAGTGCCCGGGCAGCCTGGGTATGGCCATCAGTGAAGCCATAGAAGACGCTGTTTCCTCCGACGACGCCCGCTATTCGCTGGGCAGCGTCCTCAACCACGTCCTGCTTCACCAGACCATTATAGGGCTGGAAGCGCAGAAACAGCTGGACTACCTCAACGAAACGCCCGACGTGGTAATCGGCTGTATGGGCGGCGGCAGTAATTTTGCAGGGCTGGCCTTCCCCTTTGTTAAAGAAAAAATAGGGGGCAAGGATATGGACATACTGGCCGTAGAACCCAGCGCCACGCCCACCCTTTCCCGTGCACCCTACGGCTACGACTTCGGGGATACCGCCTGTAGCACCCCCCTCCTCCCCATGTTCAGCCTGGGGCACAACTTTATGCCTCCTCCCATTCATGCCGGGGGACTGCGCTACCACGGGGCGGCTCCCCTGGTTAGCCAGCTGGTAAAAGACGGGCTGGTAGAGGCACGTAACTACAACCAGCTCCGCACCTACGAGGCCGGGGTTACCTGGGCCAGGATTCAGGGAACCGTGGTTGCGCCGGAAACCACCCACGCCCTGGCCGCCGTATTTGAAGAAGCAGAAAAGGCTCGCGAAGAAGGAAAAGAAAAAACTATCGTGTTTAACCTGAGCGGTCACGGACTGATGGATCTGACCGGCTACGAGGCTTACCTCAGCGGAAAGTTAACCGATGTGCACTTGCCTGAGGAAGAGATAGAAAAAAGCCGGCAGACCCTTTCCCAATACCCCACTCCGTAATAACACGATCAAACAGGAAACCTAAAATACCTCTATTACCGCACCCGCCTTGCCCCCACCCTGGACCTCTCCCCACCGGAAGAGGTCCAGGGTGGGGGAACTACTCAGAAAATAGCGTTTGCTTTCTATCTCGCCTCCCCTTTCCCCTTATAAGAAAATAAGATGCCGAATGCAAGAAATAAAAAACTTACTATGGCCTCTCTTCCTGCCCGTATTCCCGGGCCATTCTGATGCGCTCTATCAGGGGCGGGTGGCTGTAGTAGATGGCCCGCACCGCAGAATGCGGTTCTACCTGGGCGAGATTTGCCTGCGCCAGGTTAATTTTCAAATCAGCCTGTGCCGCGGGCGTACCGGTAAGGTGCAAGGCTTCCCGGTCGGACTGCCTCTCCCACTCCCTGCTTAAACTGTTCTGTAGCGGCTGGCTTAAAAAAGAAACCAGGGAAAAGAACAGCAGCGCCCAGGGCAGCATCCTTAAATCTCCGGTTAACCCCATACTCCCCAGCAGTTTATAAAGCAGGTACAGGGCTAACAGGCCCGCCAGGGCACCTGCCACCAGTCCCTTGACTACATGAGAATGTTTCCAGTGCGCCATTTCATGGGCCACCACTACCTTTACTTCCTCTTCTGAAAAGCCTTCCACCAGGTTGTCGTACAGCACAATTCTTTGGGATGAACCAAGACCGGCAAAAAACGCGTTGGCACGGGCTGTTCGCCGGCTGGCATCCGCTACCAGAACTTCTTCGACTTCTATCCCCGCCCGTTCCGCCATATCTTTAATATCTTCCTTTAATCCTTCTTCCTGCAAGGGTTCAAACCGGTAAAACATGGGGGCTATCAACACTGGGTACAGGAAAGAAGACAAAACAGTAAACAGGGCAAAAAGGATTCCCGCCATCCACCACCAGCGTGACGGAAAGTAAACCGTTAAATAGTACAGCCCTGAAAAAAGAAGCACGCCCACACCAAGATATAAAACAGTACTTTTTAAATAATCTCCCAGCCAGGACAAAAAGTGCGGCGAAGCAAGCCCAAATTCCTTCTCCAGAAGAAAACCGGAATAATACTCCAGGGGAAATAAAAATAACTTCAGTACCAAAAATAAAAGCAGAACCGCCAGTATTACTTTACAAACCGGCGGAGGTGACAGCACCACCAGGATTTTATACGAAAAAATACCCGCCGCCAGTAGGATCCCCCAGGTTAACAGATTCCGGAGGATACCAACCCCCAGTTTCAAGCGCTGGTAGTGTTCCGCCCTGTAAAGAAAGTTTTCTTCAAACAGGCGGGTAGTATCGCTGCTGTAAACGGGTCCGGACCACAACCCCCACACTACCAGTCCTATCAGCAAAAGAGAAACCAAAAGCAGCCCGCCCCAGGCCAGCGGGACAATACCAGTTTTAACCATTTATTTATGCCTCTCCTTTCCCCTGCACTTATTATATGCCCACCTCGCAGAGCTTATCAACTTTTACCTTAACCCGCTTAAATTCTTTTGATTTTTTTCTTTACATAGAAACACTATATGCTTTATAATAATACTCAACTAACAATATACGCTATGGGGGTATGTTGAGTATAATGTTTTTCCAGCGGGGTACTGTAATAAACTAAAACAAACGTAACTACTCAGGCAAAGTAAAGGTAAGTTAAAAGGCAGGCTGTGCCAGGGGAGATGTCTGAGTAGTTACAAACAAACAACAGTACCCGTCTACTACACTCCACAGGAGGTTTTAACCTTGAGTTCACCGGAAACCGGAGAGGTTAAAAAAGCATTTTTCAAACTGCAGGGCATGAGCTGCAGCAGCTGTGCCGGGAGAATCCAGGACGAGCTGCAGAACACCACGGGTATCAAAGATGCCGTGGTAAATTTTCCTGCAGAAAAAGTTCAAATGGAGTACTACCCTGAAAGCATTACCCTGGAAGAAATCAAGGATACCATAGAAAACCTGGGCTACCGGGCCTACCCCGAAGAACAGCAGAAGGTAAAGGTATCCCTGACAGTCAAGGGAATGAGCTGCGCCGCCTGCTCTCAAAGGGTGGAGAAAAACCTGTCCCGGCTGGAAGGAGTCCACAGCGCAGCGGTTAATCTGGCTACCGGAAAAGCTTCAGTCGGTTACGATCCCTCCCTGGTAAGCCTGGAAGACCTGAAACAAAACGTGGTCGAGAGCGGGTACCAGGTAGAAGAGTTTACAGAAGAAAGCGCCGGTGAAGGAACTGAATTGGAAAAGGACGTTGAGCGCGCCGCCCGCCGGATGTGGTATGCCGTCTCTTTTGCCGCCCCCATCATGGTTCTCATGATGATCCACATGTTCGTAATAGAAATACCTTACTATTTCTTGATTATATACATCCTGGGCTTCTTCCCCGTATTCCTGGCCGGGTGGGAAACCCACACTGGCACCTTCCGGGCCCTGAAAAACAGGACGCCCAACATGGACACCCTGGTTACCCTGGGTTCCCTGGTGCCTTTCGTGCTGAACGGTCTTACCTTCTGGCTGGAAGTAACTTCTTTTGTAGAAATGGCAGCTTCCATTATAACCCTGCACCTGGTCGGCCGCTACCTGGAAGCAAAAGCCAAAGGGAGGGCTTCCCAGGCTATTAAAAAGCTGCTGCAAATGGAAGCCAAAACCGCCCGACTGTTGATAGACGGGGAAGAAAAAGAAGTTCCCGTAAAAGAAGTAAAAGAAGGAGACCTGATGCTGGTAAAACCGGGCGAAAAAATTCCCGCAGATGGAATAGTAGTGGAAGGAAAAAGCAGCGTAGACGAATCCATGGCCACCGGGGAATCCCTGCCGGTGGAAAGAAAAGCCGGCGAGGAAGTCATCGGTTCCACTATCAACCACCAGGGCTCCCTGAAAATAAAGGCCACCCGGGTAGGCCAGGACACCTTTCTTTCCAGGGTAATTAGAATGGTGGAAGAGTGCCAGGGTTCCCGGGTTCCCATCCAGGATTTTGCCGACCGGGTTACCGGTTACTTCGTCCCGGCGGTCCTGGTTATTTCACTCCTGGCCTTTGTAAGCTGGATGCTATTTCCCGCTTTTCACGTAGGTGTGGT
>CAYODA010000029.1:0-16331 GCA_964402625.1 uncultured Syntrophomonadaceae bacterium | reverse complement strand
GGGAGAAGTCTTTTTTGGAGCGGCCCGCGGTAAAAGCCACGTTATTTATGTAACAGTAAGCACAGGAATAGGAACGGGATTTTTTCTGCAGAACAGGCTTTACCGCGGAGCCCGGGGTTTTGCTGCGGAAGCGGGGCACACCAAGACTTTTGGTGATCTTACGTGTAACTGTGGAGGAAAGGGTTGCCTGGAATCGGAGACTTCCGGAGAAGCTATTTCCCGGAAGGCAGTGGAGAGGCTTGCGAATACCGGAATCGAGGAGATAAGCACCCGAGAGGTTTTTCAAAAAGCGCGAAAGGGTGATCCGGATGCAGCGGCTTTAATTGAAGAAGCCCTGGAAAAGCTGGGCCTGGGCCTGGCCAATCTGGTAACACTTCTGGACCCGGAGGCGGTAATTATAGGCGGCGGGGTTTCTGCAGAAGAAGAGACCATTTTCCCGCGGATAAGGGAAGGAATAACCGCTTATTCCTTTAATCCTGCTGCAGCTGAAGTTGAAATAAGAAAAGCGGAACTGGAGCCGGAAGCGGGAGTATGGGGAATGTTTCAGCTACTTAACCAGGCCTGATATTTCTTTCTTTTGTTTTTTGGTCTTACCAACCTTCATATATATTATTAACAGGATGTCTTATACCGTTCTTTTGGTCATTTGGAAGAGGGGGAATTTCCATGGACTTGCCTTCCTGGCTTTATCCGGCAGAGGAAATTTATAACATGCTGGCCCGCCAGTACGCCCCACTAAGCATAGCCGCGGTGATGTTTGCCGAAAGTGCAGGTGTGCCCTTTATTGCCGTCCTGGTTTTTTTAACTGCAGGAAACATGATAGCCAGCGGTGAGGTAAGCTTTGTTGGGGCAGTTCTTGCTTCTACCCTGGGGATCACCCTGGGGAGTTCTTTTAGTTATTTTCTTGGTTATTTAGGTATTAAGGCAGGAAAGAAAGTTACCGGTATAATATTTAAAAGAGAGATAAAAAAAGTGCCTTACACCGAAACCCGGGCTCACAGGTATCTCCAGCGCTACGGGCACTTTTCCATAGTTGCCGCCCAGATGGTAGGTACTACCCGCACTTTTATATCTTTTCCCGCCGGTGCCATGGAAATGAATGTGCTGCGATTTATTTCTTATACAACCGTGGGGGGGCTTATATTTAGCTTTTTTTATATAACTGGAAGCCTTATTTTAAACAAGTTCTTAAGATTCCTGTTTCAGATAATTTCTTTTTTACACAGCCTCTCCCCGTGGAGCTGGTTGTTGATAGCAGTAGCAATGTTTTGCGGGTATCTGTTCTACAGGCGATGGGGCAAGCACTGGATAAAAGCCGGGCGTTCCCGTGTGCAAAACAGCATGCAAAAATTTAAGGAAAAATTCAAAAAGCTTAAAGGAAAGCTCAAGGGGAAGATATTTATATTCTCCTGGATTTCATTTTTCTGGTTGTTTTTTATATAGTATTTGCAGCACGTAATATTGATACAGGGAGGCATAGAAGATGAAAATGACAGTTCTGGGATGCTATGGACCTTATCCGGCGCCAGGAGGTGCCTGTTCCGGTTATCTGCTGGAGCATGATTCTTATCCCATTTTACTGGAGTGCGGCAATGGCGTTTTAAGCCGCCTGCAGTATTACTTTAAACCCTGGGAATTAAAAGCAGTAGTCGCTTCTCACCTGCACAGCGACCACGTTTCCGACCTACTTATCATGCGATATGCCCTTGATATTGCACAAAATCACGGGGTAACGAAAGAGAGCCTGGATGTGTTTGCTCCGGATGAACCGGCAGAAGAGAGGGAACGGATATTCTTTAAGGACGCGTACCGACTTCACACTATAGAAGAAAATAGTGAGTTAGAACTGGGGCCCTACCGTTTTAGCTTTCTTCCCGTTAAGCATCCCCTTCCCACCCTGGCCATGAAAATAGAGTGCGGGGGTAAAACGCTGGTATATTCCGGGGATACGGAATACATGCCGGGGCTGGTGGACTTTGCAGAAGGAGCAGACCTGTTTTTATGCGAAGCCAACTTTCAGGATGAAGATATAGAAGCCTCCCGGGGCAATCACCTTTCTGCTACGCAGGCGGCTGAGCTGGCAAAAAAGGCGGGAGTAAAAAGGCTGGTTATTTCTCATCTGCCTGCTTTCAGGGAGCTGGGTCGTTCACGGGAAGAAGCCGCAAGAATTTTTGAAGGAGTGGAGATGGCCGAGGAAGGAATGGTCTTGGAGATATAATGAGGTAAGGCTTGCTGCAAAATTACCTCTACATTTTTGTATAAATTTATTATTGAAAATCTCCTGCAAGATGGTGTATATTTGATTAAGTAAAATCGTGGGAGTTTAGGCAGATAATTAGTAAAAATTCAAGAATTCTGTCGCAAGTAACTGCAGGAGAGGTGATCAAAATGAAGGACAAGTTGACGGCAGTCTTCTTCATACTTTCTTCAATTTTGTTGATGGTGAGCGTTTTTTCTTTATACCATCTGTATGAAATGAAAGAGCAGGAGGCTCAATTGGAAGAGTTTATGAAGACCTTACCCGTTGAAGAAGATGAAAGCCTGTTAAACCAGGTAAAAGAAATTTCTGCCATGTATGAGGAACAAAAGTTTGTTAATAAAGAGCTGGAAGAGCTTTTGAAGCTCAGGTATCACAACCTGATTCTGGGCAGAAATGAAGGCGCGGAAATGCCTGTTCTCAGTAAGTCCGGGTTTACCCCGGAAATGTTCGAGAGGGCCTGGGAGGCCTTAGGTGCCGAGGCCATGAGGGGTAGCGGTGAAGAATTTGTAAAAGCAGAGGAGAAAACCGGCGTAAACGCCCTTGTATTGGCGTCTATTGCAGTACACGAAACTGACTGGGGTGAATCCAGGCTGGCGCAATATAATAACAATTATTTCGGCTGGGGAGCATACGATGCGGCTCCGCTGCAGCATGCCCATTCTTTTCCAAGCCGTGAAGAGAGTATTTTAACTGTAGCCAACGAAATGCGAAGTGAATACTTGAGCCGGGAAGGGCGCCATTATAAAGGTGAGAGTTTGGAGGCAATTAGTGAAAGTTATGCTAGTGACCGGCTATGGGCTGAAAAAGTTGGTGATGTGATGCAGAGAATAACTAAAAATGCAGTGGACAACCCGGAAGAGCTGGAAAATTATTTTAAACAGAGGCAGTTTACCTTTGACCCCGAAATGAATTTTTAGTTTTACGTTGAATATACCTTTTATCCTGCATCCACCTTTGCCTATTTTATACTTCCCCCACCAGGGGGAGGGTCAGGGTAGGGGGATACTACTCAAAGACACGAGTTATGCTTTCTTGTGCCGGGTTTTTGTGTTTGCCGGCTCCCGACTTTTCCTCTTCACTGTAGGAAAAGTCGGCCTATGGCGTCGCAACGGCGTTGTTCGAAACAGCTACCTCATTTTTTTTATGATACGGTGGATCTGAAGAGAATCCAGAAGGGTAGTGGTGATATATCCCGCCGAATAACCCACTACTGCTCCTTTAATGCCTGCCGAAGGTGAGGCGGTAAGATAGAATATGATTACCAGGGCCAGCAGGGTTCCGAGCATGTCGTACGCCACAGCCGTGCCGGGTCGTCCCAGGCCGTGAAGTATGGCAGCAGCTGTAAACTGAATATAGGCAAATGGTGCTGCCCAGGCCAGTAGAGCTACCAGGAAGGAAGCTGACACGTCTCCGTACAAAAATGAAGTCAGCCACGGGGATAAGTAATATAGAAAAAGGGCGGAGAAAATTCCTAATATCATGGTACCCCATAGAGAAAGTTTGACCATACGGTTAAGACTTTCTCTTTTTTTTAATACCTTGTTGCGGGCGATGTAAGGAACCAGTGCGCTGTTGAGAGGTAAAATAAAAACAGTAGGGAGAAAGAGCAAGGGAATGGCCATTCCCGTAAGCTGGCCAAAGAGTATAACAGCTTCGGAAGAGCTGAAGCCAGCTTCTTGCAACCTGGCTGGTATTAGCAGAGATTCCGCGGTGTGAGTTAATGAACCGCTTATCCGGATAAACAAAAGTGGAAGGGAAAAAGCAATCAATTCTTTAAGAAGGGGAAAGGGATTGTACGAAGTAGCATTATAAGTTGCTTTGCTGGTCTGCCGCTCCCATTTATTTTCAAGTTTTTGAAAAACCAGGAGAGTGATAAAGCCCATTATTTCTCCACATATAATACCTGCCATTATACCAACTATAGAAAAATGAAGTCCGTAAGGGTAAAGGATTACTGCACCGGTCATGCCCAGGGAAAACCGGAATACCTGTTCAATTACCTGTGATACAGCAGTGGGCGTCATGTTGCTTAAACCCTGGAAATAACTCCTTAAAATTTGCGACATGGCTGCAAAGAAAAATCCCAGGGGGGCCAGTTTCAGGGGGAAAAGTACCCGTTCATCGGGAAATAGTTTTTCTCCCATAAGAAAGATGACCGACAGGTACATTATTACGGTTAAAAAAGCAGTTAAAAATACCAGCCTGAATGCCATTTTTTTTAATTTTTTTTGTCCGGTGGTGTCGCTCAGGGCGTGGCGTTCTGCTATCATTTTGGTTACTGCTCCGGGCAAGCCAAAACTTACTGCAGCGGCCATTAATACGTAAACGGGAAGTATTAACTGAAACAACCCCAGGCCTTCAGCCCCTATGAGCCGGGAGAGAAACATGCGGTAGAGCATTCCTATGATGCGAACTATTATGCCGGAAATGGTTAAAATAACGGTACCTTTAATTAGCATTTTTTTAGGTATTTCCATGAAAACCGTCCTTTTTTGGTTTTGTTGACAATATTGTTAAAAAAGCTGTAATATATTGACGGGGGTTTAGTAGATTATGGATATAATAGTGGCAACCAGGGAAAGCAAGCTAAGTGAGATGATAACCCATGTGGTGCAAGAAATTGACCCGCCAAGATCATGTACCAATGCTATTTTTGATCCGGGTCAAATATTCGCGTGTTTACAAAATAATAACCCGGAACTGCTTGTCCTAGACGTGGAATATTACAGAAGACTTCAAGGATATACAGGCTGCGATTATCTGGAGGTTCCAGTTCTTTTAGTATTAGCAAGTGATAGAGAACTTTTTTTACCCGAAGGCATTCTCAGCGGGAATGTGGTGGAATTTTTGGTTTATCCCGCCAGTGAAAGTGAAATAAAAGCAAGAATTGCTTCCTGTTTAAGAAAGCTGAAGGAGTCCAGCACCTCATACCAGGGAATTGTTAAATGCAAAGAAGCAAATGAAAAGTGGAAGCATATTAATGAAAATGTGGCAGGCAGTCTGCTCCACGATTTGAAAAATGTTTTAACCATGTTAACTGGCAATGCCTCCCTGGCAAGGCTGTACTTGACTTCAGGTGAAAAGGAAAAGCTGGAAGAAAAAATAAAATATATTGAGGAAGCCTCCGAGCAGGCCCGCGCCCTGATACAAAACACCCTTAGTTACGAGCGTTTAAACAAGGAAAAGGTGTGTTTAAAAACCCTGGTTGAAGAGACGGTGCACGTGGCTGCAGGCGATTCTTCTGCAAACATTTACTTTGAATTTGCGGAAAACCTGGACCCCGTTAGCGTGGATGTTAATGCTATAAAAAGAGTAATAAACAATATAATAGTTAATGCTTTGCAGGCTATTCCAGAAAACGGGGAGGTTCGAATCCGGGCAGAGAATGCCGAAGTAAAACACGATGGTGTACAGGAGAATTATTTTTTGCATCCGGGCCCGCTTGTGGTATTATCTATTGGTGACAACGGCAGTGGCATTCCGGATGATCGACTGGAGCGCATTTTTGAGCCGTTTTTTACTACCAAGGAAGGGGGAAACGGCCTGGGACTGACTTCTTCATATTATATTGTAAAGAAACACGGAGGGGATATCCGGGTAAAATCAAAAGAAGGAGAAGGTACCACTTTTCAGGTCTACCTTCCTGTGGATATCAGAGAATAAATCTTTATGGAAAGCGTGTTTTTTAATGGTATCAGGTGCTTACGTTTTGTTATAATGAAACTTAAAGGAGGTAAACATCACGATATATGTTCCAGGGCAAGTATTACCACACCGTTACATTTGGATGCCAGATGAACGAATCTGATACCGAAGTACTGCAGGGCTTGTTAGAGGCACTGGGATTTGCCCCGGCACCGGATAAAGATCAGGCGGACCTGCTGATATTAATAACCTGTGCAGTACGTCAAAAAGCTGAAGACAAGGTAGCGACTTTTTTAGGCAAACTGCGGCCGTGGAAGCAAGAAAAACCAGGCCGCATACTTGCAGTAGGGGGGTGCATGAGCCAGCAGGAGGAAATTGCCGGGTATATAAAGAAAAAATTTGAGCACGTAGATATCGTGTTTGGAACGGAAGCTCTGTACCGCTTTCCAAACCTTTTGGAAGAAGCTGTGGATAAGAAAGAAACTGTGGTGGATATAGATCTGAAAGAAGGCCCCGATAGGGAAGCAGTTTCTGTTAACCGGGCGAGTTCTTTTCAAGCCTGGGTCCCTGTTATTTACGGCTGCAACAATTTCTGTTCCTACTGTATAGTTCCTTATGTCAGGGGAAGGGAGAAAAGCAGGAATTATAAAGAGGTGCTACGAGAAGTAGAATATCTGGGGCAAAAAGGATACCGGGAAATTACCCTGCTGGGACAGAATGTTGACGCCTACGGGAAAGATCTACCCGGCAACTGTGGGCTGGCGGATTTACTGGAAGATCTGGAGCGTGTGGAAGGAATAGAACGCATTCGTTTTTTAACTTCCCATCCCAGGGATTTTAACCTGGATATAATAGAAGCTGTGGCGCGCCTGGAAAAAGTTTGTGAACATGTGCACCTGCCGTTGCAGGCTGGCAGCAACCGCCTGCTGAAAAAAATGAACAGGGGTTACACCAGGGAGCGTTACCTTTATTTGATTGATAGTATTCGAGATAGAGTTAAAGGTGTTTCTATTACTACGGATCTTATAGTAGGCTATCCCGGGGAAACAGAAGAAGATTTTAATGCTACCATGGAAATGGTGGAAAAAATACGTTTTGATGCTGCATATACTTTTGTGTACTCTCCCCGCCGGGGGACACCTGCGGCAAAGGAAGGTGACACCGTTCCCCCGGAAATAAAAAAAGAACGTATACAAACGCTTGTGGAAAAACAAAAAGAAATTGGCCTGGAGATAAACCGGCAGATGGAAGGAGAGACTTGTAAAGTCCTGGTAGAAGGGGCAAGCAGAGAGAACCCCCAAAAGTTAACCGGGAGAACCCGCACCAACAAATTGGTTCACTTTGAAGGTCCTCCCGGACTGGAAGGAGAGATAATTCCAGTAAAAATAGTCGAGGCCAAGACCTGGCACCTGCTGGGAGAACCGGTAAATTCCGGGTACAGGGATCCGGTTCCCAAAAGAGGTCTCTGGTAGGAAGTAAGAGGGAAAGGAGGAAGACATAATTGCCGGAAAAGCTCACCCCCATGATGCAGCAGTATGTGGAAATAAAAAACCAGCACCCCGATAAAATAGTTTTTTTCCAGGTAGGGGATTTTTACGAAATGTTTTACGGGGATGCGGAAACAGTGGCAAAAGAGCTGGATCTTATTTTAACTACCAGGGATGTGGGTAAGGAAAATCCGGTGCCACTGGCCGGGGTGCCCATTCATGCCGTTGATAATTATACGGCCCGACTTATAGAAAAAGGCTACAAGATTGTTATCTGTGACCAGGTAGAAGATGCCTCCCAGGCCAAAGGGCTGGTAAATAGAGAGGTTACTCGAATAACCACCCCCGGCACGGTTACCGATCAGAATATGCTGGAAGACACAAGCAACAATTACTTGGTTGCGCTGGTAGGAGAAAATCAGGGTAAAGAATTTGGATTTGCCGTAACCGATATATCTACGGGCAGCTTCTGGGTTACTGAAGTAAAAGGTGAAAATGCAATTTCCACGCTCAAAGGCGAGTGGCAGAGAATTAAACCCTCGGAATGTATCTGTCCGCAGGAACTGGGGGAACAAGAACCGGTAATCCAGGGTTGTCTTGCAGTTTGGGACCGGGTTTTAACAGAAAGACTTGACCTGGAGTTTTTTTCCTGGGACCGGGCACGGGAAGAGATAGTTGGCCAGTGGGGGGAAGACTACTGGCAGAAAATAAGGCCCGAGCAGAATACCATGGCGGCTAAAGCCTGTGGTTCGCTTTTACTCTATATCAAGGAGCTTTACCAGAAAAGCCTGCAGCATCTCCGCCCCGTAGAAATGTATTTCCCGGGAGAGTATATGGTGCTGGACGGAATAACCAGGAGGAATCTCGAACTGGTCCAGACTATAAGAGAAGGGAAAAAGAAAGGGTCGCTGCTGTGGGTTCTGGATTTTACCTGCAGTTCCATGGGGGGGAGGCTGTTTAAAAGGTGGGTTGAACAGCCTCTTAAAGATGTACAAAAAATTGAAAGCCGCCTGGAAGCGGTAGGAGAACTGAGCAGCAATGAGCCCCTCAAAGAGGAGCTAAGAAATTACCTGAAAAAAATGTGGGATTTGGAAAGGCTCTGCAGCAGGTTAAATTTTGGCCATGTAAATGCCCGGGATATGATGGCCTTGCGCAAGACGCTGGAAACCCTTCCTGAAATCAAAGAAATATTCAAGGAAGCTACCTCCGGTATCCTGCTGGATTCCGTGGACAGGCTCCCCGTATTTAAAGAGCTGGTGGATACACTTTCCGGGGCTATAGTAGAAGATCCTCCCATGTCTTTGAGCGAAGGAGGCATCATTAAGGATGGGTACGATCAAGAAGTAGACGGTTTAAGGGAGATTTGCCGGGAAGGGAAAAACTGGCTGCTGGATCTGGAACGCAGGGAAAGAGAAAGGAGCGGGATCAAGTCCTTAAAAGTTGGGTATAACCGGGTGTTTGGATATTATATAGAAGTAACCAAGGCCAACCTGCACCTGGTGCCGGAAGAGTATCACCGCAAACAAACCCTGGTAAATGCGGAAAGGTACATAACTGATGAATTAAAGAAAATGGAAGAACAGATAACAGGAGCGGACCAGAAACTGGCGCAACTGGAGTACAGGCTCTTTGAAAATTTAAGGCAGCAGACCCTGGCTTATACGCAGCAGATGCAGGAAGCTTCGGAAATACTTGCGGAGCTGGACTGCCTGCAGAGCCTGGCGGAAGCCGCCCTGCGGAACAACTATTACCGGCCTGAAGTAGCGGAGGGCGGTGAGGTCATGGAAATTAAACAGGGCCGGCACCCTGTGGTGGAAAAGATGAGCCTGGAAGAGAGGTTTGTTCCCAACGATATTTACATGGATAGCAGGGAAAACCATATTATTTTAACAGGACCGAACATGGCTGGAAAAAGTACCTTCTGCAGGAGCGTGGCTTTGATCTGCCTTATGGCCCAGCTGGGAGGTTTTGTTCCCGCTGCGGAAGCGCGTGTGCCGGTTTTGGACAGGATGTTTGCCCGGGTAGGTGCCTCCGATGATTTGAGCGGCGGGCAGAGTACTTTCATGGTAGAAATGAATGAAACTGCCTCAATCCTTAAAGAAGCAACACCTCGCACCCTGATACTCCTGGATGAGATAGGACGCGGAACCAGTACCTATGACGGAATGAGTATAGCCCGAAGTGTGGTGGAATACCTGCAGCGAAACATTAGGGCCTGGACTCTTTTTTCCACCCACTACCATGAAATGACGGACCTGGAAGACCGGCTGGAAGGGGTAAAGAATTACACGGTGCTGGTAAAAGAAAAAAGTGATACGGTAGTTTTTTTAAGAAAAGTAGTGCCCGGGAGAGCTGATAAAAGTTACGGGATAAACGTCGCCAAACTGGCCGGCCTTCCGGGAGAAGTTATTCAAAGAGCCCAGGCTATTTTGGAAGAGGTGGAAAACAACAGTGAGGGTGCTGTCCAGGATAACGGCGTGAAGCAGTTAAGTCTTACAGATCTGCACTCTTCTGCGGGGAGACTGGAGGAGGAAGAAAAGGAGATACTGGAAGAGCTGAAAGTTTATGAACCAGATGCTACCACCCCTCTGGAGGCACTGCAGTTACTCTACCGCATCAAAAACAAATTATGCCAGTACCAGGAAAAGGAAGTGTAAAATGAAAATCAGCGTACTTCCTCATAAAGTTACCGAGCAGATTGCGGCGGGGGAAATTGTGGAAAACCCGGCTTCAGTAATCAAGGAGCTGGTAGAAAATTCTCTGGATGCAGGGGCTACCTTCCTGGAAATAAGGCTTAAAGGTGGCGGTATAGAAGAAATAAGTGTTTTTGATAACGGACACGGCCTGGAGGCTTCTCAACTCCCCCTGGCGTTTCAAAGGCACGCCACCAGCAAGCTACAGTCCCTGGAACAGCTGTACCATAGTTTAAATACACTGGGTTTCCGGGGAGAAGCCCTGCCCAGTATAGCTTCTGTCTCCCGGGTGGAGTTAACCTCCAGGCCCCGTGGCTATATGGTAGGTTGCAGGATATGCCTGGAAGGAGGGGAGGTGATATCCAGTGAAGAGGTGGGGTGTCCGGAAGGAACGGAAATAAAGGTCAGGGATCTTTTTTTTAATACACCGGCCAGAAGAAAATTCTTAAAGTCCCGCCGTGCAGAAGTTGCACGGGTCAGCCGGCTTATTACGGCGTTTTCTTTTTCACACCCCGGGGTTTCCTTTTCTTGCTGGAGTGACGAAAAGCTCCTTTTTAAATCCAGGGGAGATGGGAATATATTGAACCTGGTTGCAGAAGCTTTTGGCAAAGAAGTTTCCCGTTCCCTGGTCCCCATGGAAGAAGAAGAAGAAAGTGATACCGGCACAATAAAAATAAAAGGTTACCTTTCTCCTCCCTATTTAACTCGCTCCTCCAGGCGGTATCAAAGTATAGTAGTTAATTCCCGGCTGGTAAATAGCCCTCTGGTTAGCAGGGCCCTGGAAAGAGGTTACCGGGGTCTTTTGCAGGCTCATCGTTTTCCCGTGGCCGTGATCTACCTGGAGGTTCCCCCGGGTTTTCTAGACGTAAATATACATCCCGCCAAATCGGAAATACGTTTTCACGATAACAGGGCTATAGAAACCCTGGTGTACCGTGCAGTTACCCGAGCACTGCAGCGCAGTTCACCCGAGTATTATTACCACGGACGCGACTTTTCCCGGAAGTTAAAAAGTCGTGAAAGCACTGATGACCCCGTTGTAAATTTTAACGGCCAGCAGGAAAAAATAATTGAAGAAGATACAACATCAATCGGTTCCCCGCAGAGAAATCTCCTGGTTAGTGAAGAAAATACCACAGGCGAAGAAAAAGAAAGCCTTTGGGAAGAAAACATAACATCTACGGCCTATTCCGGACATACCCGGGAAAAAGATGGCGGGGAGCACCGGGAAAGCAGCGGTAGCTCCGGGGAAAAGGAAGAAGCAGGTGAAGTTGAAATATTTAATTCACAGGTTAAAAGTCGCGTTATAGGGCAGTTTCTGTCTACCTATATTGTTTTGCAGAAAGAAAAAAGGCTGGTTTTAATAGACCAACACGCGGCGCATGAAAGGGTGCTGTACCAGAAGTTTTTGTGGGAGTACGAGGAAGCCAGTGTTTCCAGGGTAGGGCTGGTGGTTCCCGTAACTGTTGAAGTGCCTTCGTCTGTTATACAGATGTTTTCTGAAATAGAAACCGATCTGGAGAAAATTGGTTTTAAGATTGAACCTTTTGGAAATAATACTTGTATCGTCCGGGAAGTTCCTTCCTTTTTGGTGGAGCACTTCCAGGAAGAAATGATGCGGGATATTGTAGAAGAAATAAACGAACTGGAAGGGATTGCCTCCGACAAAATAATGGAGATATTCAAGGTTTTTGCCTGTAAAGGGGCGGTTAAAGCAAAACAACCGCTGGATCAAAAAGAAATGGAAAACCTGGTGGAGCAGTGGGAGCAGGTGGAATACGCCGGATACTGTCCTCATGGACGGCCGGTTGCGGTTTCTTTCTCGGCGCAAGAGCTGCAGAGAGGCTTTTTGAGGGGGGAGGGTTAAAAAATTTGACCGGTACATGCGGCAAAATACCACTCCTGGTAGTAGCGGGCCCTACAGCGGCAGGTAAAAGCGAAGTAGGCCTGAAGATAACCCGGCAGGTAGGTGGAGAAATAGTTTCAGCCGATTCGGCTCAAGTATATCGTTATTTGGATATTGGGACCGCCAAACCCGGCCGGGAAGAAAGAAAAACAGTACCGCACCACCTGATAGACATTATTGATCTCGATGAAGAATTTAATGTTAATACTTACAAAAGGCTGGCGGATAAAACTATTGCAGAGGTTCACCGGCGTGGAAAGCTGCCGGTGCTTCTAGGGGGAACAGGTCTTTACCTGCGAGCAGTGATAGACAACTACGCGTTTAGTAGCCGGGGAAAAAATGAAGAACTGAGACAGGAGCTGTACCGGCAAGCAGAAATCAGGGGAGAAGAATACCTGCACCGCCGCCTGCAGGAAGTAGATCCGGTTTCTGCAAAAAAAATTTCGCCTTCGGACAAAAAGAGAATGGTGCGGGCACTTGAGGTTTACTATACGGAAGGGAAACCTCTATCCGAGCAGGAAGAAGAAACACGCTTTCGTGAAACCCCCTATGAGTTGATTTACGTAGGGTTGTATACATCCCGGGATATGCTGTACCGGAAGATAGAAGAGCGGGTGGATGAAATGATCAGGAGGGGTTTTTTAGAAGAGGTCAAGTGGTTGCTGCAATGGTATCCTCCGGAGGCCCGGGGTTTGCAAATACTTGGGTACAGGGAGCTGGTGTGTTATTTATACGGGATGATGGATTGGGAGGAAACGGTAGAAGAGATCAAGAAGCAGACCCGCAGGCTGGCCAAACGTCAACTTACCTGGTTTCGCAGGGACAAAAGAATTGTCTGGTTGGAGCATAAACCCGGGGAGACAGCCAGGGTTGTTGGAGAAATCAGCAATTTGTTGAAGGAGAAAGCCTGTTGGGAAACGAATATCTAAATTACCAGGAAAAATAGTGGAAATTTGCGGAGGAGGTAAAAGATGAATAAAGGTTCCATTAATCTTCAAGACACTTTTTTAAACCAGGCCAGGAAAGAAAAAGTAGCTGTAACCATGTTTCTTATAAACGGGTACCAGCTCAAGGGGAGCATCAAGAGCTTTGATAATTTTACCATTTTATTGGAGGTAGATGGAAAACAACAGTTGATTTACAAGCATGCAGTATCTACCGTGATTCCTTTTCGACACCTCCAGTTTAGTTTAACTCCGGAAAACAAGGAGAGCAACCAGGAGTAAATATAGAAGTCTTCAAGTTATATTTAACTACATAACATTCTTAAACGAAAATCAAAGCGCTTACTTGAGATTTAAGCTCATCGGTAAGCGCTTTTTGATAAAATAGCTTCCTTTTTTTTAACCTGCTGCGTACTATAAAGCGAGTCATTCACGCGGGAGGTTGAAATTTTGAAGTTTTGTTTTGCCCCGGGCAACGGTAAAAAAATGATATCTCAGTCCAGTCCCATAAAACGTGCGGTAAACAGGGAGGCTGTAAGGGAGACTGGTGAAAACTGGCATTACGGAATGGGGAAAACGGGAGAACTGGGCGAGCTCATCGGGTTATATGAAGTAAAAACAATTATTCTGGAAATAGTGGCGTATTTAAATGTACAGCAGCTGAGGATGAAGCATGGCCTGAAAGCCGATAATTTGAACCTGCACATGGTATTCAGCGGCAACCCCGGGACCGGGAAAAGTGCTGTAGCCAGGGCACTGGGCGGTATTATGGAAAGGGAAACCGGACCGGGGAAGGGAAGCGTGGTAGAAGTAGAACGTGCCGACCTGGTTGGTGAGTACATAGGTCATACAGCACAAAAAACCCGAACCCAGATCGAAAAAGCCAGGGGTGGAATTCTGTTTGTTGACGAAGCGTATTCCCTGGGGCGCGGTGACGGAAGGGATTTTGGTAAAGAAGCGATTGATGTAATAGTCAAGGCCATGGAAGATTACCGGGGAGATTTTATCCTGATCCTGGCTGGCTACCCGGAAGAAATGGATAGTTTTCTTAATTTAAACCCGGGAATGCGCTCGCGTATCTCCATTCATGTTGATTTTCCCGATTTTACGGTGAATGAGCTGCTCCGTATAGCAGATAAAATGTCGGAGGATTACCAGTACCGGTTTACTCCGGAGGCGAAAAACCTTCTTAGAACGCACCTGTTAAAGCTGAACAGGGAAGGCAAGTTGAGTGACGGTAATGCCAGAATAGTGCGCAACCTGCTGGAGAAATCCATCCGCAAACAGGCGTTTCGCCTGGTAAACAGCCATGATTGCTCGCTCGAAAAACTAATGCTGCTGCAACCTGAAGACATGGCCTGTTAAGTGCAACCACAAATTGTGTGCAGGGAGTAAAATTTGTGGTTGGCTTTTATAATGCCAGAGGTCTTATTGGCTTGGGAGGAAAGACAAGGTGAAAAAAATAAAGGTTTTTAATTCCAGCAAGGAGATATTTGTTCTGCAGGAAGTTGAAGTGGCGGATAGTTTTTGGTACCGCTTCAAGGGGCTAATGGGGCGTGCTTTCCTGGAGGAAGGGAAGGGTATGCTAATTATACCATGCAGTCATGTTCATACCCTGGGAATGAAGTTTTCCCTGGATATAGCCTTCCTGGATAGTAATAACCGCGTCTGTCACTTGTTAACAGGTGTGCCTGCCGGGAAGTTATTTTTAGGCAGCAGGTATGCTGCCTCAGTTTTGGAAGCTGCCGCCGGTTCTTTTGCGGGTCAAAAGCTGGAGCAGGGAGATCATTTAGAGTTTGAAGAAGTTCTTTGCTGAGTATTTTCCACCTTCTAGTGATGGTGACTGTTGCAACTGTTTATTTTTCATCTCTTGATGGGGTGGAGGAATTGCTTGCGTTTATATAAAAGCCTGTTTCTGTCTCTTCAATCAATTCCTCCGGCGGGGGTGAAGTAAGGAGGCTAACCACTATTAACACCAGTAACGAGGCCACCAGCCCGAAAAAACTGAAATGAACGGGAAGTGGAGTCACAAACTGGTGTATGTATCCAAAACAGAGAGCTGTGAACAGCCCCACGCTCATACCCCATATGGCCCCCAGGCGGTTGGCTCTTTTCCAGTATAGTCCTGCCAAAAGGGGGGCACAAAAGGTAGAGACCATAAGGCCTATGGCCATCCAGATAAGCCAGGCAAGAAGGTCCGGCGGATTAATGGCTGCCAGGAAAGCCAGGGCGCCGGCCAGGATAATAATAATTCTACTAAGTGCATGCAATTTTTTATCGCTTATATCCGGTTGGAAAAGGTTGCGGTGAATATCCCAACCGTAGGTGGTTCCTATGGTCAGCAAAAGCCGGTCAGTAGTAGACATTACTGCGGCAAGAACGATAACTGCAAAGATAATCCAGGCCAGGGGCGGAAGGGCGTATTCAACCGCCTGGATAAGGGCATAGTCCGGGTCGATTACAGTAATAGCACCTTTCTCGTGTAGAACCCTGGCGCTGAACCCGGCCAGCTTGATAAGGTAAAAGGCTACGATATAAACCGCGAAAGCACAAAGCGGTGCCCATTTAAAGTAAGATGCTTTCCTGGCCGAAAGTATATTGTTAATAGTGTGAGGGGCGGTAGAAAGCCCAAAAGAGAGCAGAAAGAAAAAAGAAACGATAAAAAGTGGAGTTAAAAAGGCGTACTCTTCTACCGGCGGATGCGCCTGGGGATAGGCCATATTTATAAAAGATGGGTCTATGCCAGCCAGTTGCTGGTTTATATAAGTTAACCCACCCGCGGCGTTTATAATAAGAGGGGCGACGATCAAAGTGCCCAAAAAGAGGGCTATCCCCTGGAACAGAGTGGTGTAGGCAATGGCGTAAAGCCCTCCCAGGAAGACATAGATAATTATAACCACGGTTCCTATAAGCAGGGCGTAAAAGTGATCTATTTTCAGCAGCCAGGAGAGTACTATGCTTATTGCTGTAAGCTGCCCGGTAAGGTAGATAAAGCTTATAATTACTCCCGATACTCCAGCAATAGCACGAAGAATGTTCGGACTCTGGTACCGGTGGGAGAGGTAATCCTGGACGGTGTAGTAGTTAAATTTGCGGCTAATCCGGTAAAGTTTTGCCCCAAACACGGTGATAAGTATGGCTACACTGAAAGTTACAAAGATGGGTTCCCACATACTTGGCCATCCCACTTCAAAGGATAGCCCACTCGCCCCAATAATAGTCATTCCACTTATTATGGAGCTTATCACCAGTACCATAAAAGAGAGAAAGCCCAGGTTCCTGCCCGCGATAAAATAGTCTTCCGAGGTTTTTACCAGGTGGGAAACCCTGGCTCCAATAGTTATTAAAAAGACAAAATAAAGTATGATTGCAAAAACAATTGCTACTTCTTCCATT
>CAYODA010000028.1:0-16453 GCA_964402625.1 uncultured Syntrophomonadaceae bacterium | reverse complement strand
AGAGTAATCTTTTCCAGACCCAGCTTTTCCATCATGTTACAAAAGGCGCAGACTTCAAGAGTTGTGGGCTGGTGACATATTCTGCATACGCTTAAATCTGTTTCACTTTCCTGGGGAAACAGTTCTGTTTTTTGCTTTAAGAAACCCAGGTAGAACTGTATTTTGGTACCCGGAGAATTGTTTTCCAGGTAGTTCAGTGTCTTTTTATATAGAATGGACCGGGCTCCTTCAGCCAGCGGACACTCTTCGTAAATGTAGTTTATTCCATTTAACACCGCAAAAGAACTTGTTTCTTTTTCCGTGAGCCGGCACAGTGGTTTAATTTTTTTTACCATGGAAGGGTGGTTGCTGGGAAGAACGGGAGACTGACGGGACAGGTAATCTGTCTGCCAGCGGGTTATATTTCCCATAAGGGTAGCTGCTTCGTCGTCCAGGTTGTGGCCGGTGGCTATCACCTGGTATCCGCGTTCCAGGGCTAAGCGGTTGAAGAGGTATCTTTTTATCAGCCCGCAGGCGGAACATGGAGTCCGGCGAGTTTTTTGGGAGATCTCCCGGATACCGTAACCAGTTAAGCCTGGAAGAGATACGGTGTTGAGTTGCAGGTTTCTTGAATCAGCAAAATCCCGGCATAACCCCAGGGAATGCCGGGAATACTCCTCTATTCCCAGATCGATATAAAAGCCCTCGGCATTATAACCCAGCCGGTGCAGCACTTCCCACAGAACCAGGCTGTCCTTACCCCCGGAAACAGCTACCAGGACTTTTTCGTCCTTTCCTATCATTTTATATTTCTTTACGGCTTTTTTTACCTGGTTTAAAAAGTATTCTTTAAAATGTGTTTTACAGAAACGGGCATTGTGCTGGGGAAGTTTAATTATGGCTTTCCCTTTGCACTTGGTGCACTTCATCAGTCCTTCCCTCCTCGGAATTTAACCTCCCGATATTACGCTGCGTATGCTGACTTCTTCCCCTGCTTCTACCCAATCGTCCGGGGCTAGTAACTGTTTGCCTTTAATTACAATCACGTTTTCCGGGTTTAACTGGAGTTCTTTTAAAAGCTTGTCTACTTTCATGCCTTTTTCAAAATGGTGCTCCTGGTAAGGCGATATTTCCACTTTAACTTTAATACTCAACCCCTCCTTTTTATCACGCCTGTTTTAAATGGTATTTAATTAAATAATTTTGCAGAAAGGGTGCTATGCAAATAGAATGTTACTAAAAAAGAAGAAAGCATGCAAACTCTGAAGCTAAAATATAAGAACCGGCCCGGGTGTGGCAGAAGGGTAATTTTCGGAGCAGGGTATTTTCAGATTAGTTTTTCTTGCGTACCTGGTTTATTCAGTTCCCAGGATCATATGCATTTGCAGGAGGCGCATCATATCGGTGCGGGTAAGTATGCCCACCAGTTCACCATTTTCTATTACCAGCACTCTGCCGGCATGTTCAACGGCCATCTTGGTCATTATACTGGCTGCTTCTTCGTGAGGGGAAACGGTAATGCATTCCTCCAGTGGGGTCATGATATAGGCCACAGTTTTATAGGACCATTTTTCCCTGGGAATGTCTTTTATCTGGTTAAGGGTAACCAGGCCGTGCAGGGTGGAACCGTAAACCACCGGGAATGCCCCCAGTTTGTACCGGTGAAACTTCTCTACAAGATCCTGGATGCTCAGGTCGGGTGGAACAGTGTGCACGTCGGTAGTCATGATTTCGCGTATTTTTACTCCGGAAAAGGCCTGTTGGAAAAGCAACTGGCTGTAACTGGCCTGGCCAGCGTGGTGCAGGATCCAGCCCAAAAATACAAACCACAGGCCCGTTATCTGTCCCATCCCCAGAATAGCAAAAAAACCAAAAGCCATAACCAGGAATGCTATTACGCTACCTACTGATACGGCTATTTTTGTTGATTTTAACAGGTTCCTGGTGAAGTGCCATATCGTGGAGCGCAGCAACCTTCCCCCATCCAGGGGAAAAGCCGGAAGAAGGTTAAATATCGCCATAACCAGGTTGATCTGGGCCAGGAAAAGAAAAGCAATGGTTAACAAATTATCTCCCACTGTGAAGTACATGTAGAAAAAAATACTTCCAAAAATCAGGGCCAGAACAAAACTGGCCAGGGGGCCGGCAATGGTAATTTTTAACTCGGAATTGGAACTGCGCGGTTCCTCTTCCATTTGGGCTACACCGCCGAAAACAAACAAGGTGATTTTTCGTATGGAAATGCCTTCTTTTATGGCTACAAGCGAATGAGATACCTCATGCGTCAGCACCGAAACAAAAATCACCAGGGTAGTAATTATGCCGGCTGCCCAGTAGTAACCGGGTACCAGTCCCTCCAGGCGCTGCGGGAAGGTAATCTCGGCAAGGGTGTAGCTGAAAAAAACAAATATTATCAACCAGCTAAAGTGAATTTCCAGGTCGATGCCGAATATTTTTCCAACTCTCAGGGAACCGTTCAGGATGTATCTCTCCTTGTTTTGAAATGATTTGTTCTAGTAAAGTAAGATACTCTTGTATTATAATATTTTGACAAAGCTGTTGTAAAACCTGCAAGAATACTTTAAAATTAGCAGTTGCCAAATAAATTTATACTATTGACGAGGTGGCCCGTGTGAGATACTTGCGACTACTGCTTTTCCTGTTTCTCGATTTCCTGCTTTTGTCACTGGTATTATTATTATTTTCCTACTACGGAGTAGGCCATCTGTTTCTGGTGCTTCTGGGACTGCTGGTACTGGGACTTGGTTATTACGATATTGCCACGGGCCGTATATCGGAACTAATGGTTCTAATATTCGGTTTTTCTCTCTCATCAGGGGAAGGTTTCAGGTGGGCCAACTACCTGCCTTTTCTGGGCGCTGTTGCCCTGATATTCTACAGTATATTATCTTTTTGGGAATACGGGATAGTCAATACGGCTCAACAAAAAGGCTTGCAGCAAGTTGACCCTGCACTGCTGTTTGTCACGGTTGTGCTACTTTCGCTGATTATAACGTTATTGGCATTAGCAGTTTACCTTCAAGAAAGCCGGAAGAAATAAACAATCGCTTCACGCTGTGGCGGGGATAGCCGGAATCTTCTGAATGAATGTGTTAATCAAATACCTGGTAATTGTTCTTGTGCAAAGTTTTTGCGCAAAAAGGGTAGTTTACTGCAGAGTTAACCATTCTCCAGCGCTTCTTCTATCTCCTTTTTTACGTCCTTTTCACTTTCCCGGGTGCGCTGCATATCCAGTGCCCGGCGTGCTTGCCCTGAGCCGATTGCTCCCAGGGACCAGGCGGCATAACCCCTGATTTCTTTCCGCGGGTCTTGTGTTAACAGGGTGTCAAGGGATGGAACCGCGGTTTCATCTTTTGAGTTCCCCAGGTTAATTATAGCGTTTCGAAGGAGGGTGCGTTTCCCGCACCAGCCTGCAGAGGTAAGGCCTACCGTTAGCTCAAACTCCTTTTTACTCATCCTCATAAAAGGAACCAGGGAAGGCTCCGCGGGGAAAAAGACATGGCCCATCTCTTCCAGGGGGGAATAAAGCGCACCCTGGTTTGCCGGGCAGGCTTCCTGGCAAGAATCGCACCCGTAAGTATGCAGCCCCATTGTTTTACGCAACTCTGGGGGCAGAAAACCGCGGTACTGGGTAAGGTAAGAAATGCAGCGGGTAGGGTCTATGGCATCCGGACCTATGGCCCCGGCAGGGCAGCTTTCCCGGCAGGCACCGCATCCGCTGCAGTATGCTTCCTCGGAGAAGGTGCCGGTGGTGCGGTAAGGGGTTAAGGGAAGATCCAGCAGCACTTCTCCCAGGAATGCCCAGCTGCCGTAGCGCGGGGAGATATAGGCGCCATGGTTGCCGATTCTCCCCCCGGCTTTTTGAGCCAGGGCTCTTTCCACCAGGGAGGTTTTATCTACACCAATACGGTAGGAAAAAGAGCCGGAGAGCTCTTTCTGCAAAAATTCTACCAGCTGTAGCGCTTTTTCTTCCAACACGCGGTGGTAATCGATTCCCCGGGCACAGCGGGCGACCTTCCCACGTGGCGGGGGAGGTGCCGGATGGTACGGATGCTCAGGTCTCTTGTAAGGTAGGGCCAGGATTACGATGCTTTTTGCACCGGGTAAAAGAGAAGCGGGATCGGTTCTGGTAAAAAAGTTTGTGCTTTCAAATCCGGTGCAATATCCCAAACGGTGGCGCTTTATTAAAAGTTTCCTGGTTTGCTGCAAAGGTTGGGCATCGATAATTCCTACCAGTTCCAGGCCCAGAGAAGCCACCTTTTCTTTTATATTTTCAGCCGTACTTATATACGGTTTATCCAAAAAGAATCGTAACTCCTTATCAAAGAAAATATTTGCTGCTATTATATAGAAGAAACGGAGGAAGGGCAAATGGAGAGCGATAGCCTGCTCAAGTTGATTTTACATAAACCCGGTGGAACTGCCGGTATTTGAAGGAGGCGAAAATTTATGCTGGAAGATACGCAGCAGTACCTGTATGTGGGAGGGGAAGCCGTAGAGATAAAAAAGGTAAAAAATTTTGAAGCGCTTATTACCGATCCTGCTGACCCGGACAAGGTTCCCTGCTGGGCGGAAGTATGGCCTGCTTCCCTCGGGATGGGGGAACATTTGGCTTCCCGGGAGGATCTGGAAGGGGCTACGGTCCTGGAACTGGGGGCCGGCCTGGGGTTGCCGGGTGTGGTTGCAGGCATGAAAGGAGCAAAAGTGACCTTTTCCGATTTTAACGAACTCTCTTTGGAATACTGCAGAAAAAACGCAGAAGCCAACGGACTGAAAGAATTTAACATCCTGCTGGGGGACTGGAGAAACTTTCCGCAGGACCTTGCTTTTGACCTGGTGCTGGGATCTGACATTGTATACGAGCCCCGCCTGCTTCCTTATCTGGAGAGAGTACTCTCCCGATTTTCCAGGGAAGGAAGCACTATACTTTTATCACACGCTTATCGAAGTGTTACCTTTTCTTTTGCGGAGGAAATATGCCGTAAAGAAGAACTTACCAATGAAGTAGATTACCTGCGGGTGGAAATGGAAGATTCTCTCCTGACGTATTACCGTATAGCGGTGCACGAGCTCAGGGCTAAATAACCCGGATTAATGCAGGGTTAATAAGGGAAAGGGGTAAAGCAGTAATTACCCGGGGAGAAATTTTAATGCTTCTTCTCTTCTTTATCCTCTTCCTGTTCGGTATCGAGAATATTTTTTAAGGAAAACGTTTCTTTTATTTCGTTAACTTCGTGGGATAGCTTTTTGTATTCCTGTAGACCTTTGTTCAGGGGACGTATTACACCGGAAAGCCTGGATGGCCCTACGAACAGGGCCAAAACCACTGCTACTATAAGTAATATTTCTATATATCCCAGGTTAAAAAAGGGCAAGGGAGAACCTCCTTGGCTATTAGAGCAGATCGCTTTTAAGCAAAGACTATCATATTACCGGGTAAATATCAATGCAGGCATTTGCTTTCCCTAAATATTGACATTTTTCCGGGAGGAGTAAATTTTAAGTTAT
This sequence comes from uncultured Syntrophomonadaceae bacterium, assembly GCA_964402625.1. Taxonomy (GTDB): domain Bacteria; phylum Bacillota; class Dethiobacteria; order DTU022; family PWGO01; genus PWGO01. The sequence goes on along the minus strand of CAYODA010000028.1, from coordinate 10,945 downwards.
ACACTGGCATGGCGGTCATCTTATGTTATAATAAACAAAAAGGCTGCAGTAAAACTAGAATAACATAATGCGACATAGCTCCGATGCTACTTTTAGATGCCAGACCATGCTGCAGGCACGACGACATTAAGGGGAGGTCATAAAATGCTTGGCAGAATAGGTCCTCAAGAAATCTTAATACTTTTAGCCATTATCCTTTTGATTTTTGGTCCCAGTAAGCTTCCCCAGCTGGCCAAATCTATCGGGGAAAGTGTAAATGAGCTGAGGGAAGGTATGAAGAAAAAGCCGGAAGAAAAAAACGAGGCGAATTCAGTAGAGGAGAGCTCTTCTGAAGCCGAACCCCCTGCCCGGGATGAGCAATAAAGAGAACTTTTATGGGCTGTAACGGGGATGGAGCCGCTTTGGCAAGAAGGCTGTTTGTAGGGAAACCAAAAAGCTGATGTACTTGTAGTACCCGCTGATATTGTAGGTAAAAGCTCTTGTACGCATTATTGTGTGATTGTGTGTAAATAGTGGAGGTGGGTGATCTTCTATATGCGTAACTCCATGAACCCCTGTCTGTTCCCTATTACTTTGAACCGCTTGCCATCACCGGGCCGGTAACTTTGTTTCAGTAACCATGGATATCGAGGAAAAAGGCTACCCGGGGACTATTATTTAATCGTTTCTTTTATAGAGCCGGAACTTCCCCGGCTGCGGGTTTTTAGCATAGTAAACAGGCAGGTGGAAGAAGTGGAGGTATTCGCGAGCACATGAAAAGATTTGATGTTTTTTGGTTCCGGGAATAATTTTTCAGACAAAGTAATACCCAAAACCCTTGAAATGACGGGATTTATGGGTTAAGATAAGGATGCGAGCCGGCATAGCTCAATGGCAGAGCAGCGGAATCGTAATCCGCAGGTTGTCCGTTCGAATCGGATTGCCGGCTCCATTTTGAAACGTAAAAAGCACCGTCCATTTCATCGACGATTGTAAGGGACGGTGCTTCTCTTGTACTCTCCTGGAGGTTACCGGATTTGCCGGACACGTAGAAAAACTCTATAACTTAAAGCAGAAAGGACGTGTTCAGTAAATGTCTGGTAGCAAGTATCACAAGATATTTGACCCGGAGTATAAGAAAGAGATGGTTCGTTTGGTGGAGGAATTAGGTAAATCCCCCTCAGATGTGGCCAAGGATATTGGAGTGACGGCTACCTCTTTTAGGCGCTGGGTAAAACAGTATGGAAACATTGTGGAGTCTGTTTTACCAGGTCAAGGGAATCTTCATCCAGCAGATGAAGAGGTTCGGAGAAGGGTAAGCGCATTAAAGAGCTGGAAGAGGAGAATGCCAAGAGGCTGGCTTTGTAGCCTCCAGCAAAAAAGGTAAATGGGTCATGGATTGGATTAATGATAACTTGGATGCAAAACGATCCTCGGCAGGTAGCGGATTACTTTGCAGATTACCTGCAAAAAGGCGGGCGGTACGCCCATATTTTTAAACATATTACTTTTGCAATCCCTACTGGCAAAGACAGAGGGGACCATTACCGAGTTTTTCAAGAACGCTTTAGATGATTGGCCGTTTTACTCTGAAATAGGGGTGCCTAACTTTATTTTAATTGGGAGACGTCAAAAGGAAGAGTACCTTGACTGTTCTCATTATACAAAAGAAAAAGTTAGATATGAGGCTACCGATTTGGAAAGAGTATTCTAAACCCAGTTGCCATGAGTTGACGTTCATTTGACGTCTATCTAACCTGGGTAGGTCAATTCAAACTTTCACTTATTTTATCTCCTATCATACCATTATCAGTCATCGGCCTTTTACATGAAGCGAGGTTTTGGAAAAAGACATGGCTGCTTCCCAGACCGCTTCACTGAGTGTAGGATGCGGATGTATCAAATCTGCCAGTTCAGATATCCTGGTGCCTGAAGCTACCGCCAGACTGCCTTCCTGGATAAGCTCGGAAGCCTGAGGGCCCAGTATATGCACACCCAGTGTAGTGCCTGTATCTTCATCTCCCACAATTTTCACTATGCCGTCACCTTCTTCCTGGAGAAACGCTTTTCCGTTGGCTGAAAAGGGAAACTTTCCTGTTTTTACGCGGTATCCCCTTTCCCGGGCCTGCTCTTCCGTCATGCCGGCACGGGCCAGCTGTGGCTGAGAGAAAATGCAAACAGGAATTACTTTGTCATTAAAACTCGATTTTTTCCCGGCTGCATTTTCCGCGGCAACTATTCCCTGGTGAAAAGCAGTGTGTGCTGTAAAATAGCCGGATGAAGTAACGTCTCCTACGGCATAAATTCCCGGTTGAGAAGTTTCCATGTTTTCATCAACTTTTATCCCCTCCTCGTCGTACTCCAACTTAACAACTTCGGGGTTAAGTCCCTTACAAGAAGGTTTTCTACCCACAGCAACCAGTATTTTTTCAGCGGTATACTCCTTCTCTGTATCTTTTTCCTTTACTCCAAGGGTATAACCACTTTCACTTTCCTTAATCTCTTTTAAAACGCTCCCGGTAATTATATTGATTCCCCGGCGTCGCAGAAATGTGGAAAGTCGTTTTATCATTTCCCGGTCTTCCCGGCGCAGCAATTCACTCCGCTGTATTATAGTTACCTCTACCCCAAATTCGGCAAAAATTGAAGCCATCTCCACAGCTATAACTCCGCCCCCTATAACCGCCATGCTGGAAGGCAGGCTGGTTAATTCCAGGGCTTCGCGCGAAGTCATAATGCCTGGCAGATTAATTCCCGGGATTTGTGGCACAACTTCTTCACTCCCGGTAGCTATTATAAATTTCTCTGCAGTCACTGTTTGTGTTTCTCCATCATCATTTCGTTCTATCTCCAACTTACCGTTGGGAACAAAATGTGCCCTGCCCAAAACCACTTCTACTCCTTCATTCTTGAGCAAACCCTGCAGCCCCTTCACCTGTTCAGATACCACCTGCTGTTTTCTCTGCTGCACCAGGGAAAAATCCACCCCCGGGTCTGCAACAGTCAGCCCATATTTTGAAGCTTCTTTTAACTTGCTGTATAAGTAAGCACTGTAATGAAAGGTTTTGGTGGGTATACAACCCCGGTTAAGGCAGGTTCCACCCGGCGTGTCCTTTTCCACCAGTAGCGTTTTCATCCCCAGTACTGAAGCTCGCAGTGCCGCGGCGTATCCTCCCGGGCCCGCTCCTACAACTACCAGCTGATATGCATCATTCATACGGCTTCCTCCCGGTTTATAAATTAATTTCAATTCTTCTAACTCCTACTTAAACCTTGCCGAAAACAAGGATGCAAAACCTTCCTGTACTTCCTTCATTATCTTTTCTACTCCTGCCTCTACTCCCAGGTCCCACAACCCCGCGGCCCGTTCACGCAGAAAGCTGTCATCCAGGCTGCCGGAATCTTGTTCCGGAACCAGGAGAACTTCCCGGTTCAACTCCGGTGCCAGTTCCAACAAAACCGAACCATGCTGCAGCAGAACCCCCCGTTGTCGCAGCTGAGCGCTTCCCACCAGTTTTTTCTCTCCTACCTGGAGCTCAAAGGCTGAAGGAGTATCATAACACGAGCCCGGAGCCAATGCTTTATTTTTGGTTTTCTCCGGGGCCAGCATAGGCTTAAGCCCCAGGTTTTCCATGGCCTGCAGCAGCCCCCGGCTCAAAAAACGGTATGACTCTATCACGCTCCTAGAAATAAAGTGATGGTTTTCCGGTACCACCAGGCAGTACGTTATCTCCCGGTAGTGCAAAAGTGCACGGCCACCGGTAGGCCGCCGCACTACATCCACACCAAACCTCCGGCAGGCCTCAAAATTGACCACATCTTCTGCTTTTTGAAAATGTCCCAGTGATACAGCAGGTGGAGACCACTGGTACAGTCGCAGTGAAGGCGGAGACTTTTCCCGGGCCACCTCATCCAACATTTCCATGTCCCTGTCCATATTGGTTTTTCCAGTCAGCGGGGGATCTTTTATCAGGCGCCACTTCTCTTTCACTTTATTTCACCCTCTTTCGGTGCGGTCCCGGCACTACTTTCCACGTTGTGGCGGTACTCCATGCTGCGCCACAGCAGGTCAAAATTATTTTCCACCTCTTTTTTATAGAGGGGCCGGGGATAGTTGTAGGGCGTCCTTCCGGGTCGCTCGTTATAAAAGGGACGGTTACACCCCGGGCACCCGTTAGTCTGAAAAGCTCTCCCCTCATTTAGGGCTTTCCTCAACTCCTCTTGGTCCATATTTATTGAAACCAGCTTACCTTTCTTAAAACTAAAAGAAGAAAACAAGCATTTTCCACTTTCAAGCAGGTATAAAGCAGCCTGGACCCGGCGATAAGAATCCAGTCCGGGTGAAGACCACGAAGCAAGGGCGGTCCCGCGTACCGGGGTGAAAGCAAACAAGGCCACTTTTATTCCTTTTTCCAGGCACCGGTAAGCCATCCTTAGAAAATCTTCTTCTGTTTCTCCCAAACCCCTGATTAAATGGGTGGTTATTCTGCCAGGATATATCCTGACAGCCTCAAATAACAGGTGCAGCCTATCCTGCAGCGATCCGCCTTTTACACCATAGTAACTGTGTGATTCTGCCGCATCCAGGGCTATACTTACACGTTCGGCTCCTTCTTCCATAAGCCTTTCTACCTCGCTTATATCTTTCAACCACGCGGACACACTTATCGGCAATGACACTGTGTTTTTTAACAAGTGCAGTTTGTGTGCCAAAGGTGTTATTCCTTCTCTTTGACGAATACCCTGCAGGCATATACGCTCCAGGCCGGCGTTATCTGCCCGGGCAAGCTTTAGCAAGATATCCTCCCGTTTAAAAGCGGGCCAGGTTACCCGGCTCAATCTGTTACCAGTTTCTCCGCCGGCACCTCCCTGTGGACAAAAGCCACAACTGCAGAGACATTTTTCTTCTTTTCCGTACGTATTTACGGTGTGCAGCAGGTACGCTGTGGTGGGCTTTTCTTCTGTTTTCCAGTCTAAAAGTTTTAGTGCAGCGGCGGTTCCGGCTGAAACGCGGATCATAACACGCAGCACTCCTTTCTTTCTTCACGGGCGAGCCCCATCTCCCACAACGCTTCAAAAGCCGTAGGCGCGGGATGCACCAGGCGGTTGACGCCGGCACGGACAGCCAGGGGATCCAGCTGCATCCGGTAACTCCCACCCGGGCGCAGGCAGCCCAGGTAGATAGGAATCCGGGGGAACTTTATCCGGGCTTCCGCCAGCAAATCCCCTACTTCCTCCGGAGGGGGCGGGGAACAGCGGGCATATATTGTCCCCGCCGTAGGCCGTAATACCAGGAAAGTAATTGCTTCCGCACCTTCTTTCTGCAGCACTTCCAGGGTTTTATACTCCCCGCTTATCCTGCCCCCGTGCAGTCCCAGGCACAGGTGAGGTACCACCCGCCCGTAACGGCGCAGGACACGGTAAGTTGATATAAAATGCTTCCCGGAAAGATGTTTCCCGTACACTTCCTTGACCGTGGAATCATCAACCACCAAATCAAAAGATAGTACCTGGGCCAGTTGTCCCAGCAGGCGTGCTTCATCTTCACCAACCAGCCCCGGATGCAGGTTTAAAGGTGCCCGGTCGGCCAGTTCCGCCAGTTCTTCCCGGTAATCCAGGTGGGGCACCGTTCCCGCAGGAGTGCATCCCCCGCTCAGCAGGTAACTCCGCGGAGGTATCTGCTTCCGGAGGACCTCTTTTAGGGGAAGCATGTGCCGCAGGTAGTGTCCCCCGCAGTGGGCACAATTCAGGCTACACCACTCCCCGGTTATGCTAACCGCTGCTGTCTCTTGCGGATAAACCAGGCCTATCACTGGAGGGTGGTAATCCCGGCGTATACGGCCAGCCTTTTCCAGCTTCACTTTCAGCCGATCCAATCTCACCTACTCCTGTTTCTCTTCTTGGGAAGGCTTCCAGCAGACCCTGGGATGTCGAGCCGCTGTTACCTCGTCCAGCCGGGCCACCACTGTAGTGTGGGGAGCTGATGTTACTGTTTCCGGTTCTTTTTCTGCACGGCGGGCAATATCTTCCATGGCCTCGGCAAAACGGTCCAGAGTCTTTTTGGATTCCGTTTCCGTAGGTTCTATCATCAGGGGTTCTTCTACTATGATGGGAAAATAAACCGTAGGCGGGTGAAAGCCGTAATCAAGCAGGCACTTGGCTACATCCGCTGTTCCTACCCCGTAATTCTTTTTAAGGTTGCGCGCCGAAACCACAAACTCGTGCTTGCAGGTGCGCTCGTACCGGATGTGGTAGCTTTTCTTCAAGCGCTGCATAAGATAATTGGCGTTTAGTACCGCGTCGCGGCTTACCTGTTTTAAACCGGCAGCCCCCATGGTACGCAGGTAAGTGTAGGTCTTCACCGCCACGCTGAAATTCCCGTGAAAACTGTGAATTTTTCCTATACTGTCAGGCAAATTATAATTCCAGTAATAAGTAACTGTCTTTTTTTCTTTTTCTTTACCTTCCTCTTTACCTTTCTTTTTGCCCTCCTCTTTGCCATCCGCAGCACTGTTGTCTCCACTATCATGTTCTTTTTTATCAACCAGGGGATAAGGCAGGAAGGAGGCCAGTTTTTCGCAAACCCCTACTGACCCGCTTCCCGGTCCCCCCGCTCCGTGGGGAGTGGAAAAAGTTTTATGCAGGTTAAGATGCACTATATCAAACCCCATGTCACCGGGACGGGCGTACCCCATAACTGCGTTGAGGTTGGCACCGTCGTAGTAAAGCAGTCCCCCCGCTTTGTGGACCGACCGGGCAATCCGGCCAATGTCTTCCTCGAAAAGACCCAGGGTGTTGGGATTGGTCAGCATCAAGCCCGCGGTATCATCATCCAGGTTATTTTCCAGGGCTTCCAGGTCTACCTGGCCACGTTCATCAGATGGTATCTCTACCGCCTGGCACCCGGCCATGGTAATAGTTGCCGGGTTGGTTCCGTGTGCAGAGTCTGGCACCAGGACTTTTCTCCGTTTCTCTCCGCGGGAGCGGTGATAAGCCAGCATGATCATGAGTCCGGTCAACTCTCCATGGGCACCCGCGGCGGGCTGAAAACTGATGCGGTCCATTCCCGTTACTTCTTTAAGCTCCTGCTCCACCAGGTACAATAGTTCCAGGGCTCCCTGGACAGTAGTATCCTCCTGCAAAGGATGTATAAAGGTAAAACCCGGCAAGGCCGCCATTTCCTCGTTAATTTTGGGGTTGTACTTCATGGTGCAGGAACCCAACGGGTAAAAACCGGAATCCACTCCAAAATTACGGGTTGAGAGTTCGGTGTAGTGGCGCATAACCTCTCCCTCGGACAGCTCAGGCAGGTTCAGGGGTGACTGGCGCTGCATCTCCGGCGGCAGGAGTTCCTCTAAAGGCTTCTTGGGCACATCAAGGGAAGGTAGAGAACTGCCCCGCCTGCCGGGCTCTCCCATTTCAAACAACAAGGCCTTTTCTTTTCTCATTGCCAACCCTCCATGTGGGATACCAGTTTATCAATTTCTTCCCGGGTGCGCTTTTCCGTCACGCAGAGCAAAACAGTTTTCTTTAGTTCCGGGTAATATCCGCCAATATCGCAACCCCCGATGATGCCTGTCTCCAGGAGTTTCCGGTTTAATTCTGCCGGCTCCCCGGGAAGCACCACGGGAAATTCTTTAAAATAGCTGCCCGGGTAAGCCAGGCGGTACCCCGGCAGTGACTCTATCTTTTCCCGGGCATAGGCGGATTTTTGCAGGCACAGTCCGGCAACCTCTTTCATCCCCTGCGGCCCCAGTGCAGCCAGGAAAACAGCACCCGCCAGGGCATTCAAGGCCTGGTTGGAACAAATATTCGAGGTAGCCCTCTCCCTGCGTATATGCTGTTCGCGGGTTTGCAGGGTAAGCACAAATCCCCGCCGGCCTTCCTTGTCTACGGTTTCCCCGGAGATCCTGCCGGGCATACGGCGGATAAACTCCCGGGTGGCAGCATAGAAACCCAAAAGAGGCCCGCCGTAAGAAGGCGGATTCCCCATTGACTGTCCTTCTCCAACTACAATATCCGCCCCGTATTCCACCGGGGCTTTTACCAGGGGCAGGGAAAGGGGATCTACTGCAGCCACCAGCTTGGCACCTTTTCCGTGCAGTAGTTCAGCCAGCCCTTTGTAATTTTCCAGCATGCCCAAAAAATTGGGGTTCTGCACTACCAGGGCCGCAGTTTCTTCGTCAACCCTGGCTTCCACCTCTGCCCGGTCCAGGCACCCCTCCTGGAGGGGTATTTCCTCCAACAGCAATTCACGGGCATCAAAGTAGGTTTTCAGCACCTGCCGGTAAGCCGGGTGAAGCGAACGGGAAACCAGCACCTTGCCGCGCCTGGTAAAACCACAACTCATAACCGCGGCTTCTGCTACGGCAGTGGCTCCGTCGTACATGGAAGCATTGGCTACCTCCATACCGGTAAGCTGGCATATCATGGTCTGGTATTCAAAAATAGCCTGGAGCACACCTTGGCTTACTTCTGCCTGGTAAGGAGTATAGGAAGTGTAAAACTCGCTGCGCCCCAGCACATGCTTTACTATTGCGGGAAGAAAATGGTCATACACCCCTCCTCCCAAAAAACTGGGGTACTCCTTTAAATTAAAATTTTTTGCAGCCAGGGAGCCCATGTGGCTCTCTATTTCCACTTCCGCCAGGGCAGGAGAAAGATTCATTTCCCCTGCAAATCGCACCTCTTCGGGTATATCGTTAAAAAGCTCTTCTACAGAATCTATTTCCAGGTCACGAAGCATTTCTTCACGCTCACGGTCAGTTAATGGAAGATAATGCAGACCGCTCAATTCTCTTCCTCCTCCTCTTTGACCAGGTGTTCCCGGTACTGTTCTTCGTCCATGAGTTCCTTTAACTGCTGTGGGTCCTCTGCCTCCATTTTAAATATCCATCCCTCCGCGTAAGGAGACTCGTTTAAAAGTTCCGGTTTTTCTTCCACCTCCCGGTTCAGCGAGGTCACCTTGCCTTTCACCGGGGCATAAAAATCCACTACGGCCTTTACCGATTCAATCACGGCGATATTCTCGCCTTTTTCCACCTCTTGACCTTCTTCAGGCAGCTCAACAAATACCACGTCTCCCAGCTTATCCTGGGCATAATCTGTGATACCCACTACCACGCTGTTTCCCCCTTCTGCCTTCACCCATTCGTGTGTCTTTGCATAATACAGTTCACTTTTTAACTCCCATTTCATCTTCTTTCCCTCCTGTAAAATGGTATTTGAACTACCTGGCAGGGGTACTTCTTGCCCCGTATAACTATATCCACTTCGGTCCCCGGGACGGCCTTTTCCGGTGGCAAAAAAGCCATGGCTATTGGCTTTTTCAGGTTAGGAGAATAAGAGCCGCTGCTTACCCATCCTATCTCTTCCTCGCCCAACATTACCGGGTAACCCTCGCGTGGAACTCCCCTCTTTAGCATTTCCAGCCCGGCCAGCTTTCTCTTTAACCCTTCTTTTTGCTGTTTATGCAATGCCTCCTGTCCAACAAAGGGCGTTTCCTTGTTTAAAGCAACAAAACGATGCAAACCCGCCTCCAGGGGGGTTATCTCCCTGGAAATCTCCTGGTTGTAAAGGGGCATGGAAGCTTCCAGGCGAAGCAGCCCCCGGGCTCCCAATCCTGCAGCAGTAAGGCCTCTATTTTCTTTTTGTCCCGCCTCCCAGATGGCTTTCCACAAAACCGTTGCTTCTTCAGGCGAACAAAATACTTCAAAACCGTCCTCCCCGGTATATCCCGTGCGGGAAACCAGGCAGTTTACCCCGGCCAACTCCACCCCGGAAAGAAACCGGAAAGAACGCAGGTGGCTAAAAGAAGAAGCAGTTAGTTCCTCCAGAATGTCCTGGCTACTAGGTCCTTGCAGGGCCACCGCCGCGTAATCTAATGTAACATCTTCCACGGATACCTCGTTTCCTTCCCCTTCTTTTTTATCTTTTTCAAGCTGCTGATGAAGCCAGTTAAAATCTACTTCAGTATTGACGGCGTTTACCACCAGCAAAAAACTTTCTTCATCCAGGCAGTAAACCAGCAAGTCATCAATAGTGCCCCCGTCATGCTGGCAGATAAGAGCACAGGACGCTTGTCCCGGTGCTAGTTTGTCCAGGTCATTAGTAAGGATGCCCTGTAAAAAATGCCGGGCATCACCTCCACTGACCATGATATTACCCATATGCGAAACATCAAAAAGGCCGGCTTTTTCCCTTGTGGCTTCCGTTTCAGGTATAATACCGGTATATTCCACAGGCATAAGCCAGCCATTAAAATTTATGATCTTGGCATTTAAACGGCAGTGCTCTTCATAAAATGGGGTCTTTCGTCCATCTTCCATAGTAACACCTCATAATAATTATTTTATCTATAATCACTCAGGCATCTTGTCTAGAGTTGAGTGATCTGCTTGGTGTTTTATGCTATGCCATCCATGGTGTTTTGGCTTAAATAAGGCTGGTTGTTCCCATGATTGCTTCTGAACACCCCAGGATAAAAGCATGAAACAGGGCATCCTCCCCTTTATTCAGTTTTTTTTGTTAAACCATAGATGAATATAGGATGACAGTTTGTACGACTTTTCTTTCATTAAATAACATATAGAAATATGTGTCAAGTAACTACAGAGAAAAAGTAAATAATAGTATCTAACCGGCTCGTGAAATATTCAAATTTCTAAAATAAGAACACCTTGACTGTTCTAATTATGCAGAAGAAAAAGTTAGCTAGAGCACGGTGGTCCTGTAAAGTTAAAAGTTAACTGGGTGGGCTTCACAGATACCTGCATTTATCAGTTTGTGCACATTGTTGTCTTCCTTATCCAGTATCTGGGCTTATTGATGCAAAAAAATTATCAAATTATGAAAACAGGAAGGAAAAGAAAGAGTGATTTAGAAGTAGAAAAAATATAGAATAATTACCGGTAAAATTAATCAAATTATGATGAAGTAAATGCAAAAAAGATAATGTTAAATCAGG
>CAYODA010000027.1:0-16757 GCA_964402625.1 uncultured Syntrophomonadaceae bacterium | reverse complement strand
GCAAAGGTGCGGCTTACTTATTTTATTTCCACTTTTAACTTCTGCCCCACGTATTCCCCACCATTGTTAATATCCAGCACATAGCCGTGCAAGCGGGCAATACCGTGTTCCGGGTTGACCGAGTGTGGTTCTTCCACTAAAACTTCGTGTACTTCCCCCCGGGCTACCGGTGTGGCCTTGCGGTTAATTTCTTCCCGGGTGCCGGTAGCCAAGATACGGTATTTTTCCTGGTGCACGTCCTCGTTACCCCGGAAGAAAAGATATTTGCCTACCTCTTCTTCCAGCTTTTTCAGGTTGCTTCCCCCGGAACCAATCAAAAGAGCGGCCACCTCGGGATGCGTCTCTACCAGCACTGCCTCGGCTTTCTCCCTGGCAAGGTATTTTTTAAGCTCTCTTTCCACCCGGGAACAGACCACCAGGGGAGTAAGCACCCGGCCCGTCCCCGAGCAGTAGTTGCAGGGCTGCTGCAGGAAAGCCGCCAGGTCCTGTCTTACTTTCTTGCGGGTCATCTCCACCAGGCCCAGTCCGGTCAGGCCTACCACGAAGGTGCGGGTACGGTCGTTTTTGGAAGCCTGACTTAGTTCTTTTAGCACTTTTTGCTGGTGATCTTCATTATCCATATCAATAAAATCTATTACAATAATGCCTCCAATATCCCTCAGCCTGATCTGCCTGGCTATCTCCCTGGCAGCTTCCAGGTTGGTGCGAAAAACCGTCTCTGAAAGCCGGTTTTTCCCTACATAGCGCCCCGTATTAACATCTACAACAGTAAGCGCTTCCGTTTCCTCTATCACCAGGTAGCCCCCGGACTTCAATCGTACTACCCTCTCTAAGGCTTTCTGTATTTCCTTTTCTATGCCGAACTTTTCAAATACCGGCTGCTGATCTTCGTAAAACTGAAGCTTGCTCAGGTACTGCGGCGAGGAAATCTCCAGGTTTTCTTTAATTTTCTCGTATTCGTAATAATCATCTACCAGGAAAGTATCCACTTCATCAGTAAGCAGATCCCGGGCGGTCCGGGAAGGCAGGGCCAGGTCCTGGTACAGCACTGCCGGAGCGGTTTTCTGTATATACCTGCTCTTTATGCGCTGCCAGAGCCTCAATAAAAACTGAAGATCCTGCTGCAAGCTGGAATCTTCCACTCCCTCGGCTACCGTCCTGACAATAAGGCCTACATTGTCCGGCCTCATTTCTCCCGTAAGTTTTTTTAAACGTTCTCTTTCTTCCGCATCTTCTATGCGCCGTGAGACTCCCACGTATTCTACCCCGGGCACCAGCACCAGGTACCTGCCGGGAATAGTAACCTGCCCGGTCAGGCGGGCTCCTTTGGTGCCAAAGGGTTCCTTGGTTACCTGAACCAGGACCTCTTCCCCCGACTTCAGTATCTCCTCAATGGGAGCACGAGAAGGGGCCTGCGTCCTCTCTTCCAGGCTTTCATTAAAATAAATGTCATCCACGTAAAGAAAGGCGTTCCGCTCCAGCCCTATATCTACAAAAGCAGCCTGCATTCCCGGGAGGACGTTTTCCACCAATCCCTTGTATATATTGCCTACCACCCTGTGCTGCAGGGGACGCTCCACGTATATTTCAGCCAGTTCACCATCTTCTACAATAGCCACGCGCGTTACACGGCGGTCTACATTAACAATTATCTTTTTATTCACAAACATCGTTCACCTCTCTAAAACTGCCCGAAAACCAGGCAGTTACGTTAAGAAAAACTTTGGTTAAACGGGTAAGGGGTTTCTAACAGATTCCCTTCCCGGCGGAACAGCCCCATCCGGTGGATACCGTCATGGTCTAAAAAATCATTTCTTCCTGTTAAATCTTTCATCAACTGCAAAACCTCCACGGGAGAAACTCCACCCCGATTCCCCGTCTGCAGCAGCATGAACAGCTCCGGGCGCACCTTGCTGACTTCCAGCGTGTAGACAAAAGGGCGGACGTCAACCTGACGCATTTGTCTCTTGCCTTTTTTCTTCTTCCCCCGGCGTTCCACCACCAGTTCCTCCGACTCTAAAATTTTATTTTTCCCTTCTTCCAGGACCTCCCACAGCTCTTGGCCTGTGCGGCTTTCATCCCATTCCACCCGGTAACGGGAGCAGTTAATCTGCTCCATGAGAGAGTCTTCCTCAAGAGAAATCAATGCCGCATTTGTTACCTTCAAAGCGGCTGGAAGCTGAGAGTTAATTTGCGTGATAAAATCTTCTCCCGTTATTCCGGGTTTTCCCCGGTGCAAGTGCACTTCGCCGTATTCCCCTTCAGAAGTTATACCCAGGGGAAGAGGTATGCCCGGGTCCAGGCGAGGCTGGGGATTGAACTTTCCCCGGTACGCCAGTGGAAAACCGGCCCTCCTGAAAGCCCTGTGCAAAAAACGCAAAATATCCAGGTGTGAAATAAACTTTAAATCTTCTCCGCGAATATAAGAAAACCTAATGCGCTGGACCATAAATATCACCCTGCCTGGAACAATAGATTAAGCCGCAACCGGCACATTTCTCTTCCTTGCAGCTGGGAGAAAGTTCGGTCTGCATGGCCCGCTGGTGTTCCCTGAGCAAGAAACGGGGACTGACTCCCGTGCTCAGGTGTGCCCAGGGAAGTTCATCCCCGGCTGTAACAGGCTGCTGAGCGTAACCATAGAGAGACAGACCTTCTTCAGAAAAAGCCTCCTCCCAGTTCTGCAAATTAAAATGCTCAGACCAGTTATCCAACCGGCTTCCTTTCCTCCAGGCCGCCTCCAGGACACCCGCCAGGTCTCTGCCACCCCGGGATAAGGCGGATTCCAGCAGACTCATTTCCGGCTCATGCCACTTGAACTCCATCTCCCTGCGGCGGGAAAAAAGGCGGCGCAACAAATTTATCCGGCGGTAACTTTCTTCCAGGCCAATTTGAGGTTCCCACTGGAACGGGGTATGTGGCTTGGGGATCATGGTGGATACACTGATTGAAAGCTTTAGCTTTCCCTCGTAACCGGCTTCTTTAAAAAGTTTCACCATATCACTACAAAGCTGGTAAATACCTTCCAGATCCTCATCCCTTTCCGTGGGGAGGCCTATCATAAAATAAAGTTTAATCAGGCGCCAGCCCCCTTCAAACGCCCGGGCTACCGATTCAAAAATTTCCTTTTCCGATATATCCTTATTTATTACCCGGCGCAGGCGCTCCGTACCTGCTTCCGGCGCAAAAGTAAGGCTGGTCTGGTGGCGTTTCTGAACTTCTTCAGCCAGCTTTACCGAAAAAGCATCCAGTCTCTGGGAAGGCAAGGATAGATTAACATCCAGGGGAAAACAACCGGACAACCGGTTAAGAAGATCTTCCATATAAGGATAATCGGAACTGCTCAAAGAAACCAACGACATTTCTTCGTAACCGGTACTATCAATGATTTCGCCGGCCATTTCGGACAACTTTTCGGGGGAACGATAGCGGGCCGGCCGGTAAGCAATACCGGCATGACAAAAACGGCACCCGCGGGGGCAACCGCGTGCAATTTCCAGGACAGCCCGGTCGTGGACTACCTCCATGTAAGGAACTATAGGATGCAGGGGAAAATAGGCGCTATCCAGATCTTGAACCATCCTCTTAGTCACTACGCCGGGAAAACTTTCTTTTACCGGCTGTGTTCCTTTATAATAGCCTTTTTCATCGTAACAGGGAGAGTAAAATGCAGGCACGTAAACCCCTCCCAGGCCAGCCATCTCTTCCAAAATTTTACCCCGGGACAGGCCTTCTCTCTTGCCTTTCCTGTATACCTCCAGTATTTCCATAAATACTTCTTCACCTTCACCCAAAACAAACAGGTCAAAAAAGGGTGCCAGGGGTTCCGGATTAAAGGTGCAGGTGCCCCCACCCACTACCAGTGGCAAGTTTTCTTCATCCTTGCTCCGGCAAAGAGGCAGGCCGGCCAGGGAAAGCATGTTAATTACGTTAAGATAATTAAGCTCGTGCTGCAGGGAAAACCCTAAAACATCGAATTCTCTTACCGGGGTAAATGATTCCAGGGAAAAAAGGGGTATCTCTTCCTTCCGCATCAACTCTTCCATGTCACCTTGAGGGGCAAAAACCCTTTCCGCCAGCATGTCGCTGTCCTGGTTAACCAGCCCGTACAGTATACGTATCCCCAGGTTAGACATGCCGATCTCGTAAAGCTCCGGAAAAGCCAGGGCAACTTTTAACTCTACTGCATCATGCTCCTTTCTAATGGAGTTCCACTCGTTACCCACGTAGCGAGCCGGTTTACTAACTGAAGGTAACTTTCTCCATATTTTTTCCTGAAGCCAGGTGCTATCCAAATGCAAACCTCCTGTATTGCCTTGATATTGTATTGTATCCATGATTATATTTTCTTTTTCAATATTTAACAAGTCCCCGGGCGAAAATTTGCCTTAATTTATAACCCTTTTTACGGGAATCTCCACCCCTTTTTTTAAGGCCTGTTCTACAATAACGGTTTCTGTTACTTCCCTCTTTAACTGCCGGGTTCCGGAATCCATTATCCGCACCAGATGGTAGCGCCGGGGGGAAAACAGGCGCAGTATTTCCAGCAGGGTAGTTTCCTCGGAAACCACCAGGTGCTCGCCTTTTAATCCCCCTTTTTGCAAAATCTCCCTGTCTTTGGACCCCAGGCTCCTCAAAAAAGAGTAAACTGCCAGATGCTTTTCTTTAGAAGCCGCCACAAACACAAATACGGCAGCTGCCAGCAGGCTCAAGTTAAAATAACCGTACCACATCAATATTATTCCCGATAGGAAAACAATTACTGCCAGGGATTTACCCAGTTTCACGGCAATCTCTGTAGCCCGCCGGTAGGTATGGCTATGCGAAAGGGAAGCCCTTAATATTCGGCCGCCGTCCAGGGGCAGCGCAGGAACCAGGTTAAAAAAGGCCATGATAAAATTGGCCTGAATAAAAAATAAGACACGGGGTTCATCCCACCAGCCCCAGTACATCTGATTAACCAGAAAAGAGACGCCCAGCACACCCATTACCAGATTTATTAACGGTCCTGCCCAGGCTATTCTCTTTTCTACTTCGGGCTCAACTTCCAGTAAACCTTCCGTTCGAGCCACCCCGCCAAAAGGAAATATCTCTATTTCTGAGACAGGAATCCCGGAACGCCTGGCTACCAGGAGGTGTGCGGTTTCGTGTACAAAAATAATAAAAAGTACCAGAAGCGCCTCTGCCACCATCCCGGCCAGGGGCAGAACCAAAAGCAGTAGCAGAAACAAAGGATTCAGTTTTAGCTTGATCCCTCCGAACATAAAAAACCCCGTTTCAAGCAGCCCTCTCAAGGATATACCAAAACAGCGGGAAAATCCCGGTTTATACCGTGTTTAAATTATCAAGTATCTGTCCCGTTTCCCGGGCTAAAACTTTCCTCCCAGCCATCCAGGTATTCCAGGGGATCCACCGGGTAATCCTCCCACCTTAACTCAAAATGCAGGTGGGGAACTTCCCGGGGGCCGGGCTCACCCAGTTCCCCCACGGGAATTCCCCGGGGGACATCCTCGCCGGGGGTAACTTTCGGCTGCTGCAGACCTTCGTATACTGTGCTCCAACTTTCGCCGTGCTCCAACACCACCCGGTAGTTCACGCCTGTTTCTTCCACCTGCTGCACCCTGCCGGGTAGAACAGCTTTTACACTATCTCCGCTTTCCCCGGAAATATCCACCCCAAAATGCATCTCTTCTACCCCTGTTTCCCGTGGAGAAACCCGTAAGCCGTATTCATCAAGGAGTTCTCCTTCCAGTGGCAGGGGATATGGAGCGGGTTCCTTTGAAGTTTTCTCCCCTACTTCAGAATGTTCACCGCTTTGATCCCAGGACTCTTTCCAGTACTCCACTTCTTCTAAAATCTCCAGGTCCCGCGCCGGATCCCAGTTTAAAACAAATTCCAGCTGCTGCACGGTCCGGGAAACAGCAGGATGGTCCAGGTCGTGCAAGAAAAATACCAGTAGAAAAACAAGTAAGGAGAAAGCTGTTTTAAAAAGCTGGCTTTTCCAGGACCAGGTAAACCAGCCTCCTCCCGGCCATACGTTTTTAGCAGCCTCTTTTTTGTGGCCTTTCTCCCCTGCTCCGGCAGATTCTTCATGGGGTAATCCGAAACGTTCAGTCTGGTATTGATCCAGTCTCCGGCGTAGTTCCGAAATGGAATTCCTGCTACGGCGGCGGGGCATGGCGTTTACCTCCATTCTCAGGTTTACTCCCTTTATTTATATGCAGGAGGAGGACAAACTTATGCCGCCCCGACGCGGTTCTAAAATTGAATTTTTTGTCGACGCATACCTACGTTAAGCACCAGACCTATAGATAAAAAGTTTACCAGCAGCGCATTACCGCCGTAACTCAAGAAAGGCAGCGGTAAACCGGTAATAGGCATAATGCCTATCGTCATTCCCACATTAACTATTACCTGGAAAGCCAGCATTACTGCCACGCCGCAGCAGATGAACATACCGAAAGTGTCTTTGGACTGGCCTCCGATCCAAAGGATACGGTAAATCAGCAGGAAGAAAAGCACCAAAAGACCAGCACTCCCGGCAAAACCAAGCTCTTCCGCCAACACAGAAAAAATAAAGTCGGTGTGATGTTCGGGCACAAAGCCTCCCTGCACCTGTGGCCCCTCCAGGAGGCCTCTACCCCAGGGGCCTCCCGAGCCAACTGCAATAATAGACTGCAAGAGCTGGTAACCCGCTCCCAGGGGATCATAACCCCGGTCAATAAACACCAGCAGCCGGTATTTTTGCCCATCGCCCAGGAACTGCCAAAGCACGGGAAATGCAGCTATACCGGCGCCGATAATCCCCCACAGGTGGCGTGCTTTTACCCCGGCTGCAATAAAGCAACCCATCAAAATAGCGCCAAATACCAGTGAAGTCCCCAGGTCCGGCTGAAGAAATATCAGACCCATAAACAGGCCCGTGTACAAAAAAGCCGGCACCAGCTCCCAAAAATTTTCCAGGTACTTCTGCCGGTCGGAAAGGTATTTGGAGAGCATTATTATCAGGGCCAGCTTTGCGTATTCCGAAGGCTGTATATCTATAAAACCCAGGCTGATCCACCGCAGTATTTCCGGGGCCTGGGCCGATCCCCGGCCAATAAAAAGAACCAGAACCAACAGGACAAAAGCCAGAAAATAGATATAGCGGGACCAGTAATAAAAGTTGGCGTAATCCAGCAGGCATATAACAATCACGCTACCTATACCCATAAAAAGCCACATGGACTGCCTTTTCACAAAATAGAAGACGTCGCCCATGTGCTCGAAGAAATGGGTGGCGCTAAAAAGCATGACTACACCCACTGCAGTAATTGCCAGCGTCAATAACAGCAGGGGAATATCAAAATTTTTTAACTGCTGCTGGTTAATCATGACCCACTTCCTCCGAACCTTCGCCTTCGGTGCCGTTAAAGTAGAAATCCAGGACTTCTTTTACCACCGGTGCAGCCGAGGTAGACCCGTGGCCGGCGTTCTCTATAATGGCAGCCACCGCCACCTCCGGCTCATCAAAAGGAGCATAACTTATATAGAGTCCGTGCGGTGTAATACCGCCACCTACCTGGGCGGTGCCGGTTTTTCCTGCCGTTTCTATTTCCAGATCCTCAAAGAGGTAGTAGGCGGTGCCACCCGGGGTGGCCACAACTTCCCTCATGCTTTCCTGGATTATCTCCATGTTTTCCCGTGAGATATCGGCTTCGTGCATAATTTCCGGTTCAGTACTCATTACCGTTTCCCCGTTGTTGTTCCTGACTTCTTCCACCAGGTAAGGACGGTAATGGGTGCCCCCGTTGGCCAGCATGCTGGCATAAACCGCCATCTGTAGGGGAGTGAATTCGTGAAATGTCTGCCCAATAGCTGCGTCCATGGTCTCTGCAGGGTACCACCTCTCCCCGAATCTTCTCTCCTTGTACTCCCTGCTGGCTACAGTCCCCTTGTTTTCCCCGTAAATGTCTTCCAGACCGGTAAACTTACCCAGCCCTAATTCCTGGGTATAATGAGCCAGTGCATCTATGCCCGCTTCCAGGCCGGCATTGTAAAAAAATATATTACAGGAAACCGACATACCCCGGTATATATTAGAGCTGCCGTGTACCCCCAGGCAGGACTTGGTGGTTCCCGCCCTCTCCAAAGTACCGGCACATCTAAAAGTGGTGCTATCGCTGATCTCCCCTTCTTCCAGGGCGGCAACACCGGTAACGGGTTTATAGGTAGAACCTATGGGATAGGCCTGGCGGATAACGTCGTTATATAGAGGATTCCCCGGGGCGTTGCTGTATTCATTATATCTTTCGGTCACCTGGTTGGGGTCATAACCGGGATACTTTACCATGGCCCGGATCGCGCCGGTATTGGGATCAAGTACTACCAGCGAACCCTGTTTTGCTACCCTGGCCGGTTCATCTTCTTCCTCTTCCGCTTCTTGCTGCAGTTCTTCAACCATATCCCCAAGAGCCCGGTAAGCAACTTCTTGCAGCTCCGCATCCTTGGTGAGGTGCAGATTGTGGCCGGGTTCGGGTTCCTGGTAATCCAGTTCAGCTACTTTTTGTCCCATGCGATTTATCTCTACCAGCTGTTCTCCTTCTTCTCCCCTCAAGTAAGGTTCCCAGATCCTTTCTAAACCTTCCTGGCCCACTATATGACGGGAGTCGTATTGATAGCCGTCTTCTTCCCACCTTTCCAGTATGGTGGGGTCTTCTACCACACCCCCTGCAGTATAACCCATCACGTGGGAGCCTATCTCCTGGTATTTGTACTCACGTACGTACTGGGCGTCTATAGATATACCGCTGTATTTCCACTGCTGTTCGGCGATCTCTGCCCGGACCTCGTCAGAAATGTCTTCCCGAAGGTTGACGGGGAGAAACCGGCTCTGGCCCCTGATCCTTTCCCAGATCTCTTCTTCTTCCATATTTAACTTATCGCTTAAAAACGAGATGGTCTCTTCATCAAAACCGTCTCCCAGGTCCATCAGCGAAACCACGAAGCCGGGCCGGTTGGTGACCAGCACCTCCCCTTCCCGGTCGTATATCTGTCCCCGGGGAGCCGGCTCCGGAAACCTGGTTATACGGTTGTGATCCGCCCGGGTCCGGTAATGTTCAAATTCTATCACCTGGAGGTACGCCAATCTACCGGTTAAAATAATAAAACATACCAGCACCAGAATAAACAAGATTCGCAACCTGGCAAGAACTAACTTTTGCATTATTTCAACCGCCTTAAAAAAGTAGTTTTTTAGATTCGGCCTGTTTCTGCAGCAGCCACCATACCAGCGGGTAAAGCAGAAGCACCATCACGGTGTTTATAAAAGCCTGCGGAATAAACCGGGTGGTAATAGCAAACTCAAGAGGAATATTTAACACGTTTTCCCCGGTAAAAATGTATATCAATAAAAACATGAAAATCTCGTGTATAAGGGTACCTGCAAAAACTAGCATGGCCGGACCTATAGTTTTTTCGTGGTAAATCTCCTTGCCGGCAAGCCCTGCACCTATTCCCAAAAGCATCTTGGAGAGGGTAAAATAACCCAACCCCGGGGCTGCAATCAAAACATCCTCCAGAAAGCCGGCAGCCAGTCCTACCAGGGCTCCTTTTTTTTCACCCAGCATAAAACCCAGGCAGACTACCAGCACCAGGACAAAATCGGGTATAAAGTTCCAGGCGAAGTTCAAAGAAAGTAGTGTTTCCAATACCAGCCCGGCAACAAAAAGTAGAGCCAGAATAACATATATAAACATTTACTCTACCTTTCCTGATCCAGATTCTCTTCGTCAGGGCTTTCTTCTATAGTGCCATCTTCCTCAATTTCTTCTTCATCAATATCCTCGTAAGAAGTTACTACAAAAACTTCTTCCAGGCGGTTAAAATTAACTGAGGGTTCTACCGTGGCGTACTTCACCAGGCCAAACATATCCACGTCAACATCCCTTACTTCCCCTACATACACACCGGGTGGGAAAATTGACCCCATGTGTGAAGTTACAATCACATTACCGGGTCCTATAACCACATCGGGAGGTATATGATCCATTTTAATACGCAGCTGTTCTGCATCATCTGTTCGCCCCTCTACAATCCCCAGGACAGGATCACGCGATTCCTGGCTGACAGCACTTATACGTAAGCGTGGATTGGTAATTAAAAGAACCTTGCTGGAATTTGCTGAAACAGAAGAAACCATACCTACTACGCCGCGGGGAGTTATAACTGCCATTTCAGCTTCTACGCCGTGGCGGTGTCCGCGGTTAATGGTAAGGCTGTCAAACCATCCGGTAGGATCCCGTGAGACTACCCTTGCCGCCTGGAGCTCCATTTCTTGTCTTTGCTGAAAATCCAGCATTTCCCGGAGCCTGGTATTTTCCTGCTTTACTTCTTCCAGCTCAATTGACTTTTGCTGCAAACGGGCCGCTTCTTCCCTGAGACGTTCATTTTCTTCTTTGATCTCTCGATGATAAGCAATTGCGGAAAAAAATGACTGCACACTTTCCCCTGCCGAATTGATTGCATCCTGCACCGGCACTATAAGGTAAAGCAGGACTTCTTCGGGCGCGGTTATCCTTTCCCTGCTCTCCCCGGTATACCCAATAATTAGTAAAAGTACGATTATTACCCCTATAAGCAGCCCAATATACTTTCTTCCTGAAGAAGCCAAGAAATCACACCCTACCAGTTAGGTGTTGCGCCTGGAGACCAGGGCCACTCGCCTGAGAAGCTCAATTTCAGAAAGCACTTTCCCGGCTCCCAAAACCACACAGTCAATTGGATCTTCTGCCAGGTACACCGGCATCCCGGTTTCGTCGGATATGCGGCGGTCAAAACCATGCAGTTGGGCTCCACCCCCGGCCAACACTACACCTTTATCCATGATATCAGCGGACAGTTCCGGGGGAGTGTTTTCCAGAGTTACCCTGATGGCTTCCATTATACCTTCTACTGATTCTGCCAGGGCTTCTCTAACTTCATCGGAATCTACCGTTACTGTCTTGGGCAGGCCAGATACCATATCCCGCCCTCTTATTTCCATCTGCGTCTTTTCCGCCCTTTCATAAGCCGTGCCTATGTTAATCTTGATCTCTTCTGCGGTACGGTCTCCTATCATGAGGTTGTATTTTTTCCTGATAAAAAGGGCAATGGCTTCATCCATTTCATCGCCGCCTACGCGTATAGACCTCTTGGCTACTATTCCCCCCAGGGATATGATGGCGACTTCAGAAGTCCCGCCTCCTATATCCACAATCATGCTGCCAGTTGGTTCTTCTACGGGCAAACCAGCTCCTATAGCAGCAGCCATGGGCTCTTCTATAAGATATGCCTCCCTGGCTCCAGCCTGATGGGCAGCGTCCAGGACCGCCCTCTTTTCCACTTCCGTTACTCCCGAAGGGACACAGATAATTACCTGCGGACGGAAAAACTTGCGGCGACGGTATGACTTGGAAATAAAATGCCGCAACATGGCTTGAGTGGTATCAAAATCAGCGATTACTCCATCCTTCATAGGTCTGGTTGCAATTATATTGCTGGGGGTCCGACCGATCATATGCTTGGCTTCTTCACCTACTGCCAGCACCGCCCCCGTATCTTTTTTGGTCGCCACCACCGAAGGCTCTCTTAAAACTATCCCTTTACCCTTTACGTAAACCAGGGTATTTGCTGTACCCAGATCGATTCCTACATCTTTGGAAAAACTGCCGAAAAATGACGGCATTTGCTTACCCCTTTCTTTTTCCGTGTTTTTTACAAGACTCTACCTGGAAAATAGCTTCTATTTAATTTCATTTCTTAACTTCGCACCGATGAATTCGCACCAATGAAAACAAGAATCCTCTGCCCTGTGACCGGGTGGCCAATTATCAGTGCATTACAGTTATTATAACAACCCCTCTACTTCTTCTACAATAGTATATGAAGTTCTTTTGGAGTTAAGATTTTCCTGGCCGTTGGGGGATACTATAATAGACCTTTTTCCTTGAAACTCAAGTAAACACCGTCACCTATAACCAGGTGGTCTTTAACCTCTATGCCCAGCAGGTTGCCTGCTTCTACCAGCCTGCTGGAAATTTCCCGGTCTTCCCGGCTGGGAGTAGGGTCTCCGCTGGGATGATTATGCACCAGTATTACCGAAGAAGCACTCTTTTTAACTGGAAGGTTAAAAATTTCCCGGGGGTGGACAATAGAAGCATTCAGGCTGCCTATAGAAACCTGTTCCCGCGAAATAACCCGGTTTTTGGTATCCAGCAAAAGGAGCATGAAATACTCTTTCTTTTTATGACGAAGTTCTTCCATAAAAAGTTCCGCCGCCTGGGCGGGTGAAGTAACAGCTACTCGCTCTTCTCCCCAGGAAGTCTGGATCCGCTTGCCTAGCTCCAGGGCGGCTTTTATCTGAACCGCCTTGGCCAGTCCCACCCCTTTAAAAGACTGCAACTCTTCCAGGGTTACCTGGGGCAGGCTGGAAAGCCCGCCGGCCCTGGAAAGCAGCCTTTCCGCCAGATGTACCGCCGATTCCCGCTCGTTCCCAATGCGCAGCAAGACTCCCAGCAACTCTGCGTTGGAAAGTGATTCTGAACCCAGGAGCTTTAACTTTTCCCTGGGCCTTTCTTCACTGGGAAGTTCTTTTATAGAAATTTTGCTGTAATCCATCGGCTTTCCTCCCCCAATTAGCCCCAGAAACTACTGGGGCTTAAACCCCGACTGATCAACATGGTATAGGTTTTACTAACCGGGAGCCCTACCACGTTAAAATAACACCCATGCAGGCTTTCTACAAATACTCCCGCTCTCCCCTGAATGGCATAAGCTCCTGCTTTATCCAGCCAGTCTTCATACTTCAAATAGTTCTCTATTTCTTTTTCTCCAAGAGTGCGAAAAATCACTTCGGTTACGGCATGGTCGCAGCAAAACTCACCGTTTTGTGAAGCGCTAACCAGCGCCAGGCCGGTATACACCCGGTGCTTACTGCCGCTTAATTTCAGCAGCATCTCTTTGGCTTCCGCCCTGCCTGACGGTTTTCCCATTATTTCCTCGTTTAGTTCTACTACTGTGTCAGCTCCCAAAACCAGGGCCCGGGGAAATCTTTCTGCCACATATCGGGCTTTTTCCCCGGCCAGTTTTTCCACTCCCGTGGAAATGGGTCCGGTAATCTCTTCCTCTTCCAGCCCGCTGGGACAGGTACGAAAAGGATATCCTATCAATTCCAACAACTGCACCCTTCGAGGCGAAACAGAGGCAAGAATTAACTCTTTCTGCAATGTAGCACCTCACCTGTCTGTATTTGACATTATCAGTAATTTTCCTTCAAGGACTTTAATGATTTTTGAGTGATTTTTTCCAGATAGATCACTGCCAGGCCGGTAAAAACACCCGTGGGAACCGCTATAAGAATATAGGCGGGGAAAAAGCTTTGAAACAGAAAATACTGCTGCAGAAGGGCGCTGGCAATAAGCAGCTGGGTGAGGTTGTGAATGACGGCGCCGCTAACACTGACAGAAACAACGCTTACTGCGCCCTTCCTGGCCAGTGGAATAACCGCAGCCATGACCAGACAGCTCACCACGCTACCCCCTGCACTAAGTGCCAGCCCCGGCCCCATAAACGAACCGGTAAAAAAGCTGCTTAACAGGCTTTTACCCAGTGAAATGAACAACCCTTCTTTTAACCCGTACAGCAAAAGAGTCAGCAGGGTAATTATATTGGCCAGTCCCAGTTTAACGCCCGGCATGGGAAACGGAAGGGGAAACATGGCTTCCACCGTATGAATTACCACGGCAAAAGTCAAAAGCATGGCCAGGTAAGTTATTTTAAGTGTCCTGTTCAAGCTAGCATCCTTTCCTGCTTATTTTTAAAATTATTGAAGCTCTAACTTATCTTCCAATCCGGGAGTATACTCAATATTTCCCCCATCATCGTACCAGAATCCTTCAACTTCAGGGAAATCTTCCAGAAGCTCCTCCCCTTTTTCCGGTCCTGTTACAAAAATGACTGTAGAGATAACGTCGGCTCTTAAGGTATCCGGCGCCACTGCCGTTACGCTTACTAACTCTTCCGCGGGATAGCCTGTTTCCGGATCGAGGATGTGATGGTACCTTTCACCCTCCACCTCAATATAACGTTCGTAATCCCCGGAAGTATCAATACCGGCATCCGAAAGGTAAAGCAGGGCCAGATGTCCCCCAGCTTCAGGATCTCTTATCCCGACAACCCAGGGCTCACCTTTTTTATCTCCTACCAGCCTTATATCTCCACCGCCCCTGACCATGGCATGCTCTATTCCGTAATCCTCCAGGAGGTTTGCCGCTTCATCGACAATATATCCTTTGGCTATACCTCCCAGGTCAATCTTCATTTCCGGTTTCGGCAGGTACACCTTTTTATTTTCTTCATCCAGCTCCACCCGGGAATAATCAACCAGTTGCAGCACCTCTTCAATCTCCCCCGGTGAAGGAAGGGCATCCCCACTTTCTTCCTGTTCACCTGAGCTCTCCCGGTCGCCATCATAAAAACCCCACAGGTCCACCAGGGGAGCTATGGTTATATCAAAAGCACCGCCGGTTTTTTCTCCAAATTCCAGACCTTTCTCAATCAGGTAAAAAGTTTCCGGTTTTACCTGGACTGCTTCCTCTCCGGCTTTTTGATTGATCTTCCATACGTCGCTACCTTCGGTGCCCCGATCAAACTGCCTTTCCAGCTCTTCCATTTTGTCAAACGCTTCTTCTACAATTTCTTCGGCTTTGCTGTGACTCATGGAATCTTCTACTCTTATCTCCACCTCGGTATCCATTAGAAAGCGATGGTCTACGTACTCTTCATCCTCACAACCGGTTAGCACAAAAAGTAAGCTATAAAGCACCAGTCCGGCCCCCACCATAAGGAGCGAATCTTTCTTTGAAGTAATCCCTGCCATTGCAGCGCTCCTTTCCTGTTTGCCTGTTTGCCTGTTAAATATCTGTAACCTGCTTATTACTGTCCAAAATAGAAGAACACAACTAAAATTATACCCAACACTACAGCCAGAAGCAAGGTATCAAAATTCAAGTTTTGAATATTCCATTCAAAAGGATTCCAGCGGCCTCCTTGTGTTGTTGTTTCCGTAGCCGCTTCTCTGGCTTTTTCCCCAGCTTTTTCATAAGAAGTGTTTAACACGTCATCCAGGTACCTGCCGCTTTTAGCCAGATCCCGGGCGGACCTGCTGCCTTCTTCCAGCACGCGGTTTAAAGCCTCTTCGGTGGTAGAACTCCTGTCGGCCAACCGGTATATGGTAGAGCCCGATTTTTCGTAAGTCCTGTCTATGGCCCCGTCAAAGGCCCTGGTCCTTTCCGCTATACTGTACGCAGCCCGCCCGCCTTTTTCGTAGGTCCTGTCAATGGCTCCGTCAAAAGCACGGGTTCTTTCTGCGATGCTGTAAGCAGTTCTTCCACCCTTGCTGTACATTTCATCTATGGAAGAGTCTACTTTGCCAATAAACATGCAGAAGCGGAAAAAGCGATAGCCGGTTCTAATATAGAAGTTGTTGACGGATGCATCCAGTAAGCTTCCCAGATTGCAAAACATCCTGTAGGAAAAATCGGCTACCGGTGCAAATACCAGCGACTCAATACTGAGCCATTTGGGAGGCTTGATACCCCTCTCCAGAATACCGGCGGTTAAAACAAAGATCCATACACCCAGGACCACCAGCTGCAGGGCACCTATAACCCCCGACTGGGAATAGACATCCAGGGAGCTGCCTGCCGGCATAACATTGGACATTACGTATGGATAAACTCCCAGGAATATACACAGGAAGGCAACAATTACTATGGCAACCATTGCGCTTATTGGAACTTTTCTCTTAACTTCTCCCCAGGAACGGATATAACCAAAATAAATTAGTTTACAGAATGAAATAGAGGTACCTATGCTGGCAATGGTCAGCATAAACCCCATGGGTTCCACCCCTTCTACGGCGTACTTGAGAAAGTACTTGCTCACGTAACCGTTAAAAAGAGGGACCCCGGAAATGGCCAGGGCACCTACCAGGGCTCCGGCGGTAACCAGGGGCATGGACTTCCAGATAGGTTTGTTTTTTTCCCTGTCACCGTGGTGAAGGTCGTGCAGGTTTTCTGTGCCGGTGCTGTACAACACCGCACCTGCACACATAAAGAGCAGTGCTTTATAAAGCATGTGGTTTACCATATGCAGCAGGCTGCCATCTATGGAATACTCCGGGTTGGCAGCTACCAAACCCATACCGGCGCCGGCCACCATGTAGCCCACCTGGCTGATAATATGGTAAGAAAGCAACTTGCGCATATCTTTCTGTAACAGGGCGCAGGAAAAACCAAATATGGCCATGCTGGCCCCCATGAAACCTATAATAAAGTTAACATTACCCTGCCACACTTCCGGAGGGATAATCCGGGCAATGGCAAAAACACCTATTTTGGTGGTAAGGCCAGCCAGGACGACGCTGGAAGAAAATGATGCGTTGGGATATCCCCAGGCCACCCAGAGGTGAACCGGGAGAAAAGCTGCCTTGAAACCTATACCAATGATAAAAAACACCAGCCCGGCTTCCGGATGGGCCACCGCCAGTGAACCCGATGCCGCGTAGTGAGTCAGTATGCCTACAAATAAAACCAGGCCACCGGTCAGGTGGAATAGCAGGAAACGCATTCCCATAATAAACGAAGTTTCAGTACGATTTAAAAGAATGAGAAGTGCCGTGGTAATAGTGAGCAGTTCCCAGAATACAAACAGGGTAATAAAATCTCCCGCATAAACAATGC
>CAYODA010000026.1:0-16865 GCA_964402625.1 uncultured Syntrophomonadaceae bacterium | reverse complement strand
AGCAGGGGATACACCGGATGATCACGATTTTATGTGGTTGGAAGGAGAGAATATATATACTCCCATACCTATGGAATAATTAAAAGATGAACTAAATATAAAAGTCCCATTGCCCTAAGCAGGCAATGGGACTTTTATATTTAGAAGATTGTTTAAAATAAATAATAAATCCGATGTTTAATAAATTAACTTATTTACAACAAAAGTAAGCCATGTTGATGTGTGATTTGCTTTAAATATGGTTTATTGTAAAATGAGTTAGACAATTGGCATAAATCTTGCATTTTTTGGTTTACAAAACCTGATGAATTCAGCAAATAATGAAGTTCTTGGAAAGTGAACAAGATATACATATTAAAAAGATTGCTCTATTAAGAAAACAGGAAGATAAATACTTAGTAAAATTTTTTATATTTTGGGCACGGTGTTGAAGAAGGAATATTAGTGAAAACATAGAATAAATTAAATTGAGGTCTAATATTTAGACAGTTTGTTTAAGTTGCAATATTGGAACAAAGCAATATTTTAGTTTAAAGGAGGTGAAAAATAAGGATATATTAGTTATTAATCTTACGGAAAGGTTAAATTTATGAAGACCAGGATATCCGCTGGCTTAAAGTAATCAACATTTACGCTACGCATTGTTAGTAGAATGAGCATTAAGCATATATTCTGCTTGTTAATGGCAGGATGAATGCTTTAACAAGTATCCGTAATATTATTGTATGAGGTGGAAAACAGGAAAGGGGCGTTAAAATGGAACTATTTTTGCAGCAGGTACTAAATGGGATAATGATGGGAAGTACGTATGCCATGGTAGCGCTAGGATTAACTCTAATGTACGGCATACTGGTAGTTCCCCAGATTGCACACGGACACGTTTACATGTTGGGTGCTTATGTGGCTTTTACGCTTATTGTTTTTCTTAATGTGAATTTCTGGGTTGCCCTGGTAATATCCATGGTGTTGCTGGCTGGCCTGGGAGTAGTTTTAGAAAGACTGGTTTTCCGGAATCTTAAGTACGAAGTTAAAGGTTCTAGAATATTTCCCTATATTGGAGCACTGGGTTTATTCTTTTTACTGGAGCATCTTGCTAATGTTATCTGGGGTTCTGCCGCACGCCGTATTCCCAACCCCAACCCGGAGATGGTGGAATTTCTGGGAGTAGCAATTTCCCTGCAGCGGCTGCTAGTTATAATTATTGCTGCCCTGGCCATTATTTTGCTTCACCTGTTTATTAAAAAGACTATAATTGGTACAGCCATTGATGCAGCGGCCCAGGAGCCAGAGGGTGCATCCCTGGTAGGAATAAATGTTAACATGACTGCATCCCTTACCTTTGCAATTGCCGGGGCCCTGGCTGCCGTCGCGGCAATCATGATAGGTCCAATTTTCATGGTAGATCCCCAAATGGGAGCTATTATAATCATGAAATGCATGGTTGTTGTTATCCTGGGCGGCTTGGGCAGCATCAAGGGAGCTATTATTGCAGCCTATATCCTTGGACTGATAGAAGCTCTGGGCGGAGGATATATTTCCACAGCGTACAGGGACGTGTTTGCTTTTGGTATTTTAATCTTGATATTAACTATCAAGCCAACGGGTTTATTTGGAAGGGAGGTTTAAACGTCCATGCTCAATTTTCTTAAGGAGAAGAACATCTATATTATTTTGCTGATACTGCTTATAGTCTTTCCTTTTTTGCCTTTCGTAGGCAGGTACTTTATGCAGATAGCCATACTCTGCCTGATATATTCTATAGGTACCTTAACGCTTAACTTGTTTTTGGGGTATACCGGGCAACTGTCCCTGGGGCACGGAGCTTTTTTTGGAATAGGTGGATACACCGTAGCTATATTAACTACTCAGCATGAGTGGGCTTTTTGGGCAGCAATACCACTGGCTGGTATTTTTGCTGCTATTGGCGGATTAATTTTTGGTTTGCCGGCCCGGAGAACCCGTGGGGCTTATTTTGCCGTTAGTACCCTGGCTTTCGGTGTTATTGCTTACGTTGTAGCCGGGGCCTGGATAGATCTAACCGGTGGATATACCGGGATAGTTGGTATTCCCCGACCGGAAGGATTTTTTGGTCTAGATTTTCAAGTGATTGAAAACCGTTATTTCCTGGCACTGGTTTTGGTAATTTTAACCCTTGTAGTGTTACACCGCTTGATTTATTCGCTGCAGGGATACGATTTCATGGCCTGTCGCAACAATGAAGTCCTGGCCGAGGCGGTTGGTATTAATGCCTATGATGCCAAGCTAATTTCTTTTAGTACCGCCAACTTTATAGTAGGTATAGCCGGTGGCTTTTATGCTTCTTTTATGGGTACTATGAGCCCGGAAACCATTCATTACAGCATGAGCTTTGTGTTTTTGATACAGGTAATGCTGGGAGGAATGGGAAGCATGGCCGGTCCGGTTATAGGTGCTTTTGGAGTTACTATTCTTTTAGAGTATTTCCACGCTTTTGGCCCGTACCGCTACATATTCTTTGGCGTGGTAGTTATTATAATGACAATTTACGCTTCATATGGACTGGTAGGGCTTTACAACTCCAATAAGGATAAAATAACCAGTTTATGGAAGAAGGGGGAAGATAAGAGTGCTGCTAAAGGTTGAAAACTTGAGTAAGCATTTCGGGGGCTTAAAAGCAGTTAACGATGTTAGTTTTAACGTAAACGAGGGAGAAATAGTTGCTATTATCGGCCCCAACGGGGCGGGTAAGACTACCCTATTTAATCTCCTGCGGAGTATGCACAAGGTGACATCGGGAAGGATCCTTTTCAAAGATGAAAATATTACTCATTATAAGCCGAACCAGGTGGTTTACAAAGGGATTGCCAGCACCTTTCAGATAACCACCCTGTTCGATCAGCTGCGGGTAATAGATAACCTGGCTATCGGGTACCGCTCCTGTACCAAAACGGGTTTCTGGGACGCCCTGTTCCGGACTCCTCGCTGGAGGAGGGACCGCGATGCTACCATATCCCGCGCCCTGGAGGTGGCCAGTTTTATTGGCCTGGGAGACAACGTGTTTGATTTTGTTACCACGCTTCCCCAGGAAGCGCAAAAGCGCCTTTCTATAGGGGTAGCCATGGCCAGCAACCCTGACATCCTACTGCTGGATGAACCTACTGCCGGGGTAAACCCTGAGGAAACTTCCGGGATTACCAATTTAATAACCGAAATAAAAAAGCAGGGAATAACCATCTGCCTGATCGAACACAAAATGCGTATGGTCATGGGGGTGGCGGACCGTATTATTGTGTTGAATCACGGGCAAAAGATTGCCGACGGGCCTCCGGAAGAGGTTAGTAATGACGAAGAGGTCATCAAGGCTTACCTGGGAGGGGAATATGTTGCTTAAACTTCAAGGGGTAACTTCTGAAATAGGTGGCTATAGGGCGATTAGAAACGTTTCTTTAGAGATAAACAAGGGAGACTTTGTAAGCATCATTGGAGCAAACGGGGCAGGAAAATCTACGCTTTTCCGCACCATTGCCGGGATTATTAAGCCTGTAGAAGGAACTATTGAATTTAAGGGAAAAAGAATCGATGGACTTACCCCGGACCGCATTGTGCGTATGGGGTTGAGCCTTTGCCCCGAAGGACGCAGGCTGTTTCCCCACCTCAGTGTATACAAGAACCTGCTCATGGGGGCCTATACCTGTATTCGCAACAAGGAATTTGTTCAAAACAACCTGGAAACCATTTACCAGATGTTTCCCAGGTTGGCGGAAAGGAAAGAACAGCTGGCCGGGACTTTTAGCGGTGGAGAACAGCAGATGCTGGCTATTGCACGTGCACTAATGTCGGGTCCGGACCTGCTCCTTTTGGATGAGCCTTCCCTTGGGCTGGCTCCCTACATGATACAAAATCTGGCCGATCTGATTCAAAGAATTAACCAGGAAATGCATACAGCAGTTTTCTTGTCGGAACAGAATGCCCACATGGCCCTTAATATTACGCAACGCGGTTATCTGATAGAAAACGGCGAAATTGTTATGGAAGGGACGAGTTCTGACTTGAAGCATGACGAAAAAGTAAAAAAGGCTTATATAGGAGCATAGAGCTAATCTATATAAAGTGATAAAGTGAAATAAAGGAGGAATTTTAAGTGTCTGAAAGGTTATGGTTAAAGAATTATCCGGTGAGCATGAATCTGGATTATCCAGAGGTGGGGGTTTACGATTACTTAAAACAGTATTGTGAGAGTTATCCTGACATGATAGCCCTGGTTTTCATGGGCAACGAAGTGACCTACAAGGAGATGCAGGATAATATTAACCGGGTGGCAGCAGCCCTCCTGGATCTGGGGATTAAAAAGGGCGATCGGATAGCCTTAATGCTCCCTAACTGCCCGCAGTACGTTTATGCGTATTACGCTTGTATGAAAAT
Source organism: uncultured Syntrophomonadaceae bacterium (assembly GCA_964402625.1). Taxonomy (GTDB): domain Bacteria; phylum Bacillota; class Dethiobacteria; order DTU022; family PWGO01; genus PWGO01. The sequence continues at coordinate 12,464 of CAYODA010000026.1, read as the reverse complement.
TGGTGCTACTGTAGTGCAGATGAATCCCCTCTATACTCCGCGTGAAGCCGAGCATATTCTAACCGACTCCGGGGCCAGGATATACCTTGGGGCCGACGCGGTATTTAATTCTTTCCACCAGGTAAGAGATAAAGTGCCGGTAGAAAAAGTAATTGTAACCAGGCTCATGTTTAACGAAGTAGAGGGGGATAATCTCTGGTTGGAAGAACTCATGCAGCAATATCCTCCGGAAGCACCCGCCGCGGACATAGATCCCAAGGAAGACGTGGCAATATTCCAGTATACCGGTGGGACCACGGGGCTTCCCAAGGCAGCCATGTTGACCCAGTATAACGTTCTCTGCAACCTGATCCAGTCCAAGGAGTGGATCAGGGACTGGATAGATGAAAAGTTCAAGGACGGGGTTAAACAAACTTACGGTATTTCCGTGCTTCCCTTTTTCCATTCCTACGGCATGTCTGTAGCCATGAATACCGGCTTAACCATTCCCTCAGGGCAGATACTGGTTCCCCGTTTTGAGCCGGAAATGGTGCTCGATCTTATCAAGAAGTATGAACCGGGCCTCTTCCCCGCGGTGCCTACCATGTATACTGCCATTGCTTCCCATCCCGATGCCGATAAGTACAACGTAGATACCGTGGAAGTTTGTAACAGTGGGGCGGCCCCCATGCCGATAGAAGCCATGAAGAAATTTGAAAGCAAGACTGGCTCCAAGATACTGGAAGGTTACGGGCTCTCTGAAGCATCTCCGGTTACCCACTGCAATCCCCTGCGGGGAGAAAGAAAACCTGGCAGTATCGGCATACCTTATCCCGACACTGACGCCAAGATAGTGGACCTGGAAAGTGGCACCAAAGAAATGCCTGTTGGCCAGGAAGGTGAGCTTATTGTAAAAGGTCCGCAAGTCATGAAAGGGTACTGGAACCGTCCGGAGGAGACAGCCAGTTCCCTGCGGGACGGGTGGCTTTATACCGGCGACATAGCCAAGATGGACGAAGACGGCTACTTTTATATAGTAGACCGCAAAAAAGATATGGTTCTCACCGGAGGCTACAACGTGTATCCGCGAGAAATTGACGAAGTACTGTTTGAACACCCCAAAGTTCTGGAGGCTGTTACTGCAGGAATTCCTGATGATTACTACGGGGAGATGATCAAGGCCTATGTGGTGCTTAACGAAGGGGAAACTGCTACGGAAGATGAAATATTTGAATTTATGAAAGATAAACTTGCCAAGTACAAGATACCCAAAGAAATTGAATTCCGTCAGGAACTTCCCAAGACCAATGTAGGTAAGATACTGAGGCGTGAGCTGGTAGAGGAAGAAAAGAAGAAGCGAGGACAGAAATAGCAGCTTCTACTTCATGCTGCCGGCCTTCATACTACATGGTGAAGAGGAGGTAGTGCAATTGAAGATAAGCGAATTGATGTCAAAACATGTTCTTTCGGTGTCTAAAGGCAGCAATCTGGAAGAAGTAATTAACTTCCTTTCCAGGCACAATATTAGTGGAGTTCCCGTAGTGGATGAGGAAAACAAAATGGTAGGCATTATATCTGAAAAAGACATTATAAATTTCTCCAGGGAAAAAGATGTTTTACCCTTTACCAGGCAATCCGGGTGGATTGCTGGAGATATGTCGGTAACGGATATGATGTCTTTGGAAAAAAGCAGCGAGATTCTCGGTAATACCCGGGTAGAAGAGGTCATGACACGGGATGTGGTAACTGTTCATCGAGATTCACAGATAAGTGAACTTGCTGCCATAATGAAACAAAAAAACATAAACCGCATACCGGTAATAGATGATACAGGCCAGCTGGTAGGAATAATAACCCGTGCAGACCTGGTAAATTACCTTGCGGATAAAGAAAAGTACCTGCGTTAAAACAAAACTAACCGGAAGAAAACAAGGTAAATCGAAAAACACGTGGTGCCGGGCTGCTTAAATCAAAAGAAAAGCCACAAAAGAGGCTTTGCACTAGCGGCAAAGCCTCTTTTAGGTGGCTTTAGCGCCTGGTTTTCTGCAGGAGTGCTCTATAGCATAACGGTATTATGGAAGATAGTAAATTTTTAAAAAGATTTTTAGCCCAGGGCCAAAGGTGATGCTTGCATGAAAGTCTCCGTTCTTTGTGCCGAAAAAATTAATAAACTGTTTCAGAGTAGTGATTTTTTAAGTAACATATTCAACCGTATTATGGATCCGCTGGTTTTAGTAACCGGTGATGGTGCTATTGGCGAGTGCAATCAGTGTTTTGAAGCCTTACTGGTGGAAAGAGAAGAGCTGGAAAGGATAGTAAACTCCACTGGTATGCTGAACCAGTTTCGAGAAGGTGTTTCTGTAATCGAGGCCATGGTAAATAACCGGGAAGGCCGGGAAGTCTGCCTGGAATTTTATCCGCTCTGGAAGGGTAGCCGCTGTACCGGGGCCCTGGGAGTGGCCAGGCTGGACTGCATATCAAGTATTTATCAATTAATGCACCGGTTTAAAGAAAGCAAAGATGGCTACAGTGTGGAAATAAAATTCAAGCCCAAGAGGCATCTTCCCGGACCCATGCAGTCTTTGATTGGTAACAATGTCGAGTTTGTTAAAATGCTGCACAAGGCGGCTGCCGCTTCTAAAACCGATTCCTCGGTTTTGATTTTTGGGGAAAGCGGTGCGGGAAAGCAGATGGTAGCAGAAGCCATACACCGGGCCAGCAGCCGGGCAAAAGAAGCATTTGTAGAAGTAAACTGTGCAGCCATTCCGGAGAGTTTGATGGAAAGTGAGTTTTTTGGCTACGATCCCGGTGCTTTTACCAGTGCTTTAGAAAAAGGGAAAACTGGTAAATTTGAGGCGGCTCACCGGGGGACTATCTTTTTTGATGAAATAGGGGAACTTTCTTTAAACATGCAATCTAAACTACTACGAGCCTTGCAGTTTAATGAATTTGAAAAAGTAGGTGGAACCACCGTTCATGTAGACACCAGGTTTATAGCGGCCACTAACCGGGACCTGGAAGAGATGGTAAGCAAAGGGGAGTTCCGGGAAGACCTGTATTACCGTCTTAATGTGATCCCCGTAGTAGTGGATCCTTTAAGAAAGAGAAAAGACGACCTGGATGTGCTGTTGGATTATTTTATAACAGGACTGCAGAAAAAATACGGGGAAAAGGATATGAACCCGGGAGCTGATATTATAACCCTTTTTTATCATTACCAGTGGCCGGGCAACATACGTGAACTGGAGAATGTTCTGGAGTACGGTTTCATTACCGCAGACTTTGAGGGATCCCGGGAAATAAGGGTGAATCACCTTCCTGATTATTTAAGCCATTACGCGGAAGAAAAAGATTTTTACCAGGGGGATACCAAAGTTGTGCTGCCGGATCCAGAAGAGGTCAGCCTTTCCGAGTGGAAAGAGAGTGTGGAACGGGAATACATATACAAGGTTCTTTACGAGTGCGGTTTTAATAAAACAGAAGCCATGCGCCGTCTGCAGGTAAGCAGGGGAACTTTTTATAACAGGCTCAAAAAGTTCGGGTGGCAGGAGGAGTAATTCGTTAAAAAAGAGGTATTTTTTTATGTCCAGTTTTATAAATATAGACAGTATGGCGGATCCTGAAAACCTGGTTGGGTTGCTGGACCACCTGTACGACCTGGTAATGGTGGTGGACAGGGAGAGTCGTATAATATACGCCAACCGGTCTTTCAAGAAGCTGGTGGGGCGGGAAGAGCTGGAGGGAGAACTGGTTAGCGAAATTGAACCGGCCTCCAAATTTTTAAAAGTGTTGCAAGAAGGAAAGCCGCTTTTAAAACAGAGGCAGATTATTGAAACTGCCGGACTGGAAGTAAATATAAATTATTTTCCCTTAATCAAGGAAGGCTCTGTAGAAGGGGCGGTAGGTATAGGCCGGCTGATTTCAGCCGACAGCATTTACCGTAAACTGCTCGGTCACGGTTTGCAACACCCTGTTAATCCCCCCTGTCGCATAAAAGATAATCTTCCCCAGCCGTTCAAGGAATTGACCGGGGTAGCCCCTGCCTTTGTCAAAGTACTTCACCGGGGTGCTGCGGTAGCCAGGAACGATGTAAATGTACTTCTGTTGGGGGAGAGCGGTACCGGCAAAGAAATTGTCAGCCGGGCAATACACCAGTCCGGAGAAAGGAACAGCAGGCGTTTTGTGGTTTTTAATTGTGCCGCCATCCCGGAAAACCTGTTGGAAAGCGAGCTCTTTGGCTATATCCCGGGCGCTTTTACCGGTGCATCAAATCAAGGCAAAAGAGGGAAGCTGGAAGAGGCTCACGGGGGGACACTCCTGCTGGACGAAATTGGAGATCTGCCCCTCAGCCTGCAGGCCAAGATATTAAGGGTACTTCAATTTAAAACTTTTGAAAAAGTTGGAGGTACCGTCCCGGTTCAAGTGGATGTGCGCATAATTGCTGCTACTAACAAAGACCTGTGGAAAATGGTAAAGAAGGGGGAGTTAAGGGAAGACCTGTACTACCGTTTGAACGTTTATCCCATAAAAGTCCCTTCACTTAGGGAGAGGAAGGTGGATATCAAAGAACTGGCGCGTTTGTTTCTAGGCAGCCTCTCTTCCAAGTACCAGTTTCCCGGTCCCCTGGAACTGGACCGTGCAGTAGAGCGGCAACTGTGGTGGCACGATTGGCCCGGGAACGTAAGAGAGCTGGAGAACGTGATTGAACACGCGTTTGTAATGGCATTGTCTGAAGAGAAAGGCAGGCTACTTTTGCGGCACCTTCCTTCTTATATTAAGAAAGATTCTTTGCCCTCCAGTGACGGGAGCGGGCTTAATAGTAGTAAAGTAGAAGATAGAGGGCTTTCCTTGAGAGAAGTAGTAGAGTGGCACGAAATGGATTTAATTGCCCGCCTTCTTGAAAAATACGGGGATGACAAGAAAGCGGTAAGGAAAAAGCTGGGGATAAGTAAAGGTGCCTTTTACCATAAACTAAATAAATACGGGCTTATATAGCTCCGGTGTCTAAAAAATGGTGTCTAAAAATTAAACTATCTGAGCCCTAAATATTCTAAAAAATGAACACAGCGTATTAGTATGTCGCGTCAAGATACTGTAAATTTGACAGTCGGCACCCCTGGAAACAGGGGTTTAAATGCCGCTTTTTTATATGGGCAGGCTTGATTAGTTAAAGTTGGCACAAGAATTGCAATATTTAGTTTAGTGTTCTTTTTAGTTTAAGGCGGAAGTTTCAAAAAAAAGAGAGGAGTTGGTAGATTGTTTTCTTTGCAGCTTTCTGAAGAGCAGCTGGATATGCAGAAGATGGCACGTGAGTTTGCCAAAAACGAGTTAATACCGGCTGCTGCGGAGTATGATGAAAAGGAGGAGGTCCCCTGGCACATTGTTAATAAAGCACACGAAGTAGGGCTCATGAATCAGTCGGTGCCGGAAGAGTACGGAGGCCAGGGCCTGGATTCTTTAACGGGCGCAGTCATCGGTGAAGAGCTGGCCTACGGGTGCCTGGGCATAAACGGGACTTACGGGGCTAACGAGCTGGCACTTGCCCCGATTCTGATTGCGGCCACAGAAGAACAGAAAAAAAAGTTTTTACCGGACTTCTGCGCCGAGCCTAAACTGGCTGCTTTTGGCTTAACCGAACCGGAAGCCGGTTCCGATGTAGGCAATATCCAAACTACCGCCGAAAAAAAAGGAGATAAGTACGTTTTAAACGGCAACAAATGCTTTATAACCAACGGGGGAATTGCTTCGCTATATACTATATTTGCCACGGTAGACAGGAGCCAGGGAGCCAAGGGTCTTACTGCCTTTATAGTTCCTGGAGACACTCCCGGTATTTCCGGTGGTAAAAAAGAAAGCAAACTGGGCGACAGGGCTTCCCACGTGGCGGAGGTAATACTGGAGGACGTGGAGGTTCCCGCAGAAAACATCCTGGGGAAAGAAGGTGATGGCTTTAAGATTGCCATGATGACCCTGGACAGCACTCGTCCCGGTGTAGGCGCCGCTGCCGTAGGAGTGGCTCGCCGGGCGTTTGAAGAAGCACGCAACTATTCCCTGCAGCGGGTACAATTCGGGAAACCCATAGCAGCCAACCAGGCCATCCAGTTTATGCTTTCCGACATGGCTACTAAAATAGATGCTGCCCGCATGCTGGTATGGAGAGCCGCAAACTGTATTGATACCGGCCAGAGCGTATCTAAAGCAGGCGCCATGGCCAAATACTTTGCTTCCGATACGGCCATGGAAGTCTGTGTGGATGCCATCCAGGTCATGGGTGGCTCCGGCTACATGAAAGATTACCCGGTAGAAAAACTACTACGGGATGCCAAGATCCTCCAGATCTACGAAGGGACCAACCAGGTGCAGAGAATGGTGGTTGCCCGGGATGTCTTGACTTCATAGTTTAAGCAATCGATAACATCGGTTTATTATTAATTTTTAGAAAGGATGAGAAGAGTTGAAAGAAGCTGTTATAGTCAGCGGGGCCAGAACCCCTATAGGTAGAGCAGGTGGTGCTTTAAAGGATGTGCCCCCGGATAAATTTGGGGCGCTGGTTTTGGGTGAAGCGGTGAAAAGAGCGGGTATTGATGCGGAAACAATAGACCAGGTGATAATGGGACACTGTCTGGGTTCCACCGGATGTATGGCACGTATGGCCCTATTGGAAGCCGGTTTACCATTTTCTATACCCGGGTTAACTATAGACCGGCAGTGCGGTTCGGGTTCCGAAGCTATTAACCTGGCAGCAGCCATGATTATGGCCGGACAGGGAGAGGTTTACGTGGCCGGTGGTGTAGAGAGTATGACCAGGATGCCTCACCTGATGGAAAAGCCTTCCCAGGCGTACCAGAGGCAGGCACCGCGCTTTATAGAGCCGCGTCCACTGGCACCGTCGCATATCGGGGATCCACCCATGGGAATAACCGCTGAAAATGTAGCGGAGCAGTATAATGTTTCGCGGGAAGACCAGGACAAATTTGGCCTGGCCAGCCAGCAGAAAGCGGAACAGGCCATAAAAGAAGGGCGCTTTAAGGACCAGATAGTTCCGGTAGAGATTCCTCAAAAGAAAGGTGACCCAGTAGTATTTGATACCGACGAGCATCCCCGTTTTGGCACTACCTTGGAGGGTTTGGCCAAGCTTCCCCCTGTATTTAAAAAGGATGGCACGGTTACACCCGGTACTTCATCAGGTATTAATGACGGTGCCGGGGCAGTAGTAGTTATGGAGAAGGAAAAAGCAAAAGAACTGGGGTTAAAGCCCAGGGGGACTATACGTGGTCTTGCGGCCGGAGGCGTGGATCCCAACATAATGGGTATGGGTCCGGTTCCCGCGACCAGGAAGGTGTTGGAAAATACCGGGCTGACAGTAGACGATTTGGATGTTATAGAGCTTAACGAGGCTTTTGCCAGCCAGGCCCTGGCTAGTATAAGGGAACTGGGGCTGGATATGGACAAAATTAATCCCAACGGTGGGGCTATAGCCCTGGGGCACCCTATAGCCGGTTCCTTAGCCATCTTAACCGTGAAAATGATTTACGAACTGGAAAGGCAGCAAAAGCGTTATGGACTGGTTACCGCCTGCTGCGGTGGCGGCCAGGGTGTAGCTACTATCATTGAAAGGGAATAGGAAGGAAGAAGGAAAAGTTAGCCGGCTTATAACCGGCAAAATATCTAATAACAGGAGGTATGTTGTATGAAAGCAGATGATATTAAAAAGGTCTGCGTAGTGGGCGCCGGAAACATGGGTCACCAGATCTCCTTACAGACGGCTATCTGCGGTTACAAGGTAAGCTGTGTGGACGTAGACGAGGAACAGCTTAAAAAAGCGCAGCAGTTTGTAGAAAAGTATCTCCCGGGCAGGGTTTCCAAGGGTAAAATGACCGAGGAGCAGGCCGAACAGGCCAACAACAATCTGGAGTTTACCAGCGATTTGCAAAAAGGTGCGAAAGATGCCGATTTTGTAATCGAGGCGGCAACGGAAAAACTGGATTTAAAGAGGAAGCTTTTTAAGCAGTTTGATGAAATTGCACCTTCCCATGCTGTACTGGCCACCAACAGTTCTTTCCTGGTAAGTTCGCTGGTAGCAGATTATACCAGCAGGCCGGACCAGGTATGCAACATGCATTTCTTTAACCCGGCCCTGGTAATGAAGTGTGTGGAAGTAGTCCAGGGACCACATACTTCCGATGAAACTGCTGAAGTAACCATGGAACTTGCTCGCCGCATTAATAAGGTACCGGTCAGGTTGCACAAAGAGGTATACGGTTTTCTGGTCAACCGTATAATGGCTGCTATTAACCAGGAAGCCCTGTTCCTCCTGGACACGGGAGTTGCTTCCGCGGAAGACATAGACAGTGCAGTGGTTAATGCCCTGGGTCATCCCATGGGGCCGTTCCGTCTCCTGGACCTTACCGGGGTGGATCTCGCCTATCACATAAACATGGAGCGCTACCAGGAGTCTTTTGATCCTGCCGACAAACCGTCTCCTACTGTCGTAGAAAAATACGTAAAGGGAGAATGGGGCGAAAAGACAGGTAAAGGGTTTTACGATTACAGCGATAAGAAATAGAAGGAGGAGAACATAAATGGGTGAAAAAGTTACCTGGAAAAAAGAAGAAGCCGTGGCCGTGGTAACCATAAACAATCCACCGGCCAATGCCTTGAGCAGCCAGGTGGGAAATGAGTTGGCGGAATGCTTTAGCCAGATAGAGGAAGATGAAAGTATCCGGGCGGTGGTTCTTACCGGTGAAGGAGAAAAATTCTTTATGGCAGGAGCAGATATTTCGGGATTCCCGAATATGTTGGGAAGCGATCCCGGAGTAGTCGCCCGGGATACTATAAAAGGTCACCGGGTGTTTAACTATATTGACGATTTTCCCCGCCCGGTTATTGCTGCCGTAGAAGGGATGGCCCTGGGAGGCGGCTGCGAACTCATGCTAGCCTGTGATCTGTGCATAGCTTCGGAAAACGCCCAGTTCGGGCTTCCGGAGATTAACCTGGGCCTGTTCCCGGGAGGAGGAGGCACCCAGCGATTGCCCCGGCGCATAGGGGAAGCAAAAGCCAAGGAACTAATGTTCCTGGGTAAGCATATTGAAGCTAACAAGGCATATGAAATAGGGCTCATTAATCACGTGGTATCCGGTGGTTCTGCCCTGGAAGAAGGTAAGAAAATGGCCGGACAAATAGCCGGACGACCTGCTGTAGCAGTAAACCTGATCAAGCAATGTGTGGAAAGGGGCCTGGCAGTACCGCTTGAAGAAGGCCTGCAGATTGAAGCCGACCTTTTTGAAAGGGTGTTCCAGACGGAAGACGTAAAAGAAGGAGTAAACGCTTTCCTGGAAAAGAGAAAGGCCAGCTTTCAACACCGGTAATTGATAGTTTATACAGATAGAATAAAGTTATAGATTTTGGGGGCGGTTGCGTGGAGAGGAACGGTATGTTCTTTCTTTTGCCGCCCCTTCTATCTCTTCTGGAACAACTACAGAAAGATAGTGGTGCGTTTTTTATGGTGCAGGTGGATATATAGGGAGAGTTAAAGGCGGCAGGTAATAAAACAGGTTTGGTCCAAAATTTAGACACTGATAACAAATTAAAGTTTATTTTAGTCTTATTTTTCTGTATGATTAACCATAAAGAAACACTTTGGAGGTGTTTTTAATGCTAACCGGGGAGCAGTACCTGGATTCGCTTCGTAAGTTAAATTTAAAGGTGTACATGTTTGGGGAAAAAGTAGAAAATGTAGTAGATCACCCCATTATCCGACCTTCTATAAATTCTGTTGCTAAAACTTATCAGCTAACGGAAGAGTTGGAGCATGAAGATTTAATGACCGCTACATCCAGCCTGAGCGGAAAAAAAATTAACAGGTTTACTCACCTTCACCAGAGTAGCGAGGACCTGGTGAAAAAAGTTAAAATGCTCCGCCTCCTGGGACAGAAAACGGCATCCTGTTTTCAGCGTTGTGTAGGCATGGATGCTAATAACGCACTGGATAGCGTTACCTGCGAAATGGATCAGAAGCTGGGTACAGGATATCACCAGCGCTTTCGCCGTTTTATGAAGCATGTGCAGGAGGAAGACCTGGTGGTAGACGGAGCCATGACGGACCCCAAGGGAGACCGCTCCCGCCGCCCGGCGGAACAGGAGGATCCCGATCTCTATTTGCGAATAGTGGATAGAAAGCCCGACGGGATAGTGGTGCGGGGAGCCAAGCTGCACCAGACCGGAGCGGTAGCTTCCCGCGAGATACTGGTTATGCCCACCGTGGCCATGCGGGAAGAAGACCGGGATTACGCGGTTTCTTTTGCCCTCCCCAGTGATACGGAAGGGATTTTTTATATCTACGGTCGACAATCCTGCGATACCCGAAAAATAGAGGGCGGAGACCTGGATGTAGGTAACTGCATGTACGGCGGCTCGGAAGCCATGGTGATTTTCGAGGACGTGTTTGTGCCCAACGAACGCATTTTCATGTGCGGGGAGCATGAATTTACCGGAATGCTGGTAGAGCGCTTTGCCGGCTATCATCGCCAGAGTTACGGGGGATGCAAGGTAGGTGTGGGAGATGTTTTGATAGGAGCAGCGGCACAGGCTGCGGAATACAACGGGGTGCCGAGAGCTTCCCATATTAAAGACAAAATTATTGAGATGGTTCACTTAAACGAAACCTTGTACTGTGCAGGCATTGCCTGTTCCTGCCAGGGTAATCCCACCCTATCGGGCACTTATCTCATCGATCTCCTCCTGGCCAACGTTTGTAAGCTGAACGTTACCAGGTACCCTTACGAAATTACCCGTCTGGCTGAGGATATAGCCGGTGGTCTAATGGTAACCATGCCTTCAGAAAAAGATTTCAAAAACGAGGAGCTGGGAAAATATATAGAAAAGTACCTTCGTGGAGTCTCCGGTGTGCCCACGGAAAATCGAATGCGCGTGCTCCGCTTGATTGAGAATCTGACACTCGGTACCGCTGCGGTAGGCTACCGTACCGAATCCATGCACGGGGCCGGATCTCCCCAGGCCCAGCGTGTAGTTATAACCCGCCAGGCCAATCTTGAAGAAAAGAAAAAGCTTGCCCGGGAAATAGCCGGCATAAGGGGGGGATAATAAGAGGTTTGTTTGCGCCCCAAGTAACGTTCTTTTACCAGACGGAGTTGCAATATTTAAACGGTGTTCGTGTTAGTTTTATTCTCCAAATTATTCTGACTAACGTCTTATAACCTTGTGAAGCTTGACTCTTGATATGAGGGAAGGTTAATATTAAATCAATGGGATAGCGATTCAATTGAAACAGAGGGAAGAGTTTTTATTTTCCCGGTTTTAAAACAAGGAGACAATGAACAATGAGGAGTAAACAAACACTGTTTAAGTATTTTCAACCTGTAAACGGTGCGGATCTACTTTCAGGGGCGTTCTCAGATCTGGACATGGAAAGCAGTTATTACGATTTACCTGCTTATCCGCGGGATGAAGTACGTTTTTTAAGCAGGCTAAGAAAAGAAGATATCATGGAATTGATGCGGCAGTCTGGCATGATTTCTCACCTTGAATCCCTGGGGTTCGATGAACTTCACCTGGAGATGTATATTGACAAGGATAATATTTATCACTTCAAACTGTATTATCTTGAGCCGAACCCGGATTACCTGTTGATAAACATGCGAATTTCTGAATCCAGGTTTATCCCCGAAAGTCGTTTTTTTGAAGAAAGCAATCAGGTGGAGATTTATGATATGGTGGTCCTGGAGTGGCTTAATGTGCAGAATCCCTTTGCCAGCTTTGATGAGAGTAAACCGCGGCTTCCGGGGCAGTGGTATCCCGGCCTGGGAAGCCTGCGTTATTTGATGGAAATAATGCAGAAAGTAGGACAGGAAACTGTTAAAGACGGGTTTATGGACGTCCCCGACCGGTTTCACACGGCGGTAATGTATTCGCGTATTTTCAGGTTCTTTAACCCTGCCCACGAAGCGGTCTTAAGGGCGATGCTGCGGGATCTCCGACGCTATTCGCTGGCAGACCTGTCCTGGGGGATGATTACTAAAACTATAATTGATGAATCCAAAGGTCAGCCGCAAATTTACGATCCTTCTGAACAGATTTTTCCCGTTTCCAGGCGTATGCACAAGTATTTCAGGTCAAACAAGTACTGGGATAAATTTAAGGAAGTGTACAACCGGAAAAAGTACTCCTTCGATTATGACTTGATGCTGGAACGCAAAAAAGAGGTACTGGCATCCAAGAGCCCGGAAGAAGTGTAGGGGATACTACTCGTGTTCAACACCCCCTGAAACCGGAAGCACTGAGTTTAATTAAACTGAAGCCTGTATCTAACTTCTAACCTCCAACTTCCAATCTGGGCAACCCCTTACACCAGCTCTGCTGAGTATTTTCCACCTTCTAGTGATGGCGCCCACGGCGCCAGGTCGACTACTCAGAAAATATCTTATGTGCTTTCTTGTACCGGGTTGTTGTGTTTGCCGGCTCCCGAC
>CAYODA010000025.1:5268-16982 GCA_964402625.1 uncultured Syntrophomonadaceae bacterium | reverse complement strand
GTTTTTGGCTTAATTTACAGTGAGGTGAAACAATGCTTAACGTAGAGGAACAATATATGAATATGGCACTTCAGCTGGCCCGGCAGGGAGAGGGGTGGACTTCTCCTAACCCTATGGTAGGGGCGGTGCTGGTTAATGAGGATGGAGTGGTGGCAACCGGTTACCACCGGTACCCGGGAGGCACCCACGCGGAGGTGGAAGCCCTAAACCAGGCCGGCGATAAAGCAAAAGGGTCTACCCTATACGTTAACCTGGAACCGTGCTGCCATTTTGGTAAAACCTCTCCCTGTACCGAGGCCCTTATCCGGGCGGGCGTTGCAGAGGTGGTAATAGCCCTGGTTGACCCCAACCCACGCGTTGCGGGAAAAGGCATGGAGAGGCTCCAGGAAGCGGGGATAAATGTAAGGACCGGTATTTTAGAGAAAGAAGCCCGCCGTCTTAACGAAGCATTTATAAAGTTTATCACCACCGGTTTGCCTTTCGTAACTTTAAAGACGGCTACCACCCTGGATGGCAAGGTTGCCACCTGCAGGGGAGATACCCGCTGGATTACCGGGGAAGCATCCAGGGAAGAGGTGCACCGGCTTCGCCACAGGGTAGACGGGATAGTAACTGGCATACACACCGTGTTGCAGGATGATCCTTCCCTTAATACCCGGATCGAAGGAGGCAGGGATGCGGCACGTATAATTGTGGATACCCGGGCCCGTTTACCCCTTGACGCCAGGGTAGTAAAACTCTCATCGGAAGCTCCTACCCTGCTGGCTGCCGGGGAGAACACTTCCCTGGAAAACAAGAAGATGCTGGAAAGAAAAGGGGTAGAAGTAATTACTCTTCCCCAAGAAGGAGGCATGGTTTCACTGTCTTCCCTCTTGGAAGAGCTGGGAAAGCGGAATATGATTTCCCTTATGGTGGAAAGCGGGGGAACTTTGAATTACAGCTTCCTGGAAAAAGGGCTGGTAGATAAAATCTATGCTTTTATGGCTCCGGTAATATGCGGGGGCGAGCAGGCTCCCACCTCTTTTGAAGGAAAAGGAGCAACACTGCTGCGGGAAGCCTGGCGCCTTAAGGAAGTGGAAACAGAGCCCTTCGGAGAAGACCTTTTGGTTACAGGTTATCTTTGAATCTTAATTGAGCTTAAACGGTGCTGAAAGCTGTTAACAATAAAACTAACAAGCTGCCAATTACCAATTACCAACTGTCAACTGTAAACTGTAAACTGTAAACTGATAAAACGGGGTGTAAAAATGTTTACGGGCATTGTAGAAGAGCTGGGAAGCCTCCTTGCTTTTCAGAGGAGTAGCAGCGGTTTTACCCTTTTAATTAAGGCCCGCAAAGTAACGGGCGATCTTCAAACAGGTGACAGCCTGGCGGTGAACGGTGTCTGTTTGACGGTTACTTCCCGGGAAGGTTCGGAAAGGGTGGCCGCCGACGTTATGCCGGAGACTATCCGCCGCACAAACCTGGAAGACCTCAAACCCGGTGACACGGTAAACCTGGAACGTGCTCTCATGCCCTCCGGGCGTATGGGAGGGCATTTTGTTACGGGACATATCGACGGTACCGGAAGCTTGCTCTACCGCAGGGAAGAAGGTAACGCGGTAGTAATGGGATTTTCAGCCCCTCCGGGAGTAAGCCGGTACCTGGTGGAAAAAGGTTCGGTGGCCATAGACGGTATCAGCCTTACGGTAAGTGCCTTCCGGGGAGATTCTTTCGAAGTATCACTGGTTCCCCATACCCTGTCCCAGACTAACCTGGGACAGAACAAGAACGGGGATAAAGTTAACCTGGAAGGAGACCTGATAGGCAAATACGTAGAGAAGTATATCCTGGGGATGGAAAAGGAGGAACCTGAAACAGGTGAGGCTGCTAAAGAGGGAATTTCAATCCAATGGCTGCAGGAAAAGGGCTTTTAATAAAAGGAGGAGAGACGATGAACTTTAATACCGTGGAAGAGGCTCTGGAAGATTTGAATAAAGGGCACATGGTAGTTGTGGTAGACGATGAAGACCGCGAAAACGAAGGCGACCTGGTAATGGCTGCGGAAAAAGTTACGCCGGAGGCCATTAATTTCATGGTGCGTTTTGGAAGGGGGCTGGTGTGTACCCCCCTGACGGCGGAAAGAGTAGATGAGCTGGAACTTCCCCTGATGGTATCCGATAATACGGAGAAACTGGGTACGGCTTTTACTGTTTCTGTAGACCACCACAAAACAACTACGGGGATTTCTGCCTACGAGAGGGCCATGACCATTAAATCCCTCATCGATCCGGAGACAACACCGGGTGACCTGATGCGCCCCGGTCATGTATTTCCCCTGCGTGCCATGGAAGGAGGAGTCTTGAGGAGGGCCGGTCATACCGAGGCGGCCATTGACCTGGCCCGGCTGTCGGGACTATACCCGGCAGGGGTTATCTGCGAAATCATGAATGAAGACGGTAGTATGGCCAGGGTGCCGCAACTTATGGAGTTCTGCAGGGAACACGGGCTAAAGATTATTACTATTGCCGATCTTATTAATTACCGGATGAAAAAAGAAAAGCTGGTATGGAGGGTAACCGAAGCGGAGCTTCCCACCCAGTACGGGAACTTCAGGATCTACACCTACGAAAATTCCATGGATAAGCAGGCCCACCTGGCCCTGGTAAAAGGCAACATTCGTTCCGATGACCCCTGCCTGGTCCGCGTACACTCGGAATGCCTGACCGGGGATGTATTTGGCTCGGTTCGTTGCGACTGCGGTAACCAGCTGCAGCAGGCCTTGCTTAAAATATCCCAGTCGGAAAGCGGGGTACTTTTATACATGCGGCAGGAGGGCCGCGGTATAGGACTTATAAACAAAATAAAAGCTTATAACCTCCAGGACGAGGGTAAAGACACGGTGGAAGCCAACGAACTCCTGGGCTTTCCTCCCGATTTAAGAGATTACGGGGTGGGCGCCCAGATGCTGGTAGACCTGGGTGTGGGCAAAATGAAGCTCTTAACCAATAATCCCAGGAAAATAAAAGGGCTGGAAGGATACGGTTTGAATATTGTGGAAAGGGTTCCCCTGGAAATTGAACCCAACAATTACAACTGCAACTACCTGGCCGCCAAGAGGGACAAGCTGGGACATATGCTGCAGCTGGTGGAAGACAACGGTCAGCCAAAAGATGAACCCTTTGATCCGGAGAATAAACGCATGAATGAAAAGTAAGCAAGGGATTATTATAGTTTATATATAATGCAAGGAGGTTATGATAAATGTACCGTCATTACGAAGGAAAACTGGTAGCGCAAAAATACCGATTTGGAGTAGTGGTAAGCCGATTTAACGAGTTTGTATCCTCCAAACTGCTTTCCGGCGCCCTGGATGCTTTAAAACGCCACGATGCTCCTGAAGAAAATGTGGAGGTAATCTGGGTGCCGGGTTCCATGGAAATTCCCCTGGTAGCCCAGAAAGTAGCCCGGGGGGGAAGATTTGACGCGGTTATTTGCCTGGGAG
This sequence comes from uncultured Syntrophomonadaceae bacterium, assembly GCA_964402625.1. Lineage (GTDB taxonomy): Bacteria > Bacillota > Dethiobacteria > DTU022 > PWGO01 > PWGO01. The sequence goes on along the minus strand of CAYODA010000025.1, from coordinate 13,498 downwards.
CGGTTATCAGGGGCTCCACCCCGCACTTTGAATATGTTTCCTCCGAAGTAACCAAGGGCGTGGCGAATGTAGCCCTGGATACGGAGGTCCCGGTAATATTCGGCGTTATTACCTGTGACACCCTGGAACAGGCTATTGAAAGAGCCGGCACCAAGTCAGGCAATAAAGGGTGGGATGCTGCGGTGAGTGCCATAGAAATGGCCGACCTCAGCCACAGTTTAAAAGACGACATAGCTCCTTAAGGTAAAATTAATTCATGGTTATCTTCGCTGTAAATTGAAATCAACCCTGATTCATATTTTTCCGGGCGAACGGAAAGATTAAGGGTACCATTTTCAGCGGAGGTGACCCGTAATGTCTATTCCTTGCCGTGCAAGGTGTATGAATCAAAAAGAAGGTATTTGCCAGCTTAGCGATGAGAGGATAAAAAACAGCCAGGTGGAATTTGGGGAAGAGTGGGACCCTGAAGAGAGCTGTGTAGCTTTTGTGCCCAGCGAAAAGAAATTCAATTCGGATAACATGAAAAAGAGTTAGTAAAACAAAACCAAATATGCAGGCGCACTAAAAAAACCAATAATCTTGACTCGATGTTAATTTGAAAGAAAGCTGTTGTTTAACTGGTAGTAATTAAAAGGCGGGCAAAAAGCCCGCCTTTTAATTTAAAATTTTCCGGCTCCAGTATTGCTTAAGACTGCAATATGTTATCATTAATAATAATTGTCTTTATAAGAATGAGGTGGTAGGAGTTGGATGACAGGAAAAAAATGCTTATCATTGACGGAAGCAGCCTTGCTTACCGGGCTTTTTACGCACTTCCCTTGCTTCAGAACAGGCGGGGGGAGCATACCAACGCCGTGTACGGATTCACCAATATGCTGGTGCGCTACTTGAAACAGGAAGACCCGGCTTATATTGCAGCTGTCTTTGATCTTCCCGAGCCTACTTTTCGCCACGAAATGTACAAAGAATACAAGGCCCACCGGGAGGAAACGCCTTCGGAGTTGGGAGAACAGATTGACCGTATAAAAGAAATACTGGGCGCTTTGGGAGCTTCTATTTTTGAAAAAGCGGGTTACGAGGCCGATGATATTATCGGCACCCTTGCCGGTAAATCTGAAGCGGAAGGCCTGGATACGGTGATATTAACGGGAGATGCAGACCTGTTTCAGTTAATAACGGAAAATACCAGGGCAGTGATGCTCCGGCGCGGTATTACCGACATTAAGGAATACCGCCTGGATAACCTGGAAGATGAGTACGGGCTCTCTCCTGGCCTGCTGGTGGATTACCGGGCTCTTAAAGGAGACCCCTCCGACAATATTCCCGGGGTTCCCGGTATAGGAGATAAGACAGCCAAAAAATTGTTGTGGGAATACGGGAGCCTGGAAAACGTTTTGGAAGCTGCGGAAAATATGAGCGGCAAGCTGAAAAAGAATCTCTCCCTGTACCGGGAACAGGCTCTCATGAGTTATGAGCTGGCCCGGATTCGCTGTGACCTGGAAATAGACCTGTCCCTGGAAGATTGTACTTACCAGCCGGATTATCAAGAAGTGAGGCGCCTTTTTGACGAACTTGGTTTTAAAAGCCTGCTTAAGGAAATGCCGACGTTTCAACAGGAAGAACAAGAGATCAGCGGCGTTGAGCCGCTCGGTAGCCTGGAAGATTTAAGAGACCTTAAAAAGGAAGTTTCATTAAGCAGAATTTCCCTTCGCCTGGAACTGGAGCCTTCGTATCCCCCCTGGAAGGGTAAACCCCTGGCCCTGGCTTTTGCGGTGAACGGGAACCGGGGGTACTATTTTGCCCCGGATGTTTTTTCCGACGGGCGCTGGAAAGAAATGCTGCGGGAACTTTTTACAGAAGAGGACCTGCAGTTTATGGGTCATGACGTAAAAATCTTGTTCAATTTTTTGTGTGCCCGGGGCTATCCCACCCCGGAGGCAATTTTTGATTCATTGCTGGCGGCCTATATCCTGGATCCGGGGCGCTCGGATTTTAGCCTGCCCCGCCTGGCCGATGAGTTTACTGGCACGGATATTCCCGTAGTGGAAAACAGGGGCAAAGGAAAAGAACAGGACCCCCTGGAGATGACCAGGGTTATGGCGCTGGAGGCGCGCTCACTTTTTGATTTACGGGAAGCCATGGAAAGAGAGCTGTTAAATAAAGAACTTCTGGACCTGTACGAAGAGGTTGAACTACCCCTGACCATAGTGCTGTCGGAGATGGAGAGGCAAGGCGTACGTATAGACAGGCGCAGACTGGAGTCACTTTCTAGGGAGATACACAGTAAGATTGAGAACTTGAGATCGGAAATTTTTGATATGGCCGGGGAGGAGTTTAACCTTAATTCACCCCAGCAGCTTTCCTATATACTGTTTGAAAAGCTGCAGTTGCCGGTTATAAAGAAAACTAAAACGGGTTATTCCACTGATGCCCGGGTGCTGGAAGAGCTGGCTCCCCGTCACGAAATTGTGGAGAAGATCCTGTACCACCGTCACCTGGTCAAGCTGGAAGGTACTTACCTGAACGGTATACTTCAGCTGGTAGACCCGAAGGAAGAAAAGATATATACTACTTTCAACCAGACGGTCACTTCCACGGGGCGCCTTAGCAGCAGCGACCCCAACCTGCAAAACATACCGGTTCGCCTGGAAGAAGGACGCCGTATAAGGGAAGTCTTTGTGCCCTCCGGGGAAAACTATATCATGCTGGCTGCCGACTATTCCCAGATAGAACTCCGGGTACTGGCCCATCTTTCCTGTGACCCTATCTTGATGGAGGCCTTTAAACAGGGAGAAGATATTCATACCAGGACTGCTTCGGAGATATTCGAGGTATCCCCGGAAGAAGTGACCGCGGAGATGAGGGGACGGGCCAAGGCGGTTAACTTTGGTATAGTGTACGGGATGAGTGACTTTGGCCTGGCACAAGATTTAAAGATTACCCGGAAGGAAGCGGGTCAGTACATCAAAAACTATTTCAGCCGCTACGAAGGAGTCAATCGCTACATGGAGGAAATCCTGGAGCAGGCCCGCCGGAACGGTTACGTTACCACGCTTTTTAACCGGCGAAGATACCTCCCGGAAATCAATTCTTCGCGTTTTAACCTGCGCAGCTTTGCGGAAAGAACTGCGCGCAATACTCCTATACAGGGTACCGCGGCGGATATAATTAAGCTGGCCATGCTGCGGGTGTACGAGCGCCTGAAGGAAGAAGGGCGCCAGGCTGTAATGCTGCTGCAGGTGCACGATGAGCTGGTGCTGGAACTGCCGGCCAGGGAAGAGGAAGAAGTAAGCCGCCTGGTACGGGAAGAGATGGAAAGCGCCGTCAGCCTGGAGGTTCCCATAGAAGTGGAAGTATCCAGCGGGAAGAACTGGTACCAGTTAAAATAATTACCCGGGTTCGCAGGAAGAAAAGCTGTTTTAGGTTATTTGCCAGGTTAATTTATGCAGCAAGGAGTTTTGAGTATGCCCGAGCTACCTGAAGTGGAAACAGTGTGTCAAGGCCTGGAACCCCTGGTTAAAAACAGGGTTCTCGAAGAGCCCCTGCTCTATTACCGCGATGTGGTTAAGCATCCCGGGCCGGATGAATTCGCCTGTAGCATAAAAGGTGAAAAGATCCTGGAAGTTGCCCGTAAGGGGAAATACCTTCTTTTTTTCCTCTCCGGGGGAGGTCGCCTGGTGGTGCACCTGGGGATGACCGGTGCCCTGGTGTGGGGGGAACCGGGGGAGGCAAGAAACGAACATTTACGGGCTGTGTTTCCTCTGCATGGCGGTGGAGGGATGCTGTTTTTTGATTCCAGGAAATTTGGTAAGATCCGGCTGGAAAAGCCGGGGGAATCGTTGTCCTGCCTGGAAAACCTGGGTCCGGACTGGTGGAAAGAAGTCTCCCTGGAGGTATTCCTCATAAAACTGGAACGGAGGCGGGGCTCGAGAATAAAACCGCTTCTTATGGACCAGTGTTTTTTGTGTGGGCTGGGGAATATTTATGTGGATGAAGCTTTGTTCCGGGCAGGAATTATGCCGGAAAGGCGTGTAGTCGACCTTTCGGAAAAGGAAAAAGAAAACCTGTTTAAAGCAGTGAAGGAAACCCTGCGCAGCGGAATAAAAGCGGGTGGGACAAGCACACGTAATTACCGGAACGCCCGGGGTGAAAAGGGACACTACCAGGAGAAGCTTTTGGTTTACGGCAGAAAGGGAGATACCTGTTTTCGGTGTGGAACCTGTATTGAAAGAATCGTAGTAGGAGGAAGGGGCACTCACTTCTGTGCCAGCTGCCAGGCATAAATTAACAGTTGCCTGGACTCTTTCTTCTTTCTCTTTGTGCCCACCAGTGTTAACTAAAAAAACAAGATGTAAGCAGGTAACGGTAAGCCGATCCTCCTTGCCTTTCAGGATTTATTTCCAGATTATTTGTCGAATTTAAAAGGAAATTGGTTTTATTTTTAGAACAATTAACTACTAAGAAGGCTTTCTGCTGGCGAATTATTACAAGGAGCTGTTAGCCATGGACGAAGAAAGAAAAAGAGAACTTATTTCAAAAAGAGAACTGGCTAAAAAGTTAAGAAAAGCCGAAGCAGAGGCCAGAAGAAAAGCTATAAAAGAACGAAAACCCTTTAAAGGACTTCAAATAAGGCCTACTTCCTCACTTTTTGACGATGAAGGAAGAAAAGAACCCGGTGAAGACAACTGGTCTGGTTTCGGTTTTGACAACCACCCGCATGTGACTTTTATCTCGGCTTTTTTACTGATAGCATTTATTACACTGACCCTGTGTACGCCGGTTTTAAAGAAGAGCACGAAGTGGAAGAAATTGTACAGCAAAAATTAAGAGAAGTAGAAGAAAAGCACCTGTTAAATGAAGCTATTGCTTCGGCAGTACGGGACGATGCCCTGGAAGATGAGGTAAAAACTAAAAGTAACTATTAAACTGTTTGGTTTTTTTAAATAAAAGAGGAGCATTGTCCAGGTAGATTTTATGTGTCCCTTATTGTAATAAGACAGGCACTTTTAACCCGTCGCCTCCATAGAATGAGGGTGACCTGCATTAGTTCCGCTTCTTTAAAGAATAGCGGTAAATGGGAGGCGATGGGTTGCCTGAACTAGGAATTATTTTTCTTGCCCTGGCCGTGAGCCTGGACGGCTTCGGGGTAGGGATGGCTTGCGGTATAAAACGCCTTCATATTATGATGTCTTCACTTCTGGTAATATGCTTCATGTCAGCCGGTGCAGTTGGAGCCTCCATGCTGCTGGGGCAGCTACTGGGAGTGTTTATATCTCCGGAACTGGCCCCTAAAGGTGGCGGTACAATACTACTGCTGATGGGGTTACATTTTACTTACCAGGCGATAAAAGACTTCAAAAAACCGGCCAGTAAATCTAAGGCCGGTCAACATGTTGTTACTGAAAATAATTCAGAAGTAGAAGAGGTTTCTTCCGGGCAAGGGTGTCTGAAGGTTATTTTCAACATGGCCAGGGAGCCGGCCAGTGCAGACCGTGACCGTTCGGGCACTTTAAGTGCCGGGGAAGCTTTTGGGCTGGGCGTGGCCCTGGCCGCAGATGCTTTCGGCGCTGGTTTTGGGGCGGTACTGGTTGGTTTGCACCCGATTTTTACCGTGGCTGCTGTTGGTGCTACTAAGTTCCTCCTGGTGCCTGCCGGTGTCCTGGTGGGCCGCAGTTTCTCCTTTAGCTTTCTGGGTAATTTTGCTCCACTGCTTTCCGGTTTTATTTTAATTTTACTGGGAGTCTGGTCCTTTGTATAATAATTTAATCCCACGCATACTTGGATGTGTGGGATTTTTTTTGTATAATGGTAGTTGTTCAGAGATTCAGGAGGACTAATATGATTACGGTTGGATTGACGGGAGGTATAGCTTCAGGAAAAAGCACTGTTGCCCGCATGCTGGAGGAAAAAGGTGCCCGGGTGCTGGATGCCGATAAAATTGCTCACCAGGTGATTGAGCCGGGGAAGCCTGCCTGGCAGGAAATAGTATCCTGGCTGGGAAGGGATGTGCTGGACCCGGTGGAAAGGATTGACCGTGAAAAGCTGGGGAGTATGATTTTTGCCGACCCGGAAGCAAGAAAAAAGTTAAATTCCATTGTACACCCGCGCGTATCCGAGGAGATGAAAAACAGAACAGCCCGCATCCTGGAGTTTAAACCTTCTGCCGTAATAGTTTACGATATTCCCCTCTTAATTGAAGGCGGCATGTACCGGGATATGGATGTGGTACTGCTGGTTTACGTCAGCAGGCAAATCCAGAAAAAAAGGTTAATGGAAAGGGACAGCCTTTCGGAAGCGGAAGCTGAAAACCGGCTGCAGTCACAAATGGCGCTGCACGAGAAAAGAAAATATGCAGACTATACTGTGGAAAACGAGAGTGAGCTGTGGTATACCCAAAAACAGGTGGAAGAATTCTGGAAACAATTTATTGGAAAAGAGAATCACGGGCAAGCTTGATAAAAGTCAAACCAGGATAATAAGATAAAAATAAGCATTTTAATTTTGTAAAGCAAATTTTTTTAAAGGAGAACATGGCATGACTGCTTCCACCTCCAGGTGGTTATACCTGGTACTATTTATTACAGTGCTGGTTTTAGTTTTATACCTGCTGTACACGCCTTTTATGAGCTATTTTTTTTATCCTTTTGATTACCAGGAGGAGATATATTATTATTCCAATAAACACCAGGTAGACCCATACCTGGTGGCAGCGGTCGTCAATGTAGAGAGCGGGTTTGACCCTGAAGCGGAATCTCCCAGGGGAGCCCTGGGGCTTATGCAGATTATGCCCCGTACCGGAGAGTGGGCCGCGGGGCAAACAGGAATGGAGGAATTTGAAAAAGAGATTCTGCTGAAGCCTTCTTACAATTTGGACCTGGGGATTTGGTACCTTTCTTATCTCCTGCAGGAGTTCGATAGTAACCAGACAGCGGCCCTGGCTGCTTATAACGGGGGCCAGGGGAAAGTAAAATCGTGGATGCAGTCCAGTGTCTGGGACGGGGAAGAACAAACCGTAGGAGATATTCCTTTCAGGGAGACCCGTGAATACGTCCGCAAGGTTAAGCAGGCCCATGAAAGATATATGCAGCTGTATTAAACATTAACAATCCAAAACAAGGAGAGTGATAGATCTTGTATCATATTACTTTAATCAGGGGAGACGGAATAGGACCGGATATAACCAGGGCTACGCTTAAGGTGCTTGAAGCTTTAGAGATACCTTTGACTTGGGAAGAGATGCCTGCAGGCGAAGAAGCCATAGGGGAATACGGTACTCCCTTGCCCGAGATCACCCTGGAATCGATCCGCCGTAACCGGGTAGCACTAAAGGGCCCATTGACTACTCCGGTGGGAAAGGGTTTTCGTAGCGTGAATGTGGCTTTAAGGCAGGCCCTTAATCTTTATGCCAACCTGCGGCCGGCCAAGAGCTTCCAGGGGATAGAATCCGCTTTTGAGGACATAGACCTGGTAGTGGTTCGGGAAAATACCGAGGACCTTTATTCCGGTGTAGAACATATGGTAGGCGAGGATGCGGCGGAGAGTATCAAGATTATCACCCGGAAAGCATCCGAAAGAATTGTCCGTTTTGCTTTTGAATACGCACTACAAAACAACAGGAAAAAAGTCACGGCGGTACATAAGGCCAATATTATAAAGTACAGCGACGGTCTTTTTCTGGAAGCAGCCGGCCAGGTGGCAAAGGATTATCCCCAGGTAGAATTTGAAGACCGTATAGTGGACAACATGTGCATGCAGCTGGTCCAGAAGCCCCACCTGTACGACGTAATGGTTCTGCCCAATCTTTACGGAGATATAGTTTCCGACCTGTGTGCCGGCCTGGTTGGCGGGCTGGGTGTAACACCTTCGGCCAACATAGGAGAGGAAGGCGCTGTTTTTGAGCCGGTGCACGGCAGCGCTCCCAAGTATACCGGAATGGACCGCGGTAATCCTACTGCCATGCTGCTTTCGGCCGTTTTAATGCTGGAGCACCTGGGTGAGAGGGAAAAAGCCGAGAAACTGGAGAAAGCACTGCGGGAAGTTATTGCGGAAGGCAAGCAGGTCACCCCGGATCTGGGTGGGAGCGCTTCTACTACCCAAATGGGAGAAGCCATTATGGATAAGCTAAGGTAAGCTCATAAAATTTTGCAGCCCGTAATAATTTGTTTATCGGTTTTCGATAAAGTTTTATAAATTTTTTAGATAGACGAAGAAGTTTAAAAAAGAGTTTTTA
>CAYODA010000025.1:0-5168 GCA_964402625.1 uncultured Syntrophomonadaceae bacterium | reverse complement strand
GATAAAGTTTTATAAATTTTTTAGATAGACGAAGAAGTTTAAAAAAGAGTTTTTAAATATGAAAAAGCCTGCTGCCTTGCAGCAGGCTTTTATCAGTAATAGGGGCCGTTCCTCTTTTTTCTGCTTTCAGTCTCTTTTTCACCTGTTAAGTTTTTGCTGGAGTCTCCCATGGGCAGGTTTTTACTGGAGACACCCATTTCGCGGGCTATTTCTTCTCTATACTTTTCCAGTTTATACTTATCCAAATTACGCTTTTGCCTTCTGCCCTTGTTATATTTTTTGGCCAATAGCAATGCCTCCTCTTAATTTAATTCCTTGGGTTTATTGTTTCCCCAAGAAGTTATCTTATCCGTTTTTTATGCGAAAAATATAACCACAAATAACGATGTAGACGTTTAAAATATTTTACTCCCCTGCAGGGAATAATAAAGAATAAGACGGGCAAGCTAAATTTGAAAGGAGGGAAAAGCTGTGACTGTTTTCCATGTAATTCACATAGTGGTAGGGCTGTGGTTGGCCCTGGTGAATTTAACAGATGTTCTTACCCCGGTAGCCCTGGCCTGGAATAATTTTATTCTTGGATTGGTAGTGGCCGGCTATAACGCGTACTATATCTTTATACAGGGAAATGTAGACGTACAGTCCCAGTAACGTATAATCCCGGTAAAAGATAACTTGGCTTACTTAAATGATAGGTCTGGCAGAATCTTGTACTTCACGAGAAGCCCTTAATCAGCTCGGTTAAGGGCTTTTTCAGTTCACAAGTTATTTGTTTTGCTGCCTGAGAAGACCTCCCGTGATGGGTAAACAGCCTCCAGCCCGAACCGTTTGAATTGTAAAAGCAGGAGAAAGCATCTCGGAAATAGAAAACAAAACCCCAAATCTTAAGATAAAAGGCTTGAAATAAAATCACTTAATAAAATCACTTAATGATATATGATCTTTGAAGGTGAGGGAACGGATTGATGCGTTTAATGGCGGTTTCTATTTCCGGGCTGGATCTTTCTTCCCCGGAGTCTTTTTCCCGGACGCTAAAGAATCAGGTTAGCAAAGCAAAGCATCCCCGACTGGTTTTGCTTCCCGGGTTTATTGCCCCGGCGGTGTCTATAGCTTCCGGAAAAATGCCGCAGCCCGCAGAACCGGGTGAGCTGGTGCATCAGGTTAAGCGTAACTTCCATGCCTGGAGGGAGTGGGAGAGTGAATTCCAAGGACTTCTGGGAGAAGTAGCCGGGGATTTAAAAGCATATGTGGTGGGAGGAAGTACCCTGGAACTGGAGAAGGACCGGGTTTATATAACGTCAAACCTGTGGGATTACAAAGGCGGCTTTTTGGGAAAACAGCGGCAGCTACATTTGCACAGGGAGGAGCTAAAGGCCGGTTTTTCACGGGGTGAGGTAACGGGGACGTTTCCGGTGGATCACATGAACCTGGGTATTATGGTGGGAAATGACGCCTGGCACCCCGAAACAGGAAGGATTCTGGCCCTGCAGGGTGCTGACGTGGTGGCTGCACCTGTCCATGTTTGGGGTGGCTACAGCAGATGGCTGCCGGTGGCGGGACTATGGTCCCAGGTGCAGCAGAACCAGTTTTGGGGACTGGAAAGCTGGTCAGTTACTTCCTGCGACGGTAGCTATTATGGCGGTGAGTGTGCCGTGCTGGCCCCCTGTGAGACAAGCCCTGGAAAAACGGGGTACCTGGAGCGGGGGGAAGCTGGAAGGGAGTTTGCCTCAGGCCACCTGGATGAAGAGAAAAGACATAAACTGCTGGAAGATTACCCCCTTCTGGGCCTGTTAAACCCGGGGGCTTACAGGGGGAACCTGCCGGAGCTTTATCGCCACAGGGGGAGTAACGAATGATTATTTGCATGAATTTGATGATATGTACCGGTAACGGAGGTCAGGAAATATGCACCTGGACGGGTGGAAAGAATGGCTTTTTCAAAAGTACCTGCACTGGAAAGGCAGGCCCTGGCGCATAAAAAAGTTCGTATTTTCTTCAGGGTCGCGCAAGGGGTTTTCTGCAGGGAAGAGGGAGTTCCCAAAGCCGGGTCACTCGTTTAAAGTTGCGGCGGTTCAGCTGGAAGCCAGGCTTTTTAGCGAGCCCCTGGAATATGTGCGGGAAATGCAGGACAAGGTGGAGGTGGCCTGCCGGGAAGGGGCCAGCCTTGCTGTTTTCCCGGAATACAATAACCTGCAGCTTTTAGGGATGCTGCCCGGGGTGGAAGAAGTAAGCGGGGAAGGGGTTCCCGGCCTGAATTCAGGCGGGGTGACCAATGAAGCCGGTAGTGAAAATAATCCAGTCGGAACGGCCCGGAATATTGCTGTTCCGGCGGGAATCACCGTTTCTGATATAGTGCAGTTTGCCGGCCCCGTTACCCGAAAAATAGTGGAAACCACTTTTTCTGCGCTGGCTGCACGCTACGGAATCTACATAATGTCGGGAAGCTTCCTGCTTCCCGGGGAGGGCGGGATGGTAAACCGCGCTTACCTTTACAACCCGGAAGGGAAACTGGTGGGGACCCAGGACAAGGTTCACCTGACGCCCATGGAAGAGGGGTGGGGCGGTATGGTGCGGGGAAATGATTTCAAGGTGTTTCCCACTTCCCTGGGAAACATGGCCCTGCCGGTTTGTATGGATGCCACCTATTTTGAGACTTTTCGTATACTGGAACTAAAGGGGGCTCGCCTCGTAGCCCTTCCCATTGCCAATCCCGAGCCGTACCATTTTTGGCTGGCCATGCGGGGTATCTGGCCAAGGGTGCAGGAAAGCCTGGTGTACGGGGTGAAAGGCGCCCTGGTGGGCTCGCTCCCGGGGATTACGTTTACGGGAAAGGCGGGCGTCTTCGCTCCACTGGAACTAACTCCGGGGGCCGACGGGGTGCTGGATGAAGTAGAACACCCGGACCGGGAAGGCATGGCCTTAGCCACTCTGGACATGCAGGCGCTGGAAGAGTTGCGGCGTGAACACCCGCGGCGGGATTTTAACCTTCCCTTGTATGAGCGCTATTTCCCGGGCGTATACCGGGAAAACAAGCAGGATAAAAGCTCCCGGTAGTTTAATTATTCCGGTTATTACTTTTTAGATATCTTCTTCTACGATATTTTCCTTTCTAAAATTAATTACTTCTTTTTCGGGATAGCGCAGGAAGATAACCAGCCCGATCAAGATAAAGAAGCCGGCCACCGGTCCGGTTAGCTGCACACCCAGTGGTTCACCGAATAGTTGAAGCAGTCCGGATGAAACCAATGTGGACACTCCCAGGTTTACTTTAAGAAAGAGGCCCTGGGTTCCGAAATACATGCCTTCCCGATTCTGCCCGGAAAGGCCGAGTTCAAGGTCGGAGACGGCGGCTACGATGGCGTCGGGTATGATGAAAAGTCCGGCAAGAGGTATTCCCGTCAGTCCCATGATTAGGAAGGTGAAATTTTCCGCGCTGAGGAACCATACCGGCTGCCCTACAAAAAAGAGGGGAGGCAGGAAAAGGGCAAACAACAACAGGGAGAGAAGCATGGAGAACTTCAGGCCGAATTTTTTGCATAGGTAGTTAATCAAGGGAAAGGAGAGTCCGGCTACTACGAAAGCCGCGGCGGTAAACATGTCGGTGTAACCTTCTTCCATCTGCAGCAGCACGGTAACGTAAAGTACAATGTTGAGGGTAATGATGTTGAAGCCGAACCAGAAGGCGTTGTTGCCTATCAGGTATACGAGGAAAGCCCGGTTGCGGAAGGTAGTTTTTACCGCCTCTACCAGTTGAAGCGTGGAGGGAATGGAGATGGCGTACTTTTTCTCGGGAATGAGCGCAGGGAGGTAGAGCATAAACAACCCGATTATGCCCAGTATCCAGATACCTCCCAGGTAACCGAAGTGACGCATAAACATACCCCCGGCTACCAGTGCCAGGGCGTTTCCTACCAGGAAAAACAGAGCTTTAAAGGTGGAGAGGTCCACCCGGTCACGGTTGGTCCGGGAGAGTTCGGGCAGCAGGGCCAGGTAAGGGGTAACGTAAGAAGTGAAAAGGATAAAGTAGAGAGCCAGGAAAAAGGCCAGGTAAACGCTGTTCCAAAGAGATTCACCGGCAACCGGCGGATAGAAAAGCGCCAGGAATACCCCCACGTACAGCACTCCGCTTACCATCATAAAGGGAAGGCGGCGCCCCCGGTTTCCTTTCATATTGTCGGAAAAGCGGGCAATAAGGGGATCGGCCACGGCATCTATCACCCTTCCCAGGAACATTATGGCCCCGAATACCAGCGGCGGCATAAGTGCTTCCGCCCCTTCTACAGGTGAGGTGATATAGTAAGCGTACAGGAAGGTGATCATGGCCCGGTCTATCATGGACCATCCGCCGGCGCCTGCTCCGTAAATAAATTTTCCAGCCAGGGTTAGCTTTGGTGCTTTCATCTCTTTTTCACCTACTCTGAAAATAAGTCATTACCATTTTCATCCTTCTGATGGTGCCCCCGTATTGTGGGGGCATGGATGTCTACTCAGAAAATACGTTTGCTTTCCAGTCTCGCTGGTGTAGTGGTTGGCTCGGCTCATGCTACCGTTCGAGGGCCACAAGGGCGGCTCAGATTTCGGTCTCCGCGGGCTTCCCTCGACATTCGACTTCCTTGTCTCAGGTCTCGGCGGCCGGAATCCATTCCGGCCGGCCCGCGTAGACTCGAAATCTTTGCCGATTGTGGCAACCTCTCACTTAAAATCGCCTTCGCCAACCCCAAACACCAGCTCTGCTGTGTTTTCCACCTTTCCTCATCAGCACTGAAGTGTTTCTTTTTCTTACTCATAGTTTCTGAGCCATCTTTCTTAAAATTAGTTTAACAAGGGGAAAGGTGTTAGTCCAATTTTAGTATTTTTAAATTTAATTATTTCTGCAAAAATACAATCGTTGTCGTATGAAAATAAAACTTTAGAGGTATTTACTTCTTTAAAAGATGCTCTGAAAGCTATAGAAATCGAGGGGGAATGGTTGAGATGTTAAGACAAACCAGCATACTTGTTGTCCTGATCTTTGAGTTGCTGCTTGTGGTAATACAGATACAGAAGAAGCAAGGCTGCAAGAAAAAGTGGAGATTAAAGAAAAAAAATTGAAAGATTTAGAAAAACAAATAGTAGTTAATGAAGAAGAAACAGTGCCTAAAGAACAAGCTAAATTCTCTGTAAATTTA
>CAYODA010000024.1:0-17372 GCA_964402625.1 uncultured Syntrophomonadaceae bacterium | reverse complement strand
GGAGACCGCCAGAAAAGCAGTGTTCCAGGTAATCTGGGAGCCCGGGGTGACGTCATGGTATCGGACAATTTTTCGCGTTCCGGCCAGGAAGCGCAGAATATAGGGCAGCAACTTGATATAGCCTTGTTTCATGGCTCCTTCCTGGGAAGACGAAGTAGCTCCGCCGGGCATACCGTGTTCAACCACATCGTAATCGATGCCCTGGAAATAAGGAGCACAGTACCTGTCGTAGTAAGGCATGATCTGCTTTAAAACAAAGCCGCTCTTCCGGATCATCTCACGGTCCAGCCGGTTGGAAAGGCCTTTTTCATCTTCCAGGAACGCAGCTGTAGACATTACCTCTCCCTGGCCGTACCAGCGGACAGAGGCACCTATGGCAGTATCCAGGATATGGGCACCGGCCTCGGCAGCGGCGCCCACGGAGGGGACAAAGAGGCCGTCCGTATAATGGCGGTGGTAGTGAAGAACAAGCTCCGGGTATTTTTTCCGTAAAGCCGAGACCAGCTCCCGCATAAAAGCTGGAGGGCAGACCCCGGCCATATCCTTCAGGCCAAGGATAATCATTTCAGAAGCCTTTTCAGGGCCTACACCGGCCGTTTTGCCGCACATCTCCAGGATGCCTTCCGCGACTTTCAGGTAGTGCTCCACGGTGAAACCGGGGGCATAAGAGAGGGAAATGGCGGGTTCGAATATACAATCATTCCTCGAGAGAACTATCTCAGCAAACGGCTGCATGTTTTCCACGTGATTAAGAAAGTCAAAGCAGCGGATAACGTCATAGTGGGAGCATATCATTTCCCCGGTTTTCTCCATCAAAGACTTGGGCTGAGGTTTATAACCCAGCACGTTGGTGGAACGGATCAGGATCTGCTTCATGGTTTCCGGGGCAAAGTCGTTCCACTCGGATGCTTCCGTAAACGGGTAGGTCATGTTTGCCAGCATGGCTACATGGAAGTGAGCTCCTCCCCCGTTTTCCAGGGAAAAGAACCCGCATTTGTCCAGGTAAGGGCCTACCAGCCGGTCCTCTGCCAGGCGGAATCGGTTACCGCTGTTGGACTGGGTTATATCCCTGGTGGTAGTATCAGAAAAATGCACCACGCCCTGGCGCCTGGTTTCGCGCACCAGGTCCAGGGTGGCTTTCCGGTCCCCCCGGGGATACTTTAAGCCCTGGTCGACGCCTTCTTCCAGGCGCGGCTGCACCACTTCAATGCGGCCTATCCGGTTGCCGCCGCGGGTCCTGTAAGCTCCGAGCTCTACAAAGGGATTATAACCCCTGGCGGATATTTCCGCCACCAGCCTGGAGAGGCGCAATCCTTCGGGCTCGATGTCAGAGTACAGCATCAATTCCGGGTGATTTTCTACAAACCGGGTGTCGTAATCGCCGGATAAAAATACGGAGTGTTTTACAATCTGTTTGTGGAAAGGTATGGTAGTTTTTACACCGCTTATCATGTATTCACGGAGGGCCCGCTGCATGAGCTTGGCCGTCTTGGTCCAGGTGCTGCCGTACGTAAGGAGCAGCGCCGCCGCCGAATCGTACTGGGAAGGAAACTCGTATCCCTCTGTCACACAGGAATCAATGCGTACTCCCTGCCCCCCGGGGGATACGTACCTGGTAATGAGGCCGGAGTTCGGGGCGAACGCGTTTTGCGGGTCTTCACAGTTAATCCTGCACTGCATGGAATGCAAGAAAGGTACGGTTTCTTCTTTAGAAAACCTGAGCTCTGCGCCAAAAGCAACAGCTATTTGTTCTTCCACCAGGTCTATGCCATAGCGGCATTCGGTGATACCGTGCTCCACCTGGAGGCGGGTATTTACCTCGATCAGGTAAGGTTGTGCGTTTTCATCCACCAGAAATTCCACCGTAGCCAGGGAATAATACCCAACGGAGCTTACAAGCCTTACCGCGTAGTCCTTTAGCCTCCGGCGCAGCTCTTCAGTCATAAGCAGCCAGGGCGAGGGGGTTATCTCTATGAGCTTCTGGTGATTCCGCTGCACCGTGCAGTCACGCTCGTCAAAAGCAAATACGTTTCCATAATGGTCAGCAATAACCTGGATTTCTATATGGCGCACCCTGGGGAGAAATTTCTCTACGTAAACCCGGGGGTTGCCAAAAGAAGCTTCAGCCAGCACCGAAGCCTTGTGAAAGGCGGATTCCAGCTCATCTTCGGAATAAACCTCGTAAATACCGCGTCCCCCTCCACCCCCTTCGGCTTTTATCATTACGGGAAAACCTATTTCAGCAGAGATTTTCCTTGCTTCTTCCATACTTACAGATTCATCAGAACCCGGAACTACCGGGATGTCCAGATCCCTGGCCAGGCGGCGCACCGATACCTTGTTGCCCAGGATCCGCATGGCTTCGGCCGGGGGGCCAATAAAAGTGATTCCCGCCTGTTCGCATATGGCCGGGAAAGAATCATCTTCCGAACCAAACCCCCATCCCGGGTGTATTCCTACCACTCCCCTTTTTGCTGCTTTTCGCACAATTCTTTCCAGGTCCAGGTAAGCGTTGGGCTCCTCCCCCAGGAGGAGGAGCTCGTGGGCACCCAGGGCGGAGGGAGAAGTCTTATCCACGTCTGTAGCCGTCATTACCGCTACGGCTTCCAGTTGCTCTGATATGGAACGGCTTATCCTTCGGGCGGGAATCCCGCGGTTGGCTATAAGTATAGGAGTGCCTTCTATTTCCTTCTTCACCTGCTCGAAACTTTTTTTGTTTTCACTTTCTGCCCACATATTAACAGAACCTTTCTAATTTATTTAATACATATATCAAACCTAAAATATTTTAATTTATTTCTTTTTCAGGCATAATGCTTCCGGTATAAATTGTCTCCTTAACACCCTCCCTGCTTATTAACAGGCCTCCATCGGGGGAAAGGCCGCAGATCTCCGCTGGAAAAACCTCGGCCCGGCTTTTTCTAATTATTACTTTTTCACCTTTCCAGGCCAGCCGGCGCTCAATTAATTTCACAAATGCCGCAGGGGTGACCGCTTGCAGGAGCTGATAGAACCTGCCGCGGACGGTTTCCGATAATCTCTGCCAGAACTGAAGGGGAGAAACTTCAGGCCCGGCTTCACGCAGGCTCACCGCAGGTACGGCCATAGAGTCTCTCAGGTCCTCCCGGGCGGGGGCACGTACCAGGTTAAGGCCAATCCCCACTACCAGGTGTCCGCCGCGTTGCTCCACCAGTATGCCGCAAACTTTTTTATTGTTTATCAGCAGGTCGTTGGGCCATTTGATGTACACTTGCACGCCAAATGATTCAAGGGCAGCCGCGGTTAGCTCTCCCGCCAAAAGAGAGGCCATGGTCTGCCACCCGGAAGCCGCACCGCGGACCTCCGCCAGGTCGGGCCAGTACCACGAGACATAAAGGTTGCCGGGAGGCGAACTCCAGGCACTCTCTCTCTGACCTCTACCTTGTAGTTGCTCTACTGCTATTAAAGAATCCCACGGGGAAAGACCCGGTGCATCAATTAAAATACGCAGTGCATCCATGGTGGATGAGCACCTACCGCATATAAGGGATACTGAATCGGCTACGGCAGAATCTGAACGCCAGGCGCCTGTTTCCGATTCTTTACCGGTATAACCCGGCACCACGGTTTTCGACCAGGGAGCCAACTGCCTGACGTCATAGTCCCAGTTGGGATGTTTTGCGGAGAGCTTTTCCGGGTCCAGCGCTTCAAAAAGGTGGTCCCCACCCCCGGCAAGAATGTATACTCCAGTCTTCATAAAAACAGATCTCGACATTGTTATAATAAGATGATTATAGCAATTGCCGATAACCAGTGTCAACTCGGGCCGGAGCACCCACCGGGTAACACCTGTTTAGTCCACGCGGCTATAAATGGTTTTGCATTCTACTACTATTCTTCCACGAGGCTTCCTATTTCTTCGTGTAATTTATCGGCCGCCTGCAAGAATTCTTCTTTACTCCACCTGTACGCAGGAAGCTCCCAGGTCATCTCTTCCAGGTTGCGCACCATGGTAGGCAGCCACTGGAAAGGTATGGCTACAAGAAATTGCCCGGAGGGGAATACCTCCCTGGCTTTCATGCCAAAACCCATACCAGTTGGTATATAATTTACTTTGGCTTGGTGGTAGGGATAAGCAAACAAGTAAGCACATCCCATTACGTTGGTCATCTTGGATTCAAAAAGCTCCCCGGTGGAATAACTCATGGAGCGCATAACTATTTCCGCCTGCTCGATGTCCGCCAGAACAAAGAGAACGTCGGGGTCAAAATCCATCTTGTCCAGGGGAGAAAATACTACATAATTCACTACACCGCGGGAGAACCTGGGAACATCTTTATAAATCTGTGCATTAGCGCGGGGTTCCTCATGCGTCCCCCACCTGGGGCCTATTAAACCTGCTTCCGCCGGAGGAGGTGTGTCTTCCCACCCCATGGGCACCTTGCCCACACAATCCTCGTTATCTTTAGTGGCATAGAAAGGCTTGCCTCTTTTATTAACTTCATTAAGCATTTCGCATAACGCCATGCTCTTCCCTATGTTTTCTACATTTTCCGGCTTTAAAAAAGAGTACTTAACCCCTACGGGGTGATTTTCCAGTTGCAGTTTTTCAAATATACTTAAATCCAACTTGCTGCCATACATTATACTCCACCTCCTTTGTATTTTTCTGTTATTATATACATAAAAGAAACGAGGAACAAGAAAAAAATGAACGGGAGGGTAAGGCATGCCCCAGGAACTGGTTGTTGCCAGGAAAGTTAAAAAGAGGTACCAAATGGGAGAGGTAACTGTGTACGCTCTAAACGGGGTGAATTTTTCCCTGTACGACGGCGAACTGGTGGTGGTACTGGGCCAAAGCGGCTCGGGAAAGAGCACACTGATAAATATTATCGGCGGGATGGACCAGGCCAGCGAGGGGGAAATCTATTTCGGTGACCGCAGCCTGCACGACGCCGGGGAAGCCGAGCTAACCAGGTATCGCCGGGACGAAGTTGGTTTTATATTCCAGTTCTACAACCTGATGCCCAACCTTACCGCGTACGAAAATGTTCACCTCTCCGTGCAGATAGCCAACAACCCCCTGGACATAACCGGGCTACTGGAGCAGGTTGGCCTGGAAGACCGGGCGGATCACTTTCCTTCCCAGCTTTCCGGCGGTGAACAACAGCGGGTAGCCATAGCCCGCGCCCTGGCCAAGAACCCCCGTCTTTTGTTATGCGACGAACCCACGGGCGCCCTGGACCTTCCCACTGGCCAGCATATTTTGAAAATACTGCGGGAGTTCTGCAATATTTACCGCAAAACAGTAGTCATCATAACCCACAATACCAACATTAGCAAAATGGCGGACCGGGTGGTTTACCTCAAAGACGGCCTGGTGGAGTGGGTTAAAGAAAACGAAAAACCCCTCCCACCTGAAGAGGTGAGCTGGTAATGTTATGGAAAAAAATGTTCCGGGACATTCTCGGCAACAAGGGTTCCTACCTCTCCTGCCTGGTTTTAATAATCCTGGGTCTTATGATCTTTATGGGATTCTCCATTGCCAACGATAACCTGAGCCTGGCCAAAAATACGCTGTACCGGGAGCAAAATTTTGCCCACGGTTTTGCCGAAGTAGAATCCATGCTCAAGCGTGACGTAGCAGGCCTGGCCGATATAGAAGGTGTTGAACAGGTGACCGGCAGGTTCTCCCGGGAGGTCAGGGTATATGACCCCGAGGCCGACGAGAGTATCTATCTGCGCCTGATTTCCCAAAACCTGGCCGATCCCGGGAGGCTCAACAATGTCATGCTTTTAGAAGGGGAAGACCTGATGAAAGGCGAGCGCTGCGCCCTGCTGGATACTTCTTTTGCTGAAGCTCACCAGTTAAAACCGGGCGAGACCCTGGAAATCGTTTACGAAGGTAAGCTGGAAGAAATTAATTTCCGGGGCACTGCCCTGGGACCTGAATTTGCGTACCTGCTCCGTTCGGAAACAGAAATCTACCCCAATCCCGACCAGTTTGGGGTAGCCCTGCTGCCCCTGGATACCATGTGGGACCTTTTTCCCGATATGCAGGATCGAGTAAACGACCTGGTGTTCAGCCTGGAACCCGGCGCCGAATACCACGTGGTAGAAGAAGAACTGAAACGCGAACTGGAAGCTTATGGCCTGAATACTATTTACCCCAGGGAAGACCACAGCAGCCATTTTATTCTCCAGGAAGAAATTGAAGTTATAGAAATGCTGGGATCCTTTTTCCCTCTAATTATACTGGGCGTGGCCGGCTTTATTATTTTCATCCTCCTCAAAAGGCTGGTAGAACAGCAGCGTACCCAGATAGGTATCCTCAAAGCCACGGGTTACAGCAACAGGGAAGTACTGTTTCATTACCTTTCATTTTCCCTGGCACTGGCTGTAGCCGGGGGTTTGGTAGGAGGTCTGGTGGGGATGTGGATTGCCAACCCGCTTACCTCCATGCTGTACGACTTTTTTAAACTGCCGGAAATATTCGCCGGTTTCACCCTGAACTACCTTTTGCTGGGAATTGCCCTGGCCCTGGTGGTGATGGGGCTGGCCGGTTTCCTGGGGGCCTGCCAGGTTTTGAAACTGGCCCCCGCCGAAGCCATGCGCCCACCCGCTCCGCCTTCGGGTAAAAAGACTGTTCTGGAGAAATTTGCCATCTTTACGGAAATGCTAACCGTACAGGGGAAAATGGCGGTGCGGAACCTGGGAAGAAGCCCCGCCAGAAGCACTTTCATGTTTTTTGGTATCTCCGTCAGTTGTGCCATGGTGGCCTTTACCTGGTCCCTGGCAAACGAAGCCATGCCCACCTTCATGTTCCACCAGTACGACTACGTGGAGACCTACGACGCCAGAATCAACCTGGCCAGCCCGCAGCCCCGGGAAGCAGCCGGGCAGGAAGTAGCCGCACACCCGGAAGTAAGCCGGGTGGAACCCATGGCCGAGGTGCCGGTCACCCTCTCCAGCCGCTGGCTGGAAGAAGACGTTAAACTGCTGGGTTTGACCCGCGAGGGAAGACTCTACAACATCCTGGACGAGGACAACAACCGGATACTACCCTCCAGTGACGGGCTCATACTATCGGAACGGCTGGGGGAAAACCTGGATGTCAAGCCCGGCGATACGGTGGAAGTAGACAGTCCCTTTTTCCGGGAAGAAGTTTATCTGGAGGTTATAAAAACAATACCCCAGTATATCGGCATGAATGCGTACATGGAGCTTTCCGCGGTGGAAGAGATAACCAGGCAAGGATCTTTTGCCACCTCGCTGCTGGTAGAAGGCAGCAGCGGAAGCCGGGCAGTCGCCTCTTCTCTAACCGACACCTACCGGAAAAGCGAAAATGTGGCCGGTATAGACGGGTGGCTGAGCTTGAGGAAAATGCTGGAGGAAGAGTGGGAGGCGGCAGGCAGCGTAATCTACTTGCTGGTACTCATTGGTATCATCTTCAGCTTCTCTATAATATACGTTTCCAGCTTTATTATACTTTCGGAACGCAACCGGGAGCTGGCTTCCATGCGCGTATTAGGAATGACCTCACGGGAGGTGCTGTCGGTAATTACCTTTGAACAGTGGTTTATTAGCTTTTTTGCATTACTGGCGGGAATTCCGCTGGCCCACCTCATCCACGAAGCTTTTGCCCGGGAATGGACTACCGATATGTACTCTATTCCCGCCGGTATCTCCACAGCAGCTCTTTTAACAGGTGTGCTAGTTACCGTGGCTTCCATTTGGGTGGCCCAGCGTTTTGCCCTGTATAAAGTGCAGAAGCTGGACCTGGTGGAAGTATTAAAATCGCGGGAATAAAAATAAAATGAACAGCCTGGAAAGGGGAGAGAAAGATTGAAGAAAAAGTGGAAAGCTATACTGGGAGCTCTGGCGGTACTGCTGGTAGGAGGCTTTGTGGTTGCCCAGGCCCTGCAGGGCACACAAGTGGAAGTAAAAGAGATGAAGCCGGAAGAGATACAAAAGAGCTTTACCGAGGACGGCATGGTGAAACCACCGGTTGAACTTGCTGTCCACCCCCTGACCACCGCCCGCATCGTAGAGCTAAAGGTTGAAGAAGGGGACCGGGTAGAGAAAGGGGAGCTGCTGGCGGTTCTGGAAGACGACGAACTGCACTACCAGCTGGAAGAGCTCCAGGCCAGGCTAAGGGCCCTGGAAGGTGAAGAGGAAAAACTCTACCAGGAACCGGGAGAGGCGGAAATCAAAAGCAAAGAAATCGCCATTGAACAGGCCCGGCAAAGTAAAGATGCTGCTAAAAGAGACTACGAAAAGGTGAAAAAACTGCACCAGGCAGGGGTGGTCCCCGAGGCAGAACTGCAGCAAGCGGAAGACCTGTTAAGCCAGGCCCGCCGTCACCTGCAGCTGCAAAAGGAAGCGCTGGATGCTTTAAAAGAAGGTTACGACCCTCCCCGCGGCAGCCAAAAAATAATCCAGGCCCAAAAAGACGCCCTGGCTTCCCAGATAAACCTGGTCCACCACCAGCTGGACCACTATCGCGTACACGCCCCCGTTTCGGGTATAGTAAAGAACCTGGAAGCCGGAACGGGAGAGCTGGCCGGCCCGGAAATGCCCCTGATGGAATTGTTCTCCCCGGATGTCTTGGAAGTGGAGGCTCGCGTTCTAACCCGGGATATATTCGATATTAATGAAGGCATGACCGTAGGCCTCACCCTGGAGAAAAGGGATACCGACCGGGAATTTTCCGGTGAAGTTGTTGACATAGCAGCCTACGCGGAAAAAGCCCATTCTCCCCTGGGGCTGGAAGAAGAACGGGTTAAGGTTACCATCCTGCCGGATCTTCCCGACGATGTAGAAATAAGCCCGGGTTTTGAGCTGGAAGTAGAGTTCACCACCATGGAACTTTCTGGAGAAATGGTGGTACCCAATCGCGCCCTCTTTACCGACGACGGAGACGACGCCCTGTTTGTGGTCGAAGAAGGGCGGGCCAGGGTGCGAAAAGTGGAAACCGGACTGGAAGCCAACCACCGCGTAGTGATTAACCGGGGGCTCTCAGAAGGCGACCTGGTAATAGTAGAACACGATTTAAAGGACATTCGGGAAGGAAGCAGGGTAGAAGCCAATACTGCCAGGGGTGTGGCGGAACAATAGAAAAAGAGGGTACCTTTTCTTCATTAATATAGTATTTTCCAGGCAAGCAAACATCATCAAACCGAATTCCCGGACTAATACTGGCCTGCCCTTGCCACCAATCCCTCGATATGGGAGGCAGAGCGCTCATCTGGCCCCGCGGGAAATTGTTCTTCTTTGCTGCCTGGTACCCGGCCTGATATATAAAGGGTGTATGCCAGGGTTACACATGCCACCACCGCGTCCGCACCATCCTGGCTGTCCACCGGGAGGACCTCTTCCACCGAAACCGGGAAATCAAAGCGGCGGCTGAACTCATCAGCAAAAGCCTTTATATCTGTGCTCCGCGGTAAACCCAACAGATTCCAGGTGTGAGAAGGGTATACCTCGTAAAGGCGAGAAGAGTTTTTATCCGGCTTATCAAAAGGATAAACGGTATTCCCCAGCCGGCGCAGGTAGTAGAGGAACTTCAATCCCGCATAGGTCATGGTCCGCATACGGGGATTGGTTTTCTTTAAGGCGCTGAACGCCGAAACGGCTGCATCAGTGGTACGGCAGCAGGCGGAAGCCTCCCGGCACCTGGACTCGCAGGAAGAGAGGCCACCCCCGGAAAGTTTTTCTTCGAATTCCTCCCGTGAAAGGCAAGTCACCTCTTTTAGTAGTTCTTGCCAGGTGCTCACCCCTAAAACTTTTAGTGCTTCCCGGGGTAAGGCAAAAGGAAAATCCAGCCCCCAGGGGGCTCGTGATGCGTGCACCGCGTATGCTAAATCCAGCCGGTCGTCACAGGTCACCACGCGACGGACAGTAAACCGGCCTTCTTCCCCTGCCCCTTCCGCATAATAAATTCCACCGTAAGGGGTTTTGCTCCCGCTAAAATCGGCACCATATATCTTCAAACATATCTCCCCGATAGAATAGTTTTATTAAAACTGTGCCTGTCACAATTATAATTTTCTTTATAGGTAACTGTTAATCCTTTCAAGATACAGAGGTGTGGACAAATCAATTTTAACTATCTCTTTTCTCTGACAACCTTTGGATAAGCCTCTCGGCATTAAGACCCAGCCATTTTTCTTTAACAGCATCTTTCAAGGGCATTTCCTTTAATTCTGCTACTACCTGTTTCTGGGGAAGCATACTGTCAGTGGCAAACAACACTTTATCTTGGAGTAGGCTATTACCAAAAGCAATCAAGGGCTCCCATCCTGTGCCAGGTTTGGCAATGTACTTTGGCGACTGGGCTCCTATTTCGATATAGACGTTGGGATGCTTCCAGGCCACCCCTACCATTTCTGTTACCCACGGCCAACCGGCATGATTGGCGATTATTGTAAGATCCGGAAATTCGGCTGCCACTTCGCTTATATACAAGGGCCTTCCCAGTCCAATAGGGCGATCTACGGCAAAGTTAATGGATGTATGGATAGAAACAGGGATGCCCAACTCCTGGCATTTTGCATACACCGGCCCCCAGCACCTGTGGTTGATAGGCAATCGGGTGGCCCAGGATTGAATGTTTACCCCGGAAAAATTTCTCTCTTTTACCTCCTTTTCAATCACCCGTTCCATCAAGTCATTCCTTCCCGGATCCAGGCCCATAAAATAAACCGGGAACCTGCGGGGATACCGGCAGGCTATATCATAAACCGCATCGTTTAATTTCCGGTAATCCCCATAGCCCCATTCTCCCTGCAAAACACCGTAATCAACCCCAGCTTCGTCCATCTCCTGTATCAGATCTTCCACAGTACTGCGGGCAGAACTCAGGTATTCCCCGTATATGTCTCCGTAAATAGCCAGGTATCCTTCGGTAAATACCCTCCTCATTTCACTTTCGGTGGTATATTCCTGGAATGGCGGAACCATCCTGAAATCTACTATCATAAGAAACTGTTCCCTCCTTTTAAAATTTAGTATTCGTAGGCTAAGACAGGGAATCTATGGCTTCCTTCCTCAAAAGATCCCTGTCTGCTTTACCGATTCTGGTCACGGGTATTTCCCGGCGCACCACTATCTTCCTGGGTACTTTAAAATCCGCCAGCTTCTCGCTGCATGTATTAATAATATCTTCTTTTTTTATTTCATAACCTGTTTCGGGCTTAACAAAGAGCCATACCACTTCACCGTATATTTCATGGGGTATCCCCACCGCTGCGGCCATGGCTATCCCCGGTTCTTCCAGAACTACTTCCTCCACTTCGTTGGGTAGAACGGTATAACTTCCCACCCTTATTATCTGTTTCTTTCTTCCCTTGATGTACAGGCCGCCCTCACGGTCTAGGTATCCCAGGTCCCCGGTTCTACAATAACCCTCCGGAGTAAAGCCTTCCCGGTCTTCATCCGGCATGGTAAAATACCCTTTTATGGTAAGATCTCCTCCTACCAGAACCTCCCCCACCTTTCCAAGAGGTAAGGGATTATCATCCTCATCAACTACCTGTATTTCCACCCCGGGAAGCGGCTTGCCCACATAACCTTCAGCCAATTTTTCTGAAGGCACGTCAGGGGTGGTAAAGGTGACTTCGGCGCCTGCCTCCGTGCTACCATATCCCACCACAATATTTCTACACAGCCTGTTTCTAATGTCTTCTATGAGTTCCAGGGAAACTTTCTCCCCGGACAGAACAACCAGTTTGATACAGGAAAAATCAAAACGGCCCAGATCCGGTAGATTGAGAACTATACTGTACATGGTGGGCACTCCCCCAAAAAGGGGTATTTCTTCATTTATCATGGTCTCCAGAACCTGGTAGGGCGACCAGCGTTCCAGCATTACCATTTCCAGCCCTCCTACTAGGGCGGTACCGATATTTTCCAGGGTGCCTCCCACATGGCTCGGTGGAAGAGATACCAGGGTCTTGAACCTGCCTTCCACTCCTAGACTCTTCAACAGATTATTTATGTACTCGTCTTCATAAGCGCACATCAGTGAGACATTTCGATGAGAAAGCAGTGCTGCTTTAGGTATACCCGTGGTACCGCCAGTAAATATAATAAGTGCCCCTTCATCAGGTTCCTGGGTAGCTTTTAATTCTTCTAATTCATCAAAGAAGAAGTGCTCGGTATTTATAATCTCCTGAAAAGAAATACCAAAATCAAAAGTGTCGCCGACAACGATGTATTCTAAATCGGTACCTATATCCTGTTGAAGTTTTATCAAAGAGCCCAATATATCGTTGTCTTCAACCCTGTCCAGAGTGACTACTATTTTGGGCTCAACGTGAGAAAGGAACCTTTTGATATCGGCCTCCCTGTAGCGCACATCCAGGGGAACTACCACTGCTCCCAGTTTATTGGAGGCTATTAAGGTAAAAACGTATTCAGGGATAGAAGGAAGTATCGTA
Organism: uncultured Syntrophomonadaceae bacterium; assembly: GCA_964402625.1. Classification (GTDB taxonomy): domain Bacteria; phylum Bacillota; class Dethiobacteria; order DTU022; family PWGO01; genus PWGO01. The sequence continues at coordinate 4,953 of CAYODA010000024.1, read as the reverse complement.
ACTACACGGTCACCTTTGCTAACCCCCATGCTTAAGAAAGCCCGGGAGAGGCGCTCAGTGATTTCGTTAAATTCGTTAAACGTATAAACCCGGTCGTAATACCTGATTGCCAACTTATTCGGCTGCAGCTTGCTCCACTCATCTACATACTCCCACAGGTATTTAAAATCTACCGCCACAGTCTATCACCTCTCTTAACATAATATTAATGGTCTCTCCCAAAAACAATATAATGATTATTTATATTGTTTATTTACCTTTAAAATCAGGTTTTCTTTTTTCCAGAAAGGCCCTAGCTCCTTCACGTACATCTCTGGTATAACTACAAGTCATAACCGCGTCTGTTTCCAGGATCATGGCTTCATCTAGGCTTATTTCTCCCGATTTGTTAAGACAGGTTTTGGCATATCGCATAGAAACCGGGGCATTTTCTGCCATTAAACGGGCCGTCTCCTCTACATCCTCCTGGAATTTTTCCGAAGAAGTAACCCTGTTTACTAGCCCCGATTTATAAGCTTCTTCCGCTGTAATGCGTCTTCCCGTTAGCAGGTATTCTTTGGCCCTGCCCAGACCAACAAGACGGGGAAGCAGGTAAGTAACCCCGTTGGATTCAAACAACCCTACCTTAACCTCGGCAAAAGCAAAGCCTGCGTTTTCCGAAGCAAGTCGCATATCGCAAGCGATTGCCAGTTCCGCCCCAGCTCCAACCGCATACCCGTTAACTGCGGCTACTACCGGTTGGGGTAGATTAATAATCTCCCTGGTGATTTGCTGCATTTTTTCCACGTTCTGCTTTACAACATAGTAATCAACCTCTTGCCCCATTAGCGCTTCCATTTCCTGCAAATCCTGGCCGGAGGAAAAGGCCTTGCCCTCACCTGAAATTACCAGGCACCTAGTTTCTTCGCTTCGTTTAACTTCTCCCAGCGCACGCGATAATTCATCCCAGGTTTCTTTTCTGATTGCGTTTAATACCTCCGGTCTGCTTAAAGTTAAAAATCCCAGTTTGCCATCGGTTTCATAACGTATGTCACGAAATTTCATGCTTCCCTCCCTTTGCTCTGAAAGCCGTAATTTTCTCTATGAATGTAGATGAATTAATAATTTTGTGAAGATTGTACATGATTTTTAATTATTGTGCAAATACCTGACAGAATGCAAAAGAAATAGAATTAAATGGTTGTAATAAAGCATGGTGGAAAAATTGTTTCTTTTTAAAGGATTTTGACATCTCTATGTGGTATTTAAATTATTAAAACAAGAAATATATTTCACTAAATATTCTAACTTTGATAGCAGGGGGTGATGCGGGTTCTCTTGAAAACTATTTAAACCAGTTTAAATAACCTAACTTAAAGATTAGTTGCCTAAACTAACAAAGGAGGTGAAGGTCGGTATAACATACCGGCTGTGCCACTATGATGATGGATTATCCTCTCTTAATGAAAACTATGCTGGACAGGAGTTACAATCTTTTTCCGGAGAAAAAAGTATTTTCCAGGGGCACGGTAAAAGACACAGAATACAACTACCAGGAATTTTATCAGAGAGTCCAAAAGCTGGCTAATGTGCTTCAGAAACTTGGGATAAAAAAAGGCGACTGTGTAGGAACATTTGCCTGGAACAATCACCGCCACATGGAACTTTATTTCGCAGTTCCCTGCAGCGGTGCAATTTTGCACACGTTGAATTTGAGACTCTTCCCAGAACATCTTATTCATGTGATTAACCATGCAGAAGATAAAATTATCTTCATTGATGAAGATCTCCTGCCCGCACTGGAAAAAGCAATGGATCACTTAAAAACAGTAGAAAAGGTAGTTGTTATGTCAGACAGAGAAGAACTCCCAGAAACTAACCTTAAACAGGTTTTTAGTTATGAAAAACTTTTGAAAGAAGCTTCATCTGACTTTGTTTTCCCAGAAAACCTGGAAGAAACTACTCCGGCGGCTCTCTGCTATACTACCGCTACTACAGGACTTCCTAAAGGAGTGATGTACACCCACCGTTCTATTTATCTGCACAGCCTAAGCCTTTCTGTACCCGACTACCTGGGCCTTTCCCAGAAGGACGTCATCATGCCGGTTGTGCCCATGTTTCATGTTCTTGCATGGGGCCTTCCTTTTGCCTGTCCCTGGATGGGCGCAGATATAGTACTCCCTGGAAGAGATATGAGGCCGGAAGCTCTCTGCCAGTTAATTGAAGAAAAACAAGTTACCGCTTCTGCAGGCGTTCCTACTATATGGGTGGCCATGTATCACCATCTGGAAAGCGGTGCCAGATATGACTTCAGTAGCCTTCGTTTCCTGGTCAACGGAGGCTCGGCAATCTCTAAAGATCTCATCAAAACATTCCAGGAAAAACATGGTATTGAAGTGCTTCACTCTTACGGCATGACAGAAACTTCGCCACTGGTTACCGCTTCACGACTTAAATCCCATATGGAAAGCTGGGACCCGGAGTCCCGGTACGAAGTCAAGGCCAAGCAGGGGCTTCTGGCACCGGGCCTGGAGATGAAAATCATAGATGACCAGGGACGCGAAATCAAGTGGGACGGAAAAGAGATGGGGGAGCTGTGCCTGAGAGGACCTTGGATAGCAAAGGAATACTTCCGAGATCCCGAAAGAAGTAAAGAGACCATGAAAAACGGCTGGCTACATACAGGAGATATAGTGAGCATAGACCCGGAAGGGTATTTACAGGTACAGGATCGTTCTAAAGACCTTATTAAAAGCGGTGGTGAATGGATATCTTCAGTTGACCTGGAGAACAAGATTATGGGACATCCCAAGGTAATGGAGGCAGCAGTAATAGCCATCCCCGACGAAAAATGGCAGGAAAGACCTATGGCCTGCATAAAACCTGTGGAAGGAGAAGAAATTACCGAAGAAGAAATAGCGGAATACCTCCGAGACAAGGTAGCCAAATGGTGGATACCTGACAAATTCCTTAAACTGGAGGAAATACCCAAAACTAGCGTAGGAAAAATGAACAAAAAAGCACTTCGTGAGCAGCTTGTTTCTGAATAACCGGCTACAGGCACAGCAAACTTCTTAAAAAACAAGGAGGCGGAGACCCAACTTTAAGAGTCGTCCGCCTCCTTATAATACTTAAACAATACGATCTTCTACGCTAGAGCAGAAAGCCTGCAGGCCCCATTACTAGTCATATGGTTCAAAAATACCATATTCTTCATACCATAAATAATTAAAGTAATCTTCACCTCGTTCAGGATCTATGGTAAGCATGCTAACAATTTCCTCAAACTCCTCCTGGGATTCGGCTGCCCATACAATAGACTGCATCTCATCATATTCTCCGTCCCTTACCATGACGTTATTGATGGGGTAAAGCAGCCGCCCGGTGTCGTGTATACCGTAATACTCCAGTACCAGCGGATAATCGACATCCCCATCCAGCAGGGGTAAAGTATCCGGAATGGCTTCTCTTATAGCGTAAGGATCCTCCACACTGCCCGCTTCTTCCATGGCTTTGGCCAAAAGAATAGTGGCAGCATAGGCATTGGAGTGTTCGAAAGTTACTGCCGTGGGCTGGTATTCAGCAGCCAACCTTTCGTCAAATTCAACTGCACTGGGAGTATGTGCTTGAGCAGGTGGGCCGAGACAGATCATCCCATCAAGTAAATCCAGGCCGTCCAGTACTTCCTCCAGGTAATTAACCTTGGCCTGGTCGATCATGATAAAGCCCCCCTCGTACCCCATCTCCCTTGCCTGTTCAACGGCCAAGCCGGTAGGAGCACTCGGGCCTCCAATAAGTATTACGTCAGCACCCGCGTCCATAATGGAAGTAACCTCAGTAGAAAAGTCAGTTTGCTCATAATAATTAGCTGGATGATCAGCAACCACGTTTCCACCAAGTTCATCTTCCCAAAATAACTCGAAAGCTTCACGCCAGCCATCCCCGTAAGCACCGGCAGTAACCAGCATGGCAGCATCTCGCCAGCCTTCTTCCCAGGCCCATGTAGATAAATGCTGTACCCAGGAAGTAAAAGAAGGGGGTATATACATAACCAGGTCATTATCAATTTCCAGTTCGAGTGGTGTGCTGGTGTAGGCCATCATAATAAATTCATGGCCTTCCTCTTCGTTAATTCCCAAGGTTGGAGTTATTGCTGTGGCTACCGGGTTGTAAACAGCAGGAACATTGTAGCTGTCTTTTAATCTTTCAGCATTGGTAACTGCCTGAGTTGGATCCGCCTGATCATCCAGAGATTCCAATCTGAGAGTGTAATTAATCCCGTCGACGTTTATTCCTCCAGCTTCGTTAATGTCGTTTATGGCCATGTCCATTCCATCCCGGTTATCTTCACCGTATTCCGCAGCAGGACCGCTTAAGGGACCACTAAAACCTATAACCACCTCTTTTTCCTCTTCTACATCTTCTACTTCTTCTTCTACTTCTTTTTCATCGGGATCATCGCATCCAGATATCAAGGCGAGAATTAATATAAGAATACCCACGGCCAACAAACCTTTTTTCCAAGACACCATTTGTTTCCCCCTTTATTGATATAATAGTTTAATTTAATAAAATAGTTTATCTTTACCTCCTTTCTCAATCAATGTGATTTTATATAATTTTTAAAATTTTTTATTTTATAATAATATTACAATATTTCTTAGCGATTGTAAAGTACTACAACATAATATGCCTTAAATCGATACATGGAAACATTTGCTTGCCAGGTATTTGGCTTGAAAGGTGTAGGAAAGTTCCATCCCTTTCTTAAAATATATTATTTTTTTAAGGTACTTATCATCAAAAATTTCGCGCAGAGCATTTACAGTACATTCAACATATCTTTCCCTATATACAAATAATGACAGCCCGTTAAGGACTGTCATTAAAGGATTCCTGGTGGGCGAAGTAGGTTTTGAACCTACGACCCCCTGCTTGTAAGGCAGGTGCTCTCCCGCTGAGCTATTCGCCCAC